>NZ_JANKOG010000003.1:0-485817 GCF_024656005.1 Burkholderia sp. SCN-KJ
TGCGCGGCGGTGTGCCGGCGCGCCGGTGCGTCATGCGGCCTTGTCGGCGCGCGTCCTGCCGCCTGCGGCCGGCCGCGCGTTCTTCTTCAGGTGCGCGCGGTTGTAGTCGATCGCCGCGCGAACGAGACGCTTCAGCGCCCGTTTGTCGAGCTTGTCGCCTTCGAGGAAATCGATCGCACGCCGCGCATTGCCTTCAAGGCCCGCATTGAACAGCCCGTCGGGATCGGGCAGCTGCGCGCCATGCATGAACGTGAGCTTCACCTTGCCCTTGTGCGCGTTCGCGACCGCGATCATCCCGTCGCACGACCACACCGGGCTGCCCATCCATTTCCACTCCTCGACGATGCCTTCGTCGGCGGCGAGGATCGTCTCGCGCAGCTCGGCGAACGTCTTGCCGCGCCAGTCGGCGATGCCTGCGATCAGCGCGTCGATGCGGGCCGACGGTTCCAGGTCGGAGGCGCTCATGCACGGCCCTCCTGGTCGTCATCGGGGCGCGCGAGCACCTGCTCGAGCGACGCGAAGAACTGCGTCCAGCCGTGCTGCGCACCGCGGTACGCCTGCTCCTGATCCGCGCGGAAACCGGCCTGCTCCATCCGCAACAGCGTGCCGACCGGCGTCGGCGTGAGCGTCCAGGTGACGACGCTTTCCAGCCCGTACGCGGCCCACGTATAGGACAGCACGCGCTGCGGCTCGATCGTCAGCAACGTGCAGTCGACCGAACCCCAGTCCGCGCGGAAGCTGAACGCGCGGCCCGCGACGGGCTCGAAATCGCTCTGCATCAGCCATGCCTCGATCAGATGCGGTTGCGTGAGCGCACGCCAGACCTTCTCCGGCGGATGCGACAGTTCCCGTTCGACGACGACGGTGCGTGTGTCAGTGGTGGCTTGGTTCATGACTGATCCATCCTCTTGAGCAGATCTTCGAGCGCGTCGAACCGGTTCTGCCAGAAGCCTGCCATCTGGCTGGTCCAGTCGATCAACGGTGTCAGCGCTTGCGGCTGCGCGCTGTAATGCGTCTGCCGGCCTTCGTGACGGTCGCTCACGAGCCCGGCCTGCTTCAGTACCCCCAGATGCTTCGATACCGCCGGCTGCGACACACCTGCGTGCGCCGTCAGCGCGGCAACCGTCAGCTCGCCCTCCTCGCACAGCCGCTCGAACAGCGCGCGGCGGGTCGGATCGGCGAGCGTCCTGAACAGCATGTCGGGAACGTTTTGCATGGCTTGATTCATAACCCGATAGTTATGGATTCAAGAATATCGCGGGATCGACGCACGTCAAGGCGCAATTTCGCAGGAAGCATCAGGCGATCCTGCAGCGGGGGGCGTTCGCCGGAACGGACGGAATGGCGGCGAATCGGCTTGCGAAGGACATCACGCGCGCGTCGAGGCAGCGTCACCGTCCGATTCGAGCATTTCCTCTAATCTGCTCACCGGACCGTCCAACCGAAAGCGCGCTGCAAGACTCGCCAATACGTCGTTCCACAGTTCGGGAAACGCGCGCGACCGACGGGTTCCGTTTTTGTGCATTCGCGCATTCGTACGTCGTCGCGCCGGCCGCGCGGCCACGCCTGACCACATATTGCAACGCGCAATGCGTTCACGGGCGCTCGAAAACGCTGCTCGCACACGGTCCTTCGCTCTGCAATCGCGCGCATTCCGCTGCCGAAACGAACGAGTCGTGCGCGCAAACGCCAGCGACCGATGCGCGGTCGCGTGGCGAACCGGTTCCCTTTGCCGCGGGCTGCTGCCGCATGCATGAACGACGCATCGCCGGCACGCGAGCACGCCGATGTCAGAACTGACAGCTATGGAAACTGGCAGCTACCTGAACGGCACCGGCGCCCTACGCTCGTCACCGCTCGCGGCCCCACAAGGGCCCGGGCTTCCAGCAACGTCGTCTCTCCTAAAAAGGACTCCCGATGAAAAGGAACGCCTGGTTTGCCCTTCCCCTTCCGTCGCCGCGCCGCCTCGCATGCGCGTGGCCGCTCGTGCTCGCCGCCGGCGCGGCACATGCGACGACGGACTGGGTCGACACCCACACGAAGGCCTTTCTGACCGGCCCGCAATTGATGGCGCGCAGCGCCGCACCGTCGCTCGAACTCGCGGCCGGCGAAACGGCCGACATCGTCGTCAGCCTGAAGCTGCGCAACGCCGCGCAGCTCAAGCAGCTCGCGCACGACGTGAACCGGCCCGGCAACGCGCATTACCGCCAGTACCTGACGCACGAACAGTTCCTCGCCAGCTACGCGCCCACCGACGCGCAAGTGAAATCGGTCGTCGACTATCTGCGCAAGAGCGGCTTCGTGAATATCGAGGTCGCGCCGAACCGGCTGCTGGTGTCCGCGCGCGGCACGGCCGGCACGGTAAAGACCGCGTTCAACACGTCGCTCGTGCATTTCCAGTACGCGGGCCGCTCGGGTTTCGCGAATGCTTCGACCGCGCAGGTGCCGCGCGCGCTCGGCGACGTCGTCGGCTCGGTGCTCGGGCTGCAGAACGTCGCGCGCGCACGGCCGATGCTGCGCATCGGCAACGTCGCGAAACCGCAGGCGCTCGCGGCCGGCACGGCCACCGGCCACTATCCGAAGGAATTCCCGGGCCTCTACAACGCGACCGGCGTGCCGACCGCGGCCGGCGTGAGCGTCGGCATCGTCACGATCGGCGGCGTATCGCAGACGCTGCAGGACCTGAAGCAGTTCACGTCGAGCAACGGCTACGGCACGGTCACGACCCAGACCGTGAAGACCAACGGCACCGGCACGACCGGCAGCTACAGCGACGACCAGGACGGCCAGGGCGAATGGGATCTCGACAGCCAGTCGATCGTCGGCTCGGCCGGCGGCCAGGTCGGCAAGCTCGTGTTCTACATGGCGGACCTGAACGCCGCCGGCAACACGGGGCTCACGCAGGCGTTCAACCGCGCGGTGTCGGACAACACCGCGAAGGTGATCAACGTGTCGCTCGGCTGGTGCGAGACCGACGCGAACGCGGACGGCACCATCGACGCCGAAGAGCAGATCTTCACGACGGCTGCCGCGCAGGGTCAGACGTTCGCGGTGTCGTCGGGCGACGAGGGCGTGTACGAGTGCAACAACCGCGGCTATCCGGACGGCGCGAACTACACGGTGTCGTGGCCGGCCGCGTCGCCGCACGTGCTCGCGATCGGCGGCACGACGCTGTACACCACGTCGGCGGGTGCGTTCTCGAACGAAACGGTGTGGAACGAAGGCCTCGACGGCAACGGCAAGCTGTGGGCGACGGGCGGCGGCGTCAGCACGGTGCTGCCGGCGCCGGCGTGGCAATCGGGCAGCAATCGTCAGTTGCCCGACGTATCGTTCGATGCCGCGCAGAGCACGGGCGCGTACATCTACAACTACGGCCAGTTGCAGCAGATCGGCGGCACGAGCCTCGCCGCGCCGATCTTCACCGGCTTCTGGGCGCGTCTGCTCGCGGCGAACGGCACCGGCCTCGGTTTCCCGGCCGCGAAGTTCTATGCGGACATCCCGTCGAACCCGTCGCTCGTGCGCTATGACGTCGTGTCCGGGAACAACGGCTATCAGGGGTATGGCTACGGAGCAGGCACCGGCTGGGACCTGACGACCGGCTTCGGCAGCCTGAACATCGCGAACCTCAACAAGCTGATCCAGACGGGCGGCTTCTGAGCCCGACGCGAAGGCCGGCGCGCGGCGGTCGTTCGCCGCACACCGGCCGGGAAAGATTCGGAAAACGGGCGGGCGCGGAGCCCTACTCCGTCGCCCGCTCGTTCGTCGCTGTCGTCGCTGTCGTCGCTGTCGTCGCTGTCGTCGCTGTCGTCGCTGTCGTCGCGACCGACGCAACCGGCGCGCCGGCCCGGTGCGACGGCGCGAAGAGCCGCAGCCCGCTCGCCACGCTCGCCGCCCCCGCAAAACCCGCCCCGAGCATCAGCGCGAGCGTCGGCCCGTGACGCCCCGCGATCCCGAACGACAGCGCGACGAGCGCCGCGCCCGTCGCCTGCCCGATCAGCCGCGCGGTCGCGATGATCCCGCTCGCACCGCCGCTGCGCTCGGGCGGCGCGCTCGACATCAGCGCCTTCAGGTTCGGTGACTGGAAGAAGCCGAAGCCCGCGCCGCACAGCATCATCCGCCAGCCGATGTCGACGACGCTCGGCGCTGCCGGCAACGCGGCGAGCGACACCATCCCCGCGCTCAGCAGCGCGAGCCCGATCGCACCGAGCAATCCGGGCGGATAACGGTCGGACAAGCGGCCCGCGATCGGCGCGGCGAGCGCGACGATCGCCGACCACGGCGTCATCAGGAAACCGGTCTCGACCGCATCGCGATGCAGGACGGTTTCGAAGTAGAACGGCAGCGACACGAACGCGAGCCCCTGCGCGGCAAACGCGCACACGGCCGTCAGCGCGGACAGCGTGAACACGGGCCGGCGGAACAGGTCGACCGGCAGCATCGGTGCCGGATGCCCGGCCTGGCGGCGGATCAGCAGCCAGCCGAACGCGAGCGCGACTGTCGCGGCCGCGAACACGACGGACAGCGGCCCGCGCTGCGCGAATTCGCCGAGCGCGAAGATCAGCGACGCGAACGTGATCACGTTGAACAGCGCGGCGAGCGGATCGAACGCATGCTTGCCGCGCGCCGTCTGCGGCAGCGACGGAATCGCCACGGCAAGCGCGAGCACGCCGAGCGGCACGTTCACCGCGAACAGCCACGGCCATGCGGCCACCGACAGGATCAGCGACGCGATCGTCGGCCCCACCGCGAACGACACGCCGACGACGAGCGCGTTGAAGCCGACGCCGCGCCCGAGCCGGTGCGCGGGAAACAGGTTGCGGATCAGCGCGACGTTCACGCTCATGATCGCGCTCGCGCCGAAGCCTTGCACGATCCGCGCCGCCGTCAGCTGCGGCAGCGTCGCCGCGAGCGAGCAGCCGAGCGACGCGAGCGTGAATACCGCGAGGCCGCCGACATACACGCGCTTGTGGCCGACGATGTCGCCGAGCGACGCGAACGGCAGCAGCGTCGCGACCATCGCGAGCTGGTACGCGTTGATGATCCACACCGACGCGGCCGGCGACGCGTGCAGGTCGGCGGCGATCGCGGGCAGCGCGGTGTTCGCGATCGCGGTGTCGAGCGTCGCGAGCGCGACGGCCAGCAGCACGGCGGACATCGCGCGCCAGTTGACGGCCGGCTCCCGGGCGCCGGCGGAGGATGCGAATTCGGACAAGATGAGGCTCGGCTGACTGACGAGCGACGCGCGGCGTCGCGGATTGAGCGGCGCGGCAACGGGCGCTCCGTGCGTGCGACGGCAACGGAACGCGCGGCACCACGAGCCGTATTGTTGCAGAGCCGCATCGAACGTGCAGGCAACCGCTTCGTCAGTCAGCGAAACGAAAGCTTCGCCACGCCGGGTCAGGCGCGCGGCTTCGTTGAGAACGCAACGATCGCCGGCCCGGCAGCCGGCGCAACGTCACGCGTCCGCCCGCCGTTACGACACCGCGCGCCGCGCGTTGCGGCCGCGCAGCCATTCGAGCGCGAGCAGCAGGCTCGTCGAGAAGATGATCAGGATCGTCGCGAGCGCGGCGATCGTCGGGCTGATGTTCTCGCGAATGCCGGTGAACATCTGGCGCGGCAGCGTCGTCTGGTCCGCGCCCGCGAGGAACAGCGTGACGACGACTTCGTCGAACGACGTCGCGAACGCGAACAGCGCGCCCGACATCACGCCCGGCGCGATCACCGGCAGCGTCACGCGGAAGAACGTCGTGACGGGGTTCGCGCCGAGCGACAGGCTCGCGCGCACCAGGTTCTGGTTGAAGCCCTGCAGTGTCGCGGCCACCGTCGTCACGACGAACGGCACGCCGAGCGCCGCGTGCGCGGCGATCAGGCCGGTGTAGGTGTTCGCGAGCCCGAGCGGCGCGAAGAACAGGTACATGCCGACGCCGACCACGACGACCGGCACGATCATCGGCGACAGCAGCACGGCCATCAGCAGCCCCTTGCCGCGGAAATCCGCCTTCGTGAGCCCGATCGCGGCGAGCGTGCCGAGCACGGTCGCGACGACAGTCGCCGACGGCGCGACGATGAAGCTGTTCTTCGCGGCCATCCGCCACTCGTCGGACGCGATCAGGTTCTCGTACCAGCGCGTCGAGAAGCCCGGAATCGGATAGACGAGGAACGTGCTCGACGAAAACGACAGCGGCACGATCGCGAGCACCGGCAGGATCAGATACAGCAGCGTCAGCACGACGAGCACGCGCAACGCGACGTACCACGCGCGCTCGACGAACGACATGTGCGGCGCGAACAGCGGCCTGGCGAGTTTCATGGTCGGCTTCCCCTTCCCGTTTTCCTGTCCCCGGCGCTCAGCCGAGGCTCACGTTGGTGCGCGTGAAGCGCCCGTACACCGCATACAGCACCAGCGTCGCCGCGAGCAGCAGCCCGCCGAGCGCGCACGCCATGCCCCAGTTGATCGTCACGTTGGTGAAGTACGCGACGTAGTAGCTGACCATCTGATCGTTCGGCCCGCCGAGCAGCGCGGGCGTGATGTAGTAGCCGATCGCGAGGATGAACACGAGCAGCGCGCCCGCGCCGACGCCCGGATAGGTCTGCGGCACGTACACGCGCCAGAACGCGGCGAACGGATGGCTGCCGAGCGACACGGCCGCGCGCTGGTAGGTCGGCGGGATCGACTTCATCACGCTGTACAGCGGCAGGATCATGAACGGCAGCAGGATGTGCGTCATCGAGATGTACACGCCGACGCGGTTGAACAGCAGCGTCAGCGGATGCGAGATCAGCCCGGCGCCGATCAGCGCGGTGTTGATCAGCCCCTCGCTCTGCAGCAGCACGATCCATGCGGCGACGCGCACCAGCACCGAGGTCCAGAACGGAATCAGCACGAGGATCATCACGAGGTTCGCGCGGCGCTCCGACAGCGTCGAGATCCAGTACGCGAGCGGATAGCCGAGCAGCAGCGCGAACAGCGTGACCGCGACGCCGATCACGAACGTGCGGCCGAAGATCGCCAGATAGATCGACTGGTCGGGATCGGCCCGCACGATCTGGCCGAAGCCGTCCTGCTTGTGGTCGAGCGCGGCGAGCAGGTAGAACGGCGACACCTGGCTGCCGTTCTTCGCGATCGCCTGCCAGTACGCGGGCTCGCCCCAGCGCGAATCGAGGTCGATCAACTTCGCGCGGGTCTGCGCGGGTGTCAGCGCCGCGGTGCCCGCGCCCTCCTCGCCCTTCAGCGGCATCGCGCGCGCCGTCTTCGCGACGAGCGAGCGGTAGCCGGGAATCTCGGTGTTCAGGCGCCGCGCGAGCGCGCCCATCGCCTCGCTGTCGGCGACCTTCGTCATGTCGGCCGCGAGTGCGGCATACGCGGCATCGGCCGGCGGGGTCTTGCGGTCCCAGCCCGACAGCGCGGCCACCGTGTTCGGCAGCGCGGTCGCGATCTCCGGGTTCTGCACCGCGCGCGTGAGCAGCGTGCCGATCGGCACGACGAAGATGAGCAGCAGGAAGATCGCGAGCGGCGCGATCAGCAGCAACGCCATCGTGCGCTTGCGGGCCTCGGCGGCCTTCAGCTCGCGCTTGAGCGCGGCTGTCGACGGCGAGGAAGGAGCGATCGTCATCGTGTTCAACGGTTCTCTCCGGCCGGGCTCGATCCGGCAGAATGCCGCGCGACGCGTTCGGCGCGCCGCGCGGCAGGTTGCATCAGGACACCTGAGTAGCGGTTACTTCGTCGCCCACGCGGCGAAGCGCTGCTCGAGCTCGTCGCTGTGGTCGGTCCAGAAGCCGATGTCCTCCAGCACCGCGTTCTTGCCGTTGGCCGGCGAGTTCGGCAGGTTCGCGAGCGTCTTCGCGTCGAGCGACTTGATCGCCGGGATGTTCGCGGGGCCGTACGCGATGTGATGCGCATACTCTTGCTGCGGCTTCGGCGTCAGCGTGTACGCGATGTACTGTTCGGCCAGCGCCTTGTTCGGCGAGCCCTTCGGAATCGCCCAGTAGTCGAGGTCGTAGATGCTGCCGTTCCACACGACCTTCAGGTTCTTGCCTTCCTTCTGCGCGGCGTCGATGCGGCCGTTGTACGCGGTCGACATCACGACGTCGCCGGCCACGAGGAACTGCGGCGGCTGCGCGCCCGCTTCCCACCACTGGATGTACGGCTTCAGTTCGTCGAGCTTCTTGAACGCGCGGTCCTGGCCGGCCTTCGTGCCGAGCACCTTGTAGACGTCCTTCGTCGGGACGCCGTCGGCCATCAGCGCGAACTCGAGGTTGTAGCGCGCGCCCTTGCGCATCCCGCGCTTGCCGGGGAATTTCTTCACGTTCCAGAAATCGGCCCAGCCGGTCGGCGCGGTCTTCAGCTTGTCCGCGTTGTACGACAGCGCGGTCGACCACACGAAGAAGCCGACGCCGCACACCTGCGGCGATTCCGGAATCAGGTCGGACTTCTTCGCGATCTTCGACCAGTCGAGCTTCTCGTACAGCCCTTCGTCGCAGCCGCGGTTCAAGTCGCCCGACTCGACTTCGACCACGTCCCAGTTGACGTGCTTCGCCTCGACCATCGCCTTCACTTTCGCCTGCTCGCCGTTGTACTCGACGGCCGTGACCTTGTTGCCGGTCGCCTTCTCGAACGGCTGGTTGAATGCGGCCTTCTGTGCGTCGCCGTTCGCGCCGCCGAAGTTGACGACCGTGAGTTCGGCCGCCGCGGCCGATGCGCCGACGACGGCGAGCGCCAGTGCGAGCGCGGTGCGACGCGCGGTAGTGCTTGCTCCGTTCATGATGGTTCCTCTCCTCTCGTGGTGGAAGTGGGCGGTTGTTGTTGACGACGTGCTGCGATAAAGCGGGAAAACCCTGTGTCAGGCGAACACGCGCAGGTGCTCGGGCGCGAATGCGAGCGATACCGGCGCGCCGGGCGAGAACGCGTCGAGCGCGCCCGTGCCGAGCGGCACCTTCACGAAGCATTCGTCCTGGCCCGGCAGCGCGCAGCGCATGCGCACGTGATCGCCGAAATAGATGAGGCTGCGCGCCTCGCCGGTCACGCGGTTGGCGGTGCTGCCGTTCATGTGCCCGTTCGCGAGGCTCATGCGTTCGGGGCGGATGCACGCGACGGCCGGCGCGCCTTCGGCCGCGTCGCCGATGCGGCGCCCGACGAGCTGCGTGCCGTCGTCCAGCCGGAATTCGCAGAATTCGCCGTCGACGCGCGCGATGGTGCCGCGCAGCCGGTTGCTGTCGCCGATGAAGTTCGCGACGAATTCGTTGCACGGCGATTCGTACAGGCGGTCGACGGTATCGAGCTGCTGCACGATGCCCTTGTCGAACACGGCGACGCGGTCGGACATCGTCAGCGCCTCGCCCTGGTCGTGCGTCACGTACACGAAGGTCACGCCGAGCTTCTCGTGCAGCGCCTTCAGTTCGTACTGCATGTGTTCGCGCAACTGCTTGTCGAGCGCGCCGAGCGGCTCGTCCATCAGCACCAGCTTCGGCTCGAACACGAGCGCACGCGCGAGCGCGATGCGCTGCTGCTGGCCGCCCGACAACTGCGCCGGATAACGCTTCGCGAAACGCTCCATCTGCACCATCTTCAGCGCATGCGCGACGCGCTCCGCGCGCTCGGCGGCCGCGAGCTTGCGCACCGTCAGCGGATACGCGACGTTCTGCTCGACCGTCAGGTGCGGAAACAGCGCGTAGTTCTGGAACACCATGCCGATGTTGCGCTTGTGCGGCGGCACGGTGTTCAGCAGTTCGCCGTCGAGGCGGATCTCGCCGCCCGTCGGGAACTCGAAGCCCGCCAGCATCATCAGGCAGGTGGTCTTGCCCGAGCCGGACGGCCCGAGCAGCGTCAGGAATTCCCCTCGGTGGATATCGAGGTCGAGCGATTTGACGACCAGCGTCTCGCCGTCGTAGGTCTTCCGCACGCCGCGAAAGCTGACGATCACATCATCGGACTTCATCGTGGCTGTCCCCTTGCTGCGCGACAAACGTTTTTGAGATGCGAGCCACTATACGGCGCGCACGGTTCTATACTAGGGAACCATTTCAATATTCCTAGTAGGACCACTTTGGATACCGTGATCCTGGGCGACTGGCTCTCGGCCCGTCTCGACCGCGGCTCGTCCGAGCCGATGTACCGGCAACTGCTGCAACTGATGCAGCAGGCCATTCTCACCGGAGAATTAGGGCCAGGCACAAAGCTGCCGAGTTCGCGCACGCTCGCGTCAGACCTGTCGATCGCGCGCAATACCGTGCTGCACGTGTACGACCAGCTGACGGCCGAAGGCTACGTGCTGACGACGACCGGCAGCGGCACCTACGTGGCCGACACGCGGCCGGACGCGGCCGCGATCCGCGTGCCGGGCGCCGCCGCACCGCAGCCGTCCGATGCCGATGCGGCGCTGCAGCAGGACGCACAAGGCGGCCTGTCGATGCGCGGCCGGCAGCTGATCGAGCACGCGGGCGTGTCGCGGCGCCAGTGGGGCGCGTTCATGCCGGGCGTGCCGGATGTGTCGGAATTCCCGAGCCGCACCTGGAGCCGCCTGCAGGCGCGCCTGTGGAAGGAAGCGAATCCCGAATTGCTGACCTATGCGCCGGGCGGCGGCTACCGGCCGCTGCGCCGCGCGCTCGCCGACTACCTGCGCGTCGCGCGCTCGGTCAAATGCACGCCGGACCAGGTGATCATCACGACCGGCATCCACCAGTCGATCGACCTCGCGGTGCGGCTGCTGTCCGATATCGGCGATCGCGCGTGGGTCGAGGAGCCGTGCTACTGGGGCGTGCGCAGCGTGCTGCAGGCGACCGGCCTCGCGCTCACGCCGGTGCCGGTCGACCAGGAAGGCCTCGATCCGAGCGCGGGCGACATGCAGCATCCGCCGCGGCTCGTGCTCGTCACGCCGTCGCATCAGTATCCGCTCGGGATGGTGATGAGCCTCGCGCGGCGCCGGATGCTGCTCGAGTACGCACGCCAGCACCGCTGCTGGATCATCGAGGACGACTACGACAGCGAATTCCGCTACGGCAGCCGGCCGCTCGCGTCGCTGCAGGGGCTCGACGACGGCGGCCGCGTGATCTACGTCGGCAGTCTCGGCAAGATGCTGTTCCCGGGCCTGCGGATGGGCTACATGGTCGTGCCGGAGCATCTGGTCGACACGTTCCGCACCGGGCTGTCGGAGCTGTATCGCGAGGGCCAGCTGATGCAGCAGGCCGTGCTGGCCGAATTCATCATGGACGGGCACCTGACTTCGCACGTCAGGCGGATGCGCACGCTGTACGGCGAGCGCCGGCAGTTGCTGATCGATGCGATCCATGCGCGCTTCGGCGACGCGCTGCCTGTGATGGGCGACGAGGCGGGACTCCATCTGGTGCTCGGCCTGCCCGACACGTGCGACGATCGCGCGGTCACGCAAAGCGCGTTCGACGCGGGCGTGATCGTGCGCCCGCTGACCAGCTACTACAGCAGCCTGGACACTGCGCGGCGCGGGCTGCTGCTCGGCTACGCGTGCGTCGCGCACGAACGCATCGGCCCCGCGTTCGACACGCTCGCGGCCACCATCGAACAGCATCTGCCGCGGCGCTTCACGCGCGCGGCATGAGCGCGTGCGCGATTGCGCGCATTACTGCGCGGCAGCCGCGCCGCGGTCGAGCGACGCCGCGCGCAGCGCTTCGCCGGGCTTCGTGAACATGCGCTGACGCAGCGCGGCGATCTGCGCGTCGCGATCCTGCGGCGACAATCCGGCCGCGCCGATCTGCGCACGCTGCGCCGCATAGTCGGCGTAGCGGCTCTGCCACGACGCGTCCTCCTGCTGCATCTGCGCGACGCGCGCGGCGGCTTCCGGGCCGAGTGTCTGCGTCAGTTGCGCGCGCATCGCATCGGGCGTCGCCCCGCTCTTCCGTAATTGCGCGATCTGGTCGAGCGCGGCTTGCTGCCGGTCGGCCTTCTGCCGTGCCGCGCGTTCGTCGGCCGGCATCTGCTGCGCGAGCGCCGCGAGCCGCTCCGCCTTTTGCGCCTCCGTCAGCGCAGGGTCCTGCGTAATCTTCAGCCGCGCGAGATCGTAGCGCTGCCGCCACTGCTCGGTGCCGAAGAACGGCTGGCTCCAGTCGCCGAGCGTCCGATACGCGATCGACGCGCGCTGGTCGAGCGCGAGTTGCAGCGCGCCGAGATCGGACTTGTCGACCGCACCCGCCTCCGGCAGCTTCGCGAGCGCGTCGAGATACGTGCGGTATCGATGCCAGACGTCGAGCGCCTCGGGTTGCGCGACCGTGCCTTCGAGCTGGGCGGCGATCTCGCGCACGACGAGCGCATCGAGCGCGGGCGCGCTCAAGTCGCTCCGCGCGGTCAGGCAATAATCGAAGAAATCGCGCACCGCGCGCGACTTCGCAAGGTGGCCGCCGGTGTCGAGCGGCAGCCGCGGCGCACTGGAATCGGCGAGCGGCGGCGGCAGGCCAGCGCTCGCCGGCAATGCGGGCTGCGACGGCGCGGCGTTCACGCCGCCGAGGGCTGCGGCATCCGCCGACGCATGCGTCGCGTCGGCGCCGCGATGCGATGCCGTACCGGTCCAGATCGCGACGCCGGCGATCGCCGCCAGCCCCACCGCGCCGTAGACCACGACGCGCCGCGCGAGCGGCGCGCGTCCTTCATGTGTCGTCATCGATCACACGCCCGCGAGCTGCAGCCGGTTCGCATGCGTGCGGATCACCGCGACCGGATCTTCCGCATACGCACCGCGCACGCCGAGCAACTGGTTGATCTCGTCGAGATGGTTCCACTTGTAGCTCGTGCCCAGCACCTTCCCGTACAGCGCGCTGCACTTCGACACGAGTCCGTCGTTCTGGCCTGAGCCGCGATTGATCATCACCGTGCCCGTGCCGAACAATGCGAGTGTCGACAGGTCGAGCGCATTCGCCGGATCGATCACCGGGATCGTGCTGGTATCCGTCGCGCCCGTGACGCCGAATGCGGAAACGGTCGGCTGGACCGCCGTGCCGGCCCACGAATACAGCAGGTGCGTATTGCCGCCGACGGTCTCCGTCGGCGCGCCCGTCTGGCAACTGCCCGGCGCGCCGAGGCCGGCACTCGGGTAATTCCGGTTGTACGCGGCGGCCTGGGCGGTCGTCAGCGTCTTCAGTGCGGCGAGCGCGTCCTGGTTGGTGTTGTTGCTGCTGCTCGTCAGGATGCCGAACACATTGACGAACGCGGCGATCACCGCCGACGACAATCCGGTCGGATCGTAGGCGAGCACGCCCTGCACGAAATCGGCGAACTCCGAGCCGCGATGCGGCGTGCCGATCGTCGTGACCGACGCGACGAGATCGGGCGCGACGGCCGCGACATAGCGCGACGTGAGGCCGCCCTGGCTGTGACCGACCAGGTTCACCTTGGTCGCGCCGGTCGCGGCAAGCACCGTCTTCACGTAAGCGAGCAGCTGTTCGCCGCGCCCGTTCGGCCCGTCGTCGCTCTGGAACCCCGACAGGTTCGCGACGTAGACGGTCGCGCCGTGCTGCTGCAGGTCCTCCTGGATGCCGTACCAGTACTCGAGCACGCCCGCGTACTTGTCGGTGCCGGTGAGCCCGTGCACGAGGATGATCGGGTAACGCGTCGCCGCGTAGTTGTCCGCCGGCGCGGTTGCCGCCATCGCCGCGTGCGTCGTCGCGAGCGTCATCACCGCGGTCGTCCCCGCGAACGGCGCGACGCTCATCGCGCATGCCACTGCCCCTGCCACCATCCTGGAACGCATCGATCTGGCCATGCATGTTCTCCTGATTATTGTGCTGCCGGTGCGAATGAGATCGGATCGACGCGCACGGCACGTCGCGAACGGTCGCGGGTACCGTGTGCATCGAATGCGGGAGTGAATCACGAGTCGCGAACGTTTGCGCCCTGACTAGATACGGTTCTCTAATCGGTTGACGCGCCCCGCCCGTTCGGGCGGGGGCTGCATTCACGCGTGCGCATGCTGCATCGCACACGCGCGCCGCACGTCACAGTTTCGCGCTCACGCGCACCCATGCCGTGCGCCCCGGCTCCATTACCGGTGCGTTCGCCGGATAGCCGAAGCCCGCGTTGCCGGCGAGGTTCAGGTGCTCGGTGTAGGCCTTGTCCAGCACGTTGTCGACGCCGATCGAGATCTGCACCTTCTTGCTGACGTTGTACTGCGCATGCAGCGACAGCACGCCGAAGCCGGCGCTCGGGCCGAAGTCCTTGCCGACCACGTTGCCCTCGTTCATCGCATAGCGATGCTGCGGTGCAACGACCCGCCACAGCCCGCCGGCCGACCATGCGCCGCGCGTGTACTCGAGCCCGAAGCGCGCCTCGAGCGGCGGCATCTGCGGCAGCGGATCGCCGCTCGTCGCGTTGCGCCCCCACGCATACGCGAGCGACGTCTCGACGCGCAGCGGCGCGACCGGCCGCCACGACACGCCGGCTTCGCCGCCCATGATCTGCGCGTTGACGTTGCTTGCCTGCGTGGTCGGGCCCATCATCCCGGCCGCGTAGTTGAACAGGATGTAGTCCTGTACATATCCCGCGTACGCCGACACCCATGCATCGAACCGGTCGCTCTTGTATTGCGCGCCGATGTCGAGCTGCGTGGTCTTCTCCGGCTGCACTGCCGAGAACGCGTTGATCGAGCCGGCGGGCCCGCGCTTCGCGGAGAACAGCTCCCAGTAGTCGGGATAGCGTTGCGCATGGCCGATCCCCGCGTACCACGTGACCGGCAGCGACGCGAGATCGCGCTCGTAACGCACGAATCCGCTCGGCAGCACGCGCGCGCGATCGTCGTCGAAAGTCGGATTCGGCTTGCTCGCCATCATCCCGCTCGTCGTCGCACGCTTGTCGCGCGCGCTCGCGTAGTCGACCCGCGCACCGCCGATCACGCGCGACGCATCGCTCGCATACCACGTCAGCTCGCCGAACGCACCGGCGTTCCACATCGTCGCCTGCGCATCCCACGGCTGGTCGCCGTAGTTCTGCCGCCCCATCGCCGAGCGCGCGTCGAGCCGGTTCGACTGCGCGTCGACGCCGGTCACGAGCTTGAAGTCGCCACCGAAACGGAAGGTCGCCGCCGCCCGCGCGCCGAGCGTGCGGCGCCGCACCTCGGACGCCATCCGCATCGGCATGCTGCTGGTCGGGTCGGGCTGCCGCAACGTATGGTTGTCCATCACGTGGTCGGCTTCGTTGTAGTACACGCGCGCCTCGATCCGGTCGAGCACGTCGCCGAGATGCCGCTTGTCGAACGACAGGCCGAACGTCTCGCGGCGGAAATGCGCGCCGTCCATCCCGCGCCCGGCGTAGCGCGCATAGCCGTCGCCGGTGCCCGCCGTCAGTTCGACGCGCGTGTGATCGTCGGGGGTCCAGCCGAGCGCCGCGTCGGCGTTCCACTTGTCCCATTGCGACGGCACGGTATTGCCGTTGCCGTCCTCGTAGTCCTGCGCATGCGCATGGTTCGCGGTCACGCGGCCATAGACGTCCGGCGTGCCGGCCGTCACGTCGACGTTCTGGTCGTTGCGGCCGAACGAGCCGCCGACCACGCTGCCGTCGAACCGCATGCCGGGACGCTCGAAACGCGGCGTCACGCGTTCGAACAGCACGGTGCCGGCCGAGGCGCCGGGGCCGTACAGCACGGTCTGCGGGCCCTTCACGACCGTGACCTTGTCATAGCTTTCCGGCGCGATATACGAGGTCGGCGCATCCATCCGGTTCGGGCAGGCGCCGAGCGTCGGCATCCCGTTCGCGAGAATGTTCAGCCGCGAACCGAACATCCCGCGCAGCACGGGGTCACCGTTCGTCCCGCCGCTGCGGATCGACGTGAAGCCGGGAATCGTCTTCAGGTAGTCCGCGCCGTCGCTCGCCGGCAGCGGCTGGCGCGGCGTCTTCGGATCCGTGACGACGACGAGCGGCGTCTTCAGCGGCGACGCAACGACTTCGACGGGCGGCAGCAGCGTGGCCGCGTCGTCCGTCGGCGCACCGGCCGCACGTGCGGATTCGGTCGCGGCCGCTGCCGCGGTCATCGCGCCGACGGCGAGCGCGGGAACGGTGAGTTTCAGCATGCGCGGCACGCGCCGCATACGGGAATGGCGCGACGCCCTCGGCGCGCGCAAGGAAAGCATGGTCATGATCGAAAGCCCGAGTGACGCCCTCCACGCGGCCTCGACGGACCGCACGGATATCGGCGATGAAAGAAACGGAAGACAGCGCGTCAGGCGCGCTCGGGCGGTGCGCGTGGATACGCGCGCGGATAGCGGTCGGCGCGCGCCGCGACGGCATGCGGCGCGGCGGCGGAAACGGCATGAGCGGGGACGAAGGCGAACGAGGCGGCGGCCGCGCCGCCGATCGCGGGGCTGTGCGCGAAGAAGCCGCAGTAGCCGCACGCATCGAGATGCCGCGCGTGATCGTGCGCGTGGCCTGCATCGGGCGCGCGGTGCGCGCCATGCTCTGCACTACAGACGATCGCGTCGGGGGTCACCGCCTGCGCGATGCGCCACTGCGACACCAGCGGCGCCGCGATCGCGAGCCAGATCGCGAACACGCCGAGCCAGGCGGTCAGGTGACGATGTCGGTGCAGCATGCGCGGCGATGCGTAAGCGGAACGTAAAAACAGCCGAGATGTTACAGAATGTTCGCCGCGATGGCCAGCCGCGCATCGGGGTAAACGGATCGAGGGCGCATGGTTGCGTCAACAACCATGTGCCCCCGAATGTTACGCGGCTTCAGCGCGCGGCGATCACGGCGCCATGCGTCGCAGCACGCCGTCGCGCCGGATGAAGTGGTGGTACAGCGCGGCCAGCGCATGCAGGCCGATCACGAAGTAGAACGCGTTGCCGATCAGTTCGTGCGCTTCCTTGATCGTCGGCCGCAGCGCCTTGTCGGGGCCGAACAGCGTGAACGACACGCCGATCCAGTCGAGCGACACGGGCTTGCCACCCATGTTGACGAGCATGATGCCGAGCAGCGGCTGCGCGATGATGAAGACATACAGCGCGACATGGGCGAGCATCGACAGCCACTTGAGCAGCGTCGCCTGCGGAATCGGCTCCGGCACGCGGCTGACCGTCCGCCACAGCACGCGCAGCACCGACAGCACGAGCACGAACGTGCCTGCCAGCAAGTGCACGTTCATCCAGAACACGCGGCTGTCGCTGCCTTTCGGTCCGCGAATCTCGATGGCCAGGTAGGCGAGTGCCACCAACAGGAAGATGACCCAGTGGAAGAAAATTGCGGGCGCGCTGTAGCGCGTCTGTTTCGCGAGGATGTTTTTCATGCGTTGTCTCGTGTTTCTCGTGTGGTATGCGGGGGAGGCCCGTGCCGGGCTGGCCGGTGCCCGGCGGCTGCCCCGATTGTAGCCTCGCGCGTGGCCGGCGTTGTGCGACCGGATCAAATATCCGACGAATCCGCGCGACCCCGTTCCACGGTGCCGCCATATGGAAAATCCGCATCGCGCGCGTGCGCGGCTGTGGCACGATGAAGCTTTGGTGCGACGTTGCGCGGGCATCATGAGCAAAGCGATCTTCGTTGCGGCCTACCGGCTGATCGCCGCGTTGCTCGCGGTGTCCACCACGCTGCACAGCGTCGCCGGCGGCTGGGGCATGCCGGCCTTCCATCTCGGCAACTACCTCAGCTACTTCACTCAACTGAGCAGCCTGTATGCAGCGGCCATGCTGGTCGCGGGGCTGTCGCGCATCACGCGTCCCGGCTCGGCCCGCTACGAATCGATGCGCGGCGCCGCCGTGCTCTACGTGCTGATCACCGCGATCGTCTACGAGCTGCTGCTCGCGCGGCTCGATGCGCTGCGCCACGTCACGCCGGCCCTCAACAACTGGGTCCTGCACCGGATCGTGCCGCTCGTGGTGCTGTGCGACTGGCTGTACGTGGAGCCGCGCTCGCCGATCCCGTGGCGCAGCGCGGTCGCGTGGCTCGGCTTTCCGGTGATCTATCTCGGCTATACGCTCGTGCGCGGCGCGCTGGAGAACTGGTATCCCTATCCGTTCGTCGATCCGCGGCCGCACGGCTACCTGCCGGTCGCGATCCAGTGCTCGCTGATCGCGCTCGGCGCGGCGGGGCTCGCGCTGGGCATCCGCTGGCTCGGCAATCATGCGAGGCAGTCCGACGCCGCGGCGCTCGAGGAAGGGTGAAGGCGGGAGCGTGTGCGCCGCACGGCGCACACGTCGTGAAGCGGCGCGTCAGCCGCCGTTGCGCGGCAGGAAGTTCATCGGGTCGACGACCTTGCCGTTCTGCCGGACTTCGAACTCGAACGTCGCGCGGCCGCTCGCGTCGGTGCCCATCTCGGCGACCGGCTGGCCCGCGCGCACCGCGTCGCCTTCGTTGACGAGCAGCCTGCCGTTGTGCCCGTAGGCCGTGATGAGCCCGTTGTCGTGCTTCAGGATCACGAGCGGGCCATACGCCTTGACGCCGGATCCGGCGTACACCACCCGCCCGTTGGCCGCGGCCCGCACCGAACGGTCGGGCCCCGACGCGGCGATCACGATGCCGCGCGTCTTGCCGGCCGAGAACGGCGTCGCGACGATGCCCGTGGCCGGCCATGCCAGCGAGCCAGGCTGCGCGGCCGCCGCGGACGGCTGCCCGAGCGACGTCGCGGCTGGCGGCGGCGCGACGCGCAGCACCTGGCCGGGATACACGGCGTCATTCGGCGACATGCGGTTCCAGCCGGCCAGGTCCTGCACGCGCTGCCCGTAGGCGGCGGCGATGCCGGCGAGCGTGTCGCCCGGATTCACGCGGTAATAGCCGGCGATCACGCCCGGCGTGGCGACCGACGCCGGCGTCGACGGCCGCACCGGCTGCCAGCTGTCGGTCCACGGCGTCATCGTACAGCCCGTCAGCGCGGCAGCCGCGGCGACGAACGCCGCCTGCGGCAACCAGCGCGCCAGCGCATCGTGGATCGGAATCGTTTTTCTCAAGGGTCCTCCCGGATTTGCGTCGTTGCGCCGCCCACCGCCCTCCGGCATGCGACGCACGATGTCCGGCCGGACGGCCGGACCAACCAGTATCCGACCGCTCTCGCGGCCGTCAGTTTCTACAGCGGGACGTCGACGCGAAAAGGCTCACCGGCCCCTTCTTCGCGCCATCTTTGTGTCGTCCCGATCGGCAAAGATACCATTTGTCGCGGTCAGGACCGCGGCAGACGCCCCGGCCGGCAACAATCTTGCGGCGTAACGAACGGGTGCCGGCGGGCGGCAGGCCGCGCCGCGCGGGTCATTCCGCGGACTTCCGGCCGGCCGTCCCGCGGCGGGCAGCGTATCGCACCCATGAGCGCTGCCCCGCTGCCGGCCGCCTCCTATACTCGGAGGAGCACCGCACGTTCCAGCGATAACGAGGAGAAAACCATGAACAATGCGACGTTTCTGTCCGTGCAGCTCAACGCCGAGGATTTCGCCGGTTCCAGCGGCCTCGTCGAACTGCTCAACCGGCACCTGCTGTTCGCGACGGACGTCGCCGAAGCCGCGGACGCCCTCGTCCAGCTGGCGAGCGTCGCGCACCTGAGCGGCGCCACCCGGCACAGCGTCGAGCTGCCGGTACTCGCGATCGAGCGGCTGCGCGACGCGCTCGACACGCTGAGCGGCTACGACGAAGCGTGGCTGCAGGCGCTGGAACCGGCCGACGCACTGTTCCGGGACATCGGCCGCGGCCCGCGGCCGCTGCACTGACGCGGCGGGCGCCGCCAATGAAAACAGCCCGTCGTTCCGTGATTCGGAACGACGGGCTGCGTGTACTGCGCGGGGGTCGGATCAGGCCGCCCATGCGGCCGGCGATCGATGACGATCAACGACCCTTGTAGACCGGTGCACCGTCCGACACGCGCTTGACCTGCCAGCCGGTCTTGGCAGCGGCCGGGGCGCCCGATTCTTGCTGGGCGGCCGGTTGCGCACCGTAGCCGCTCGTATCGGCAGCGGCGACGTTCTGTTGCGGGTTCACGCGGGCTTCAGCTGCCTGGATGCTTGCCGGGTAGTCGGTACGGTCGCTGCCCAGCTTGTAGCCGGCCTGTTGCAGCTGGGCCAGTTCGGCCTTCACCTGCGCACGGGTGACGGGAGCGTTCTGTTGGGCGAACGAGACGGCGGGAACGGCGAGGACGGCAGCTGCAGCGAACGTTGCGATCAGCGATTTCATGATTACCTCCGGGATTTTTTTGCTCCGCCGCACACACCATGTCTGCAGCGATGGAACAAAGTTTAGCCCCGAGATCACCTAGGGAAAACCATGAAAGAACGAAAACACTGTTTCCTCGGAACCAACAATTGCGGGATCCGGGAACGAAAAACCCTACTCAAAGAATAGAATTTCGCAACAATACCGTCCTCGCCTGCCGGTTACGACCAGTTCGCGTGGAAGCTGCCCGGCTTGTCGGTACGCTCGAACGTGTGCGCGCCGAAGAAGTCGCGCTGCGCCTGCACAAGGTTCGCCGGCAGCCGTTCGGAACGGTAGCTGTCGAAGTACGCGACCGCCGACGCGAACGCCGGCACCGGCACGCCTGCCTTCACCGCGGCCACCACCACGTCGCGCAGCGATGCCTGGTAATTCGCGGCGATGTCCTTGAAGTACGGGTCGAGCAGCAAGTTCGCGAGCGCCGGATCCTTCGCGTACGCGTCCGTGATCTTCTGCAGGAAACGCGCGCGGATGATGCAGCCCGCGCGGAAGATCTTCGCGATCGTGCCGAGATCGAGGTTCCAGCCGTACTCTTCGGATGCCGTGCGCAGTTGCGCGAAGCCCTGCGCGTACGAGATCACCTTGCTCAGGTACAGCGCGCGGCGCACGGCTTCGACGAACGCGGCACGATCGCCGTCGAACGGCGCGGCGGCCGGGCCCGACAGGATCTTGCTGGCCGCGACGCGCTCGGTCTTCAGCGATGACAGCACGCGCGCGAACACCGACTCCGTGATCAGCGGCAGCGGCACGCCCAGGTCCAGCGCGTTCTGGCTGGTCCACTTGCCGGTGCCCTTCTGCGCGGCGCGATCGAGGATCACGTCGACGAGGTGCTTGCCGGTCTCTTCGTCCTTCTTGCCGAAGATCTTCGACGTGATCTCGATCAGGTAGCTGTCGAGCTCGCCCTGGTTCCACTCGGTGTATACCTCGCCGAGTTCGTCGTTGGTCAGGCCCGCGACGTCCTTCAGCACCGCATAGCTCTCGGCGATCAGCTGCATGTCGCCGTATTCGATGCCGTTGTGGACCATCTTCACGTAGTGGCCCGCGCCGTCCGGCCCCATGTACGCGACGCACGGCTCGCCGTCCGACGGCGCCTTCGCGGCGATCTGCTTGAGGATCGGCTCGACCAGGTCGTACGCGTCGCGCTGGCCGCCGGGCATGATCGAAGGGCCGCGCAGCGCGCCCTCTTCGCCGCCCGACACACCGGTGCCGATGAAGTGCAGGCCCGATTGCGCGAGCTCCTGGTTGCGGCGGATCGTGTCCGTGAAGTGCGTATTGCCGCCGTCGATCAGCACGTCGCCCTTCTCGAGCAGCGGCTTGAGCGATGCGATCGTCGCATCGGTCGCTTCGCCGGCCTTCACCATCATCAGGATCCGGCGAGGCGTCTCGAGCGACGCGACGAACTCCTCGAGCGTGTAGGTCGGCACCAGATTGCGGCCGGGGAATTCGGCGATCAGTTCGTCGGTTTTCTCGCGGCTACGGTTGTACACCGACACCGCGTAACCGCGGCTCTCGATATTGAGTGCGAGATTGCGGCCCATCACCGCCAGCCCGATCACACCGATTGCTTGTTTGCCCATTAGTCAATTCTCCGGAAAAAACGGGGCGCGACCCGAGCCGGGCCGCGCGCACAGGCGAAAGGATAGTGGAAACCCGGCCGCGATGCGCGCTTGCGTGTCATTGCTCCGCGTGCGGCAGGCGCCGGAACACGACGCTCAGGTTGTTCGCCGGCATGTCGACGACCTCGATGCAGTCGAGCCCGCGGTCGAGGCCAAGCGCGACGACCGCCTCGAGATCGCGCACGCCCCACGACGGATCGCGGCTGCGCAACTGCTGGTCGAATGCCTCGTTGGATGGCGCCGTGTGCCGGCCTGCGCGGCGATACGGGCCGTAGAGGAACAGCACGCCGCCCGGACGCAGCACGCGCGACGCGCCGGCGAACAGCGCGTCGGTGCAGGCCCACGGCGAGATGTGGATCATGTTGATGCAGACGATCGCGTCGAACGCCGCGGCCGGCCACGACGCGTCGCGCACGTCGAATGCCAGTGGCTCGGCCAGGTTCGCGAGGCCGGCATGCGCGACCCACGCGGCGATCGAGCGGCGCGCGTGCGCGTCGGGATCGCTCGGCTGCCAGCGCAGCCCCGGCAGCGCCTGCGCGAAATGGACCGCATGCTGCCCGGTGCCGCTCGCGATCTCGAGCACGTCGCCGGTAGCCGGCAGCACGCGGCGCAACACGTCGAGGATCGGCCCGCGATTGCGCTCGGCCGCCGGTGCCGACAGCCGCGCGGACGGATCGGACGACGACGTCGGCCCGGTCACGATGCGTGCTCCGGCGCGCTGCCGGCAACGCCCAGCCGCGCGTTCAGCGCGTCGAGCGCGGGCGCGCAACGCGCCTCGACCTTCAGCGTCAGCATCGGATCGGCACGCGTATGGCCGAGGTTCAGCGCGGCGACGGGCTTGTTCTGCGCCTGGGCCCACACGCAGAACCGGTAGCCGGAATACACCATCAGCGACGAGCCGACGACGAGCAGCGCATCGGCCGCATCGAGCGCCTGCGACGCCAGCGCGACGCGCTCGCGCGGCACGTTCTCGCCGAAGAACACCACCGCCGGCTTCAGCAGCCCGCCGCAGGCCGGGCAGGCCGGGATGCGGAACGTGTCGAGCGCGGCCCATTCGAGATGCGCGTCGCCGTCGGCGGCAGGCTCCGCGTGCGCGCCGAGCAGCTCGGGGTTGTCCGTTTCGAGCACGGCCTGGATCGTCGCGCGCGCGTGATGCGCGCCGCAGTCGAGGCACGTGACGCCGTTGATGCCGCCATGCAGTTCGATCACGTCGCCGCTGCCCGCGCGCTGGTGCAGCCCGTCGACGTTCTGCGTGACGAGGCGCTCGATCCGGCCGGTGCCGCCGAGCCGCGCGAGCGCGACATGCGAGCGGTTCGGCTGCGCACGGCCCACCACGGGCCAGCCGATCATGCTGCGCGCCCAGTAGCGGCGGCGCGCAGCGTCGGAACCGAGGAATTCGTGGAGCTGGATCGGCGGCGAGCGCATCCATTGACCGTTGCGGTCGCGATAGCCGGGAATGCCGGAATCCGTGCTGATGCCCGCACCGGTCAGCACGAGCAGCCGCGGATGGCGCTCGACGAACGCGTGCAGCGCATCGAGCGCGGCCGGTTCGATGCCGGCGGATGAGGGGTCGGGCAAGGCGATGTCGTTCATGTTGGCGGCGCGTGATCGGGCGCGGTGGCCGGCCGTGCGGCCGGCGCGCCAGCACATGATACAGAACGCCGCGCGATCCGGCCGGCGGTCCGCGCGCGACACCGGCGCCGCAAAAAAAGACGCCCATCGACCACATGGCGATGGGCGCATCAACAATTGATCCATCGGGGTAGTGGATCAACTGACAGCACAATGTCGTCGGATCCGCCGCAGCGCCGCCGGCAGACCTTCCCCGGGACTACACCTTCGAATTCCTGAAATTGCCCTGATGTTTGCGAGGATCGCCGCGCGGCACGGCGCACGGCACACGCACGCATGCTTCGCGTGCGGCGCGCCTGCGTTTCGCGCGTCGGCATGACGATCCGGAAGTCATGGTCGCCCACCCGCGCACCGGCGGTTCATCCCCGACGGCCGACCGGCACGGGTCGGCCTCGTGCGTCACGCCTGCACGTCGTCGTTCGGAACGAACCGGATGGGTCCGGATGAAGCGAAAAGCCGCGCGCTCATGTCGCCGTAATCAACGGCGACGCGAAATCACGGGCAGGTCGGCGATTCATGTTTGCAACATGGCACGTTGCGATTCGGTCTGTTCTCATTCTCTTGTCCCCGTCTTCGATGCGTCCGACCTACTGAAGCGACGGCCGGGCCCCTGCTGCGCCCGGCGATCGCGCTCACGGCGCATACAGACATGCAAGGAGCGCACCATGCTTCGCCGTGCAAGGCCGCGCGGGCCGTGAAACGACCCCGATGCAAATCGCACGGCGACAGACAAGCGTGAACGTTTCGAAAGTGAAACGATGGGAAACGGCCCGCGCGATCGATCGCGCCGGATGCGACGCCGGTGTTGCGCGCATGTGACGCGTGCGCCGGCGGCGCGCTCGCGCCACCTCGATGCCGACGATCCGCTTACAGTCGCCCGACCGTGGCCGCGCACGCATGGTCGAACGCGTTTTTCGAACCTGCGAGCGCCGCCTGCGACCACGGACAGCACCGTGCTCGCCGCAAGACCGGCCACCACGCGCTGACGTACGTTCATGCCGATTGATTGCCCGATGACCGAAGGCGCCGATCATGCCGGAATCGCCGATGCCGCCGCGCGCCGCAGGCGGCGCGCAAACACGTTAGGATTCGGACACGGTGCGGCGCGCGCACCGGCTTCGCCCCGTCTCCAAGGAATGGACATGACCCTGCCCGCCTTCGGCCGCGCCGACGTCGCGCGGCGCGTTTTCTCGGCCGAGCGGCTGTCGATCGGCCTGACGCAGCCGCTGCTGCGCAGCGGCCATACCGTCGCGAATTTCAACGAGCAGCTCGAACTCGCGGCGCTGGCCGATTCGCTCGGCTTTCGCGCACTGTGGGTTCGCGACGTGCCGCTCAACAGCGCCGATTATCCCGACCCGGTCGGGCATCTCGATCCGTGGGTGCTGCTCGGCGCGCTCGCGTCACGCACACGCCGGATCGTGCTTGCCAGCGGCGCGATCGTGCTGCCGCTGCGTCATCCGCTGCATATCGCGAAAGGCGCGCTGTCGGTCGCGACGCTGTCCGGCGGGCGCTTCATCCTCGGCCTCGGCTCCGGCGACCGGCCGCCCGAATATGCGGCGTTCGGCGTCGACGCGCAAACGCGGCGCGACCGGTATCGACGGCATTGGGACATCGTCGCGGCCGCGCTCGGCGTGCCGTCCCGTGTGCTGCCCGACGAGACGCCACCCGACGCGCCCGACTTCACGCTGCTGCCGCGCGGCGACAACGCGGTGCCGATGCTTGCCGTCGGCTCCGGCGGGCAAAGCGTCGACTGGATCGCACGGAACGCGATCGGCTGGATGACCTATCATCGCGACCCGGACACGCAGCGCGCTCGTTATTCGATGTGGCGCGCGGCCGTCGACCGGCTCGCACCGCCGGGCTTTCGCGCGTTCGGCGTATCGATGCGGCTCGATCTCGATGCGAATCGCGATGCACCGCCCGCCGCGCTGCCGCTCGGCTATGCGACCGGTCGGAACGCGCTCATCGACATCCTGCGGGACATGCGGGCAGCCGGCACGCACCACGTCACGCTGAATCCCGGCTCGGACCGGCCCGTGCGCGAGGTCGTCGAGGAAATCGCCGAGCATGTATTGCCGGTCTTTCACGACGATCGGGATTGATTCATCAGGAATCCGGAATTCTCCACCCATAGCCCATAGTCGAAGCCACGGTTGGCCACCAATCGAATCACCGGCGAGCACGTTTCGTTCCCGATCCTGCGCTTTCGCTTGCGGCGGGACCGCATGCCAACACCCGACGACCTGCCCGCATCACGGATCGTGAACGGCCGGCGCGAGACACCGCCACGCGGAAGGAACCGAACGGCAACGCGCAAACGCCCGCACCGGCTGCCGCATGCCCGATTCGCATATTCGTCGACGGAACTATCCGGTTCCGATGGCAATCATGTTAACTTCCGTCCATCGTCCAGACCGGCGGGCCACGTTCCGATGCGCGCCCGCACGCCTACCCATGCGATATTTCCTGCTCGGCTGGCTGCTCGCCGCCGTCGTATCGGCCGCCCACGCGGCCGCCCCTGCCCCGGCCGCCGCCTCGGCCGCCTCGGCCGCCTCCACCGCCGTGCCCGCGCTGACGCCGCAGCAGGCGCAGCAGGCCCTCTCCGTCCTGCAAAACCCGCGCGAGCGCGAACAGGTCGAAACGACGTTGCGCGCGATCGCGGCCGTCGGCGTGCTGAGCACGCCCGCGCTCGCGGCGAGCGCCGCGGCGCCGGCCAGCGCGGCATCGGCTGGCGCTGCTGCGGCCGCACTCACGACGAACGGGCTCGCGTCGATGCTCGTCCGGCAGGGATCGCGCTGGGCCGGTGAAATCGGCGGCGCGCTGAACGAATCGCTGCGCTCGCTGCTCGATGTCGGCTCGGTCGGCAACTGGTGGCACGAGCGGCTCGTACGCGCCGACCAACGCACCGATCTCACGCGCGCGATCTTGATCATCCTCGCCGTGCTCGTGCCCGCGCTCGCCGTCGAATGGTTCGCGAAGCGGCTGCTGCGGCGCGCGCTGGCCGCGCTGAGCGCGCGCCGCACCGAATCGTCGCGCCGGGCCGATGCAGATGCAGATGCCGACGCCGATGCACCTGAACCCGAACCGCCCGGTCCCGGCGACCGCACTTCGACGCCGGAACCGGCCGCCGCCGCTGCCCGCGCCGACGGCACCGGCACGCCCGATACGTCGTCGCAAGGTCGCGGCCACGCGCGGCGCCACACCACGCTGCTGCGCCGGATGCCGCGCGCGCTGGTCAGCCTCGCACTGCGGGTGATACCGCTGCTGGTATTCGTCGGCATCGCGAGCCTGACGATGTCGGTCCTCGACGGCGCCGGCACGCCGACCCAAACAGCACTCGAATCGCTGATCGACATCTACGTGATCTGCCGCCTCGTGACGATCGTCAGCCGGCTGTTCTTCCAGCCCGACGCGCGGCAGCTGCGGCTGCTGCACATCAGCGACGCATGGGCCGCGTTCGCGCAGCGCTCGATCGCGCGGATCGTGATGGTCGTCGGCGCCAGCACGGCCGCGGTCGAGATCGCCGCGAGCTTCGGCCTCAGCGACGCCGGTCACGTCGCGCTGCTGAAGGCGGTCGCGCTCGTCGGCCACTTGATGATCTCGGCGCTGATCCTCCGGTGCCGCCAGCCGGTCGCCGCGCGCATCCGCGCGGCCGGCGAAGACCGGCCGGCCTTCGCGATGGTCGGCAACGCGCTCGCCGACGCGTGGGCGCCCGTATCCGTGTTCGTCGTGATGGCGTTGTGGTTCGTGTGGGCGCTCGACGTCCACAACGGCTACCGCGTGCTGATCACGCTCGGCGGCCGCTCGATCGCCGTGATGATCGGCATGCGGATCGTGTCGATCGTCGTGTTCGGCGCGCTCGCGCGGGTGTTCCAGCGCCGCGACGACGACCGCACGCTCGTCCACCTGCACGCGTACCGCTACTACCCGCTGGTGCGGCAGGTCGTGTCGGCGGCGATCGCCGTCGTGACCGTCGTGCTGCTGCTGCAGACCTGGGGCGTGCCGATCTTCCACGCGTTCGCGACCGGCACGATCGGCCATCGGCTCGCGTCGGCGCTGATCACGATCGCGATTGCAGCCGTCGTCGCGCTGATCGTCTGGGAAGCCGCGAACATCGCGATCGAGCGCCGCCTGCAGCAATGGACACGCGAAGGCAACCTCGTGCGCGCGGCGCGCTTGCGCACGCTGCTGCCGATGCTGCGTTCGCTGCTGTTCATCATGATCGCGCTCGTCGTCGTGCTGACCGGCCTCAGCGAAATCGGCGTGAACATCGGTCCGCTGCTCGCCGGCGCCAGCATCTTCGGCGTCGCGCTCGGCTTCGGCTCGCAGAAGCTCGTGCAGGACTTCATCACCGGGATCTTCCTGCTGATGGAGAACGCGATGCAGGTGGGCGACTGGGTCACGCTCGCCGGCGTATCCGGCACGGTCGAATATCTGTCGATCCGCACCGTGCGGCTGCGCGCGGGCGACGGGTCGCTGTACACGATCCCGTTCAGCTCGGTGACGACCGTCAACAATACGAATCGCGGGCTCGGCAATGCGGCCGTCAAGGTCAGCATCGCCTACGGCCAGGACATCGATCGCGCGATCGCGACGCTGAAGGAGATCGGCGCCGCGTTGCGCGACGATCCGGATTACAAGGACGGCATCCTGTCGGACTTCAGCTACTGGGGCATCGACCAGGTCGACGGCGCGGCGATCGCGCTGGCAGGACAGATCCAGTGCAAGGACTCGGCGCGTTGGAGCGTGCAGCGCGAATTCAATCGGCGGATCGCGGTGCTGTTCCGCGAACGCGGAATCCGGATCGCGAATCCGCAGCGCAGCCTCGTCGCGTATGACGACGGTTCGCGGCCCGTCGAGCCCGAGAACGATGAGAACAGCGACCACGCCGCCGGCACGCCGGACGCCGAACCGCCACCGCCCGTTGCGCCGGAGCGCAAGCCGGACTGATCGTACGGATGCCGCTGGCGCGAGCACCGCCGGTCGCGCCGTGCGCGCGCCATCGAACGACGGATAGCCGCGCTCAACGCGCGGCGGTTTTCTTCGCGCGCCGAACGCGCTTCGCTGCGTTCGCCGGCGCGGCCGGCGTCGCGCCGGACGAACGCCTGCTGCACTGTATCGACGGCCTGTTCCGGCTCGTCGACGACCTGCAGGCCGTCGAGCGGCACGACACGCCGAAGCTCGAGCTTCGGCGACGGGAGCGCCGTTGTAGTTTCCGTGCGGATGGCAGACCGGATTGCGTTACGCATTCGCCGGCGAGCGCCGTGCGCGACGCGTGACCGGAGCAGCCGGCGTCTGCGGCTCGAATGTTTCCTCCACAACCATTCGCTCATTACGAATGGAATCGTCAATTATCCGGCGCGCCGATCCGCCATTACATCCGACAGCGCCTTTGAAAATTACAAAACGCCCCTAAACTTTTCAAAAGCATTTCAGCTTATTCAATTTAATTTTGTTTCATATAATCAGAAAAAGTTTGACACCGAACTTTCGTTCTTGATACCGTCCGATTCAAGCAATCTGACGAATTGTCCACCACGCAATCGATTCCGCTCGACGCATTGCGCTTGCGCCGCACCGAAGTTCTCGCCGCCGACCGCCTCTTCTTCCGTTGGCGCATGCAACATCCCGATGCAATTGATTGGGCAGCTGCCGTCCGGCAGCAAGCCGAAGGATCGAACCGAATGAACAGGACACCGAAACTGTTGCTCTAGTCATCCCGCCTGCATCAAGCCTGCTGGCGCGGCCGCCCTGCATCGCGGTGCAGCGCCTCCATTGCCGAGCATTCCAGCATTTCGCCCCCGGAGGATCACCACCCTTGCGGATCGGGCGAAAGGCCCCGTCGCGTCCGCGCCATCCGCGCGAGCGCGGCGGATATCGGCGGCGCACGATCCGCGCCGCTGTCGACCGTTGTTGTTCGTGCCGTTCGAGGTTCAACCGGAGGGGTAATTCAACATGAATCAGGTTGCAGACAAGAAACAAAAGCACATCCGCATCGTCAAGCTCGCCTTCGCCGCCGCGGCAGCCGCTTCGTTCGGCATGGCGAGCGTCCATGCCGCACCGGCCGCCGGCTGGACGGAAACGCGCACCAAGGGCTTCCTGCCGCTCGTCCAGCAAGGTGAAAGCAGCAGTACCGCCGGCGCGCCGGCAGCCAGCACCGCCGCCGCTGCCGCGGCCGCCACCGAGATGGCGCCCGGCGAATCGGTCGACATCGTGCTCGGGCTGAACCTGCGCAACGAAGCGCAACTCGACCAGTACCTGCACGACCTGCATACGCCCGGCTCGCCGCACTACAAGCAGTTCCTCACGCCGGCGCAGTTCGCCGCGCAGTACGCACCGACCGACCGGCAGGTCGCCTCCGTCGTCGCGCACCTGCGCCAGGCCGGCTTCGTCAACATCGTGGTCGCGCCGAACCGCCTGCTCGTGTCCGCCTCCGGCACCGCGGCAACGGTCAAGTCGGCGTTCCGCACGACGCTCAAGCGCTTCACGCGCAACGGCCGCAGCGTCTACGCGAACACCGATGCCGCGCAGGTGCCGAACGCGATCGGCGGCATCGTCGGCGCGGTGCTGGGCCTGCAGAACGTCGAGCTCATGCACACCGGCGCGGGCAGCAAGCCGCAAGGCAACACCAGCAACCTGACGATCCCCGCCGGCGCATCCGCGGTGCCGCACAACCCGACGGAATTCTCGTCGCTCTACGGCGGCGACGGCACGCCGACGGCCTCGCAGACCACGGTCGGCATCATCGCCGAAGGCGACCTGTCGCAGACCGTCAGCGACCTCAACACGTTCGCCGCGAACAACGGCCTCGGCACGATCAGCAGCAGCGTCGTGCCGACGGGTCCGTCAGGCAGTTCGTACACCGATACATCCGGCACCGTCGAATGGAACCTCGACAGCCAGTCGATCGTCGGCGCCGCCGGCGGCAGCGTGAAGCAGGTCGTGTTCTACGTGGCACCGTCGATGACGCTCACGGCGATCACCGCCGCGTACAACAAGGCGGTGAGCGACAACGTCGCGAAAGTCATCAACGTGTCGCTCGGCGTGTGCGAATCGTCCTCGTACAGCACCGGCTCGCAAGCGACCGACGACACGATCTTCAAGCAGGCCGTCGCGCAGGGGCAGACCTTCTCCGTGTCGGCCGGCGACCACGGCGCGTACGAATGCGCGAGCGGCACGCCGTCGCGCTCGACCTATACCGTGAGCGAGCCCGCGACGTCGCCGTACGTGATCGCCGTGGGCGGCACGACGCTGTTCACCAATACGTCGACCAATGCGTACAACAGCGAAATCGTCTGGAACGATCCGAGCTGGCAGCCGGGCACCGTGTGGTCGACGGGCGGCGGCTACAGCAAGTACGAAGCCGCGCCGGCGTGGCAATCGTCGAGCCTCACCGGGTCGACCAAGCGCGCGCTGCCGGACGTCGGCTTCGACGCCGACCTGCGCACCGGTGCGATCCTCGTGGTGAACGGCCAGACGTCCGACACGCTGTGGGGTTCGGGCTACCTGAACAACGAAGGCGGCACGAGCCTCGCCGCGCCGATCTTCACCGGCATCTGGGCGCGGCTGCAATCGGCGAACAACAACGCGCTCGGCTTCCCGGCGTCGAGCATCTACAAGTACTTCCCGAGCAATGCGGCGCTGCTGCACGACGTGACGTCCGGCAACAACGGCAGCGGCACGTACGGCTACAAGGCGAAGGCCGGCTGGGATGCGACGACGGGCTTCGGCAGCGTGAACATCTCGAAGCTGAACGCGTTCATCCAGGGCACGGCGGATTTCGCGCGCTGATCGTGCGATGAGCGGTGCGGTTCCGGGTGCCGGTCGTTTCGCGCGCCCGGAACCGTGTCGGCGGCAGTGCGTGCGGCGCGTCCCGATCGACGGCGACCGTCGGCACACGCCGCCCGCGACTGTCGCACGCAAGAGAAATCACAGCTGCGATTCGATCGGAAACAAGCCGAGAAACCACACTTCCATACGCCGCGCCGCCGACACTTCCGGTTCGTGATCGAGCTCGGTCACCTTCCCGTCCGCGTCGGTCTGAATCCACTTGAGGCGCCCCTTCCCGGCCGGATCGGTCCGCAACTCGACGCGCCACGCGATTCGATCGAGCCGCGGCTCCAGGTCCGTCGCGACTTCGGATGCAATCGCCGGGCTCTCGCAGTAAACGCCGATCTCGGTATTGAGGTTCAGCGAACGCGGGTCGAGATTCATCGATCCGATGAAGATGCTCTTGCGATCGAACACATACGTCTTTGCATGCAGCGACGCACGCGACGAGCCGATGATGACCCGCTTCGAGATGCTCTTGTCGCCGGACGGGCGCCGCTCGTAAAGCCGCACACCGGCTTCGACGAGATCGCGCCGATAGTGCCGGTAGCCGGCGTGCACGGCCGCGACGTCGGTCGATGCAAGCGAGTTGGTCAGGATCGTCACGTTCACGCCGCGCGCCGTGAGCGTGCGCAGCCGTTCGACCATCTCCTTGCCCGGCACGAAGTACGGCGACACGATCAGCAGTTCCTGCTCGGGCCGCAGCGCGAGCGCGCGCAGTTGCGGCATCAGGTGCCCGTCGCTGTCCTTCGGCGAGCGGGCGATCTTCGCCGGATCGTCGTACAGGACCGTCGCGCGCCCCCACGACAGCTCGGTCCCCTGCCCGTGCACGATCTGGTCGAGCCGTTGCCGCGCTTCGAGCACGTACGGATTGTCCTCCATCGCGCGCAGGTAATCGCGCAGCCGTTCGCGCTCCCGGTCGAGGCCGCCGGGCGCCGCGTCGTGCCCGACCAGCGCATCGACCGGATATGCGTACGGCGAATTCCAGAACGTATCGAATTCGGTCGAGATGTCGTTCACGACCGGGCCGTGCACGACCACGTCGAGATCGCCGAACTCCAGCATCGACGACGCGCCGAAGTACTCGTCGCCGATATTGCGGCCGCCGACGATCGCCGCCTGGTTGTCCGCGATCATCGCCTTGTTGTGCATGCGCCGGTTGACCCGCGAGAACTCGAGCACCGTGCCGATCTTCTTGAAGTGGCGTGTGGCGACCGGATTGAAGAGCCGGATCTCGATGTTCGGATGCGAGCTGATCTCGAGCAGCTTGCGATCGTCCGCGTTCGTCCCGAGATCGTCGAGCAGCGCGCGCACGCGGACCCCGCGATCGGCCGCGCGGATGATCGCATCCGCGAGCTCGTGCCCGGTCAGGTCGTCGTGCCAGATGTAGTACTGAAGGTCCAGCGAGCGGTCCGCGCGATCGGCGAGCAGCACGCGCGCATCGAGTGCATCGACCGGGTCGCGCAGCAGATGAAACGCATCCTGCCCAGGATGGGTGGCGGCCTGCTGGCGGAACGCCGCGCCGAGGCGCGTGTTTTCGGTATCGGAGAACGCATGCGTCGGCGCACGATCGGCCTGCGGCGGCAGGCTGGCGCACGCGGCAAGCGTCAGCAACGAGAGAATCGCACTCCACGAACGCAACATGATCATGATGGCCACCCCACGGTCGGGCGAAGTCTGTTTGTGTTTGTTCTGGCTGCCGGACGGAGCGCGGCGCGGATCCCCGGTCCGCGCGCTCGACGAATCCCGAGCGTGCGCGCCGGTCGCGCCACAGCATACTTCGATTGACATCGGGACGGCACGCGCTCCGTGTTTCCCGGTGGCGGCGATACGACATGCGACGCGGACGTGAACACGTTCGACACGTTCGCCACGTTCAGGCGGCGCGCAAAAGAAAAACCCGCGAGGCCTTGCGGCGTCGCGGGTTTCGAGATTTTGCCGAAGGCAAAAGAGTCGCCAGAAAGCAGGCAAAAAAAGCGGCATGCCACGCATGCCGTTTCGGGGATCGCACCGTGCACCGCGAGGCTCGATACCTCTGTCCGACGCTCGGTGCGAACAGCAACGCGTGTTAGTTAGGCAGCGCGTAAGCGATCACGTAATCGCCGAGCTTCGTGCCGAAGGAGCCGTGGCCGCCTGCGGCGATCACGACGTACTGCTTGCCGTTGATCGAGTAGCTCATCGGCGTGGCCTGACCGCCTGCCGGCAGGCGGGCTTCCCAGAGTTGCTTGCCGTCGTTCACGTCGAACGCGCGGATGTAGTTGTCCGCCGTTGCGCCGATGAACGCCACACCACCGGCCGTGATCATCGGGCCGCCCAGCATCGGCATCCCCATCTTGAACGGCAGCGGGATCGGCGAGCTGTCACGCACCGTGCCGATACGCTTCTTCCAGACGATCTCGTTGGTCTTCAGATCGATACCGGCGATGTAGCCCCATGCCGGTTGCTTGCAGGGCAGGCCAAGCGGCGAGAGGAACGGGTTCAGCGTCACGCCATACGGCACGCCGTACTGCGGCTGGATACCCGATTCCGTACCGCTCCCCTTGGCACCCGATGCCGGTTCGATCGGGTTGCCCGGGCCGCGTGGGATCAGACGCGACACGAACGGCAGCGCAATCGGGTTGGCGATGGCGATCTGACGATCGGTGTCGAGCGCAATGCCGCCCCACTCGAACATGCCCAGGTTGCCCGGGAACACCAACGTGCCTTGCAGCGACGGCGGCGTGAAGGTGCCTTCATACCGCAGCTTGTGGAACATCACGCGGCAGACCAGCTGGTCGTACATCGTCGCGCCCCACATGTCCTTGTCCGTGAGCAGGTTCTTCGGACGGAACGTGAGTTCGGAGAACGGCTGCGTCGGCGAGGTACGGTCGCCAGGCGCGGCGCCTTGCGGCACCGGCAGTTCCGGCGCCGGCACGACGGTTTCGCCGGTGCGGCGGTCGAGCACGAACAGGTTGCCGGTCTTGGCCGGCCCGTACACGACCGGCACGGTCTTGCCGTCCTTGGTCGTGATGTCGGCGAGCGTCGGCTGCGACGGCATGTCCATGTCCCACAGATCATGGTGAGCGGTCTGGTAGAACCAGGCCAGCTTGCCCGTCGACGCGTGCAGCGCGAGCAAGCCGCTTGCATATCGCTCCATCTCCGGCGTACGGTCGCCGCCCCAAATGTCCGGCGTACGCACGCCCATCGGCAGATAGACGATATCGAGCTTCGCGTCGTAGGCGGCGGGCGCCCATGAGTTCGGCGAGTTCCAGGTGTAGTGCTCGTCCGGGCCCGGGATATGGTTCGGATCACTTGCGCCCGGATCGAACGCCCACATGAGCTGGCCCGTGCGCACGTCGTAACCACGGATCACGCCCGACGGTTCACGGTTCGAGAAGTTGTCTTCCACCGCGCCCGCTACGACGATCACCTTGCTGGTGACGACCGGCGGCGAAGTGGGCTCGTACATACCCGGCGTGGTGACCGGCATGGCATGCTGGAGATCGAGGTCGCCATTGCTGCCGAAGCCCGCGCAGCGCTCGCCTGTCAGTGCGTCGAGCGCGTACAGGTGGCCGTCGTTGACCGGCAGGTAGATACGGCGCGAGCACGCCCCCGTAGCCGATACGGCTGCGTCGCTTGCCGGTGCGGCGGCCTGCGGCGCCGAAGCAGCAGCGTCGCTAGCGGGAGCAGCCGTTGCCGATACATCGGCACTCGCAGTCAGATCGACATACGACACGCCGCGGCAAGTCACGTGCTGGAACGACGGATCGGTCTTGAGCTTCGGATCGAAGGTCCACTTGAGCGCGCCGCTCTGCGCGTCGAGCGCGAAGAGCTTCTGGTGCGGCGAGCACAGGTAGAGCAGATTGCCGATCTTGATAGGCGTGACTTCGTCGGTGATTTCACCCGGATCGTTCGGGCCTTTCATGTCGTTCGTGCGGAACGTCCAGGCCACCTGCAGGTTCTTCACGTTATCCCGCGTGATCTGCTGCAGCGGCGCGTAGCGCGTGCCTTCCTGAGTGCGGCCGTACGCGGGCCAGTCCGAGGCGTCGATGCCGTTGGCGTTCGCGGCGGGCGAACCGACAGACGAAGCCATCGTGCCATTGACCGTCTGCGGATCGTTGAAGCAGGCGTACACGAGCACGCCCGCCCAGATCACGAGCGCGCCGACGAGCGACTGCACGCCGAGCTTGCGCGGTACTTCGAGACGCCAGCTCACGAGCAGCAGCAACCACACGCCGAACAGGACGAGCACCCCCGAGCGCGGCGCGAGCGCCCAGAAGTCGGGACCCGACTCCCAGATCGACCAGATGGCAGTGCCCACGAGCACGAGCGCGTAGAGCACGAGCGCAGTGGGACTGCGGCGATACAGCAGCCACGTGACTGCCAGCAGCACGACGCCGGTCACGACGTAATACGCCGAGCCACCGAGCGAGAGCAGGTACGCGCCGCCTATCAGCAGAAAGAGCGATGTAAGCGCGATAAACAGGAGCGTTACGACGCCGATGAACCCGGGCGATGATGATTCGCTTGATCTGGTCATGATGATCTCAACCTTCTTTTGAGGACGGCGCCAGCATCGCTTGTCACTCGATGCCTGTGGCGAGGCTCGCCCGCGCGAACACCGGCGAGTCGTCCAGCCACTGCGCTATGCCCGCAGTGGCCGGCTGTGCGGAAAACGCTCCGCGAAACGGCCTGTTGCTTTAGAAGACGTGCATCATCCCGACGTACGCGCCGGTTTGCCCTTCGCCCATGTTCGGACGGGTCGGCAAGCTGGAATCGCGCGCCGCCGCAAACACCGGGAAGTTGCCGTTCTTGCTGTTGTCCACGTGAGCGATCGTGCTGTACAAGAAGGCGCGCTTGCTCGGATTATAGGTGGTAGCGAGTGCGTCGAGCTCGCCTGCGTATGCCGATGGTCCGCTTCAATGCGCATCGGTCTGTCGTCGAATACGCAGACAAGCGATCGCTCGCCGCGAAATCTTCAGGAAGGCAGTTTAGGGATGGGGAACACGAACGGTCCCTATCCGTTCGGGTAGTCCGGAGCCATGGATTGCCCGGATCCGACGCGTTGAAACCCAGAAACGAAAAAGCCGGCCCACCGGGCCGGCTTTTCGCGTCCAATCGAGGTCGGTTGCACCGCTGTGCCGTTAAGCATAACTCGTCCTCGAGATAAAGAATAAGCGGTCCACACATTATGCCACCACCTGCAATCACATTTTTCTCAAAAAACCATAAATCGACCAATCAGTTAAATATAAAGCATATCCCGCCCGAAAAAATTACCAATAAAATAATCCAGTTTTTTAACTTTAACGCGACGCGAATTCGAATACCATGAATGACGTGCCGCCAGTGTGGGAGACGACGTCTTCCCGCCAGGCCCTCAGCGGCGAACAGGAGATGCTCATGCCTATTTGGAGAATCGCCCCCGTAATTGACGAGCCGGGGGTCTCGCTATCGCGCTGGAGAATCTTGGAAACATCGGACGGGACTCGACATTTTGTCGGCGCAGACAACCGAGACCGCACAGGACGCGCCAGCTCTGAGGTCGTTACGTTCGACCTTGAGAGTTGACGCGGCGAGACGCGCTCCGGCCGCATTTATCAGCTCATCGGGGAGCCCGGTTGGTCAGACAATGCGGACTATGTATGGAAGCGCTGGTGCGAGCTTAATCAAACGACGAAATCCGTAGGTTACTTCTAGATCCATGGCATGAGCACCGCATAGTCGTCGGCAGTCACGACGGTGGTAACTTCGCGGACAGCCAGCCATTGCGACCGGCGACGAACGGCCTGAATTGAATAATCGATCGTAAATGCGTTCACCATGACCGTTGAAGAAGCAGCAAAGTATCTCTTCGTGAGTTGCGCTCATATCAACATGCTGCTCGCCCACGGGAAACTGATGGAAGTTTTGCCGAGAAACCCTTCTCTTCAGTTCGACATCGACCTCGCTTCCGTACAAGAGTACCGAGCGAGAAGAGACGCCGGGGCGCGAGCGTGGCTGGATTCACAGACCGAAGAAAACGACCCGCTGGGATGTTGAGAGCATACCGGCACCGGGTATTCGACATCGACCTCACGATTTCCATGGCAGACCGCCGGGAGGCTGGTGCTCCGCGAAGAACCAACCAGACGCCATAACCTCGAGCTCGCTGAGGTATGGAACGGCGCCCGCCGACAAGTCACGTCCGACAAGCTGCGTTTTTCGTACGCCGACCAGCCATTTACGACCTTACAAACTGCTACCGAGCCCTATTACACCACTCAACATGACTTCGACTATGGGGCGCCGACGACTTTATGCCTAGGTCGTAGCAGTTGTGAAGAATGACGCGATCTCTTCATCACCGATATCTGCGCAATCGCCTATTGTCGGGGATCCCATCCGGTTTTGTACTCTCGGTCTTGGCTGCCGCATATCTTCCCAATTCGACTGACGCACTACTTACCGCGCCGACATCATTGGAGGAGCGTCTAGCACACTGCTCTCAACTGTAGCGTCTGCCGTAGAGACATTCGCCACCGAGTTGGGAAACCACTGCAACCCGTGCCAACGTGAATCGCTCACACGCGTTGCGTGTCCTGATCCGGCGTCGGCGTCAGCCACTACCGTCCGGTTCTTGGTCGCGAGTCCGAGATACCGCGACGACACGTCCAGCAGACATCCAGCAAAATCAACCATCATTTCGTTGTTTCCCCTGCATTCGTACAAGAAAGATATTCATCAAGCTGCGCACGGCGTTAGCGTCGCCTGCGTCGCTGCAATCCGAGTAATGTTCGGTACAGCCACCATTGCGCCAACCTCGTCGCGCTGCTCGCCGAAGGCGTCGAGCAAATACTCGGTCAATCTGCGCACCCGCGCGGGGAGATTGCGTCTGGACCGGTAGACGAGGCAGGCTTCCAGTGGCGCCACCTGCCACGCATCGAGCACGCACACGAGTTCGCCGCGATTGAGCGCCGCTTGTGCGAGCTGGCTGGGCAGGATTGCTACCCCCTCGCCGTCGACGGCCGCCGCGAGAAGCGCATGAGGACAATTCGTGCGCAGCGCCGCGCGCGGGGCAAGCGACACACACTCCCCGGATGCTTCATGGCTGACCGTCCATACCGAATGCTGTGCCCCCGTCGCGAGGCAAGCCTCGGCAGGCACATCGAGCGGGTGAGCGAGATCGTTGGTCCGTTCGAGCCAGGCAGGACTCGCATAGAGCCCGAAAGGCACGTCCGCGAGTGCTCGCGCGATGCACGACGACGGCGCCGAGCGACCGACGACGATTGCGAGGTCTGCAAGATCGCCGAGCGTGTCGGCCAGGTGATCGACGCGCCGTACGTCGACCCGTACTTTCGGCCAGGCGCGCATGAAGCGGACCAGGACGGAAGTGAGGCGGGCGGTATCGAAGATTGCCGGCACCTCGATGCGGACGTTACCCGCGCAATCGCCGGCTTCGTCGCTGCCGGCACGCGCGAGGTCTTCATAGGAGGACAGGACGCCCGTGACGCGCTCGAGTACCGCATGGCCCGCCGTGGTCAACGCGACGCGGCGCGTGGTCCGGTTGAAGAGCTGCACACCGAGCATCGTTTCAAGATCCTGCACCGCGCGGCTCACCGACGGTACGCCAATATTCGTGGCGTCCGCCGCCCGCGTGAAACTGCCGTGGTCCGCCACTGCCTTGAATACCTCCAGCGCTTTCAGACGCTCCATATCGACCTCCGATCATTGATTGGCTTGCATGGAGCAATGTTGGCGGGGAGACGCGCATCGGGCCAGTTACGACTTGTTAAGCGTTGCTAAGTCGGCGCCCGGATCCGTGCCAAGCTTCGTCGGCTGGAACAAAGCGGTTTTTTTAAGATCTTTTAAGGGCGCGTACTGCGCTTTTGCGCAATGATTGGCTGTTTTTGCGTCAGTGTGCGCGACCAGCGCACCGTATTGGCCGACACTCAACCCGCGCGATGACGCTCTCGATGACCGCTCCTTACAGCCTCGCGTTCGGCCCTTTTACGCTGCAATTCCCGCAACGAGTCCTGCTCAAGGACGGGACGCCGCTGAAAATCGGCAGCCGCGCGCTCGACATTCTCGTCGTACTTGTCGAGCATGCGGGCGCGCTGGTCTCGACGCGCAATCTGTGCGACAGCGTCTGGGTGGACAACGTCGTCGAGGAAGGCGCGCTGCGCGTGCATCTGTCGGCGCTGCGCAAGGTGCTCGGCGACGGACCGGACGGTGTGCGTTACATCGTCAACGAGACCGGACGCGGCTATCGTTTCGCCGCGCCCGTTACCCGGGCCGAAGCAGCGGACCCTGCCGCACCACGGCCTCATCCGCACGCAGTGCAGCCTTCCACCGGGTCCGAAAGCGGTTCACGCAGTCTGCCGGTCACGCTCGCTCGCGTGATAGGCCGCGAGGACGTCATCGCAGGTCTGACTGACCACTTGCCCGAGCGACGCTTGCTCACCATCGCTGGCCCGGGAGGCATGGGCAAGACGACCGTGGCCGTCGCTGTCGCGCATCGCTTCGCCCAGCGCACCGGCATGCGCGCCGTGTTCGTCAATTTCGCGCCGGTCTCCGCGGCCGCGAGCGCGGCCAGTACGATCGCGTCGGCGCTAGGTGTTGCCGTCCCGAGCGGCGATCCGGTGCCCGATCTTGTCCAGGCGCTTGGGGCGTCGCCGGTGCTGCTGGTGCTGGATAACTGCGAGCATCTGATCGATGCCGTTGCCGTGCTCGCCGAGCAACTGCTGCAAGGCGCGTCCGGCGTGCATTTGCTGGTCACGAGCCGCGAGCCGCTGCGTGCGGAAGGCGAATCCGTCCATCGCCTCGCCGCGTTGCCGTCGCCCGACACTGACGCAGGCGTGAGCCTCCACGACGCCGTGCAGTTCCCGGCGATCGCCCTGTTTCACGACCGCGCACGCGCCGCCAATGACCGGTTTGCGTTGAGCGAGGCGAATCTGGGCCCCGTGATCGATATTTGCCGACGGCTCGACGGTATCCCGCTCGCGATCGAGTTTGCGGCGGCGCGCGTCGGCTTGATGGACGTGCATTCGATTGCAGCGCGGCTCGACGACCGCTTCGCGCTACTCACGCAGGGCCGCCGCACGGCGCTTCCGCGCCAGCAGACGCTGCGCGCGACGCTCGACTGGAGCTATGAATTGCTCCGGCCGGAGGAGCGCCAGGTGCTGCGCCGCCTCTCAGTCATGCGGGCTGCCTTCGGCATAGATGCCGCTGCGGCTGTCGCGGCCAGTGGCGACGTCGATGACCTCGCCGCCTTCGACGCCGTCACTGGCCTGATCGCCAAGTCGCTGATCGCCTGCGTAATCGACGATTCGGACCATCCCTATCGACTGCTCGACACGACGCGCCATTACGCATATATGCGACTTGAAGAGGCGGACGAACTCGATGAAGCGCGCCGCCGTCATGCGTTGTACTGCTGTGCGATCTTTGCCGACCCCGTGGCGGCGTGGGAAGGCAAGGCGCCGCGTCAGTGGCTCGCGATTCACAGCCAGCGAATCGACGACGTGCGAGCCGCTTTTGATTGGGCAGCCGGCCAGGATGGCGAGCCGAAGCTCGCGATCGACCTGCTCATCGCGACGGCGCCGCTGTGGTTCCATCTTTCGCTCCCTCACGAGTTCCTCGGGATGGCCGAGCGCGCGATCGCCGCGGCGGAAAACTCGGATCTGGCGGGTAAGGAGCAGTATATCGAGCTGCTCGCCGCGTACGGTCACGCGCTGTGGCACACGCGTGGGCCGACGGCGGACATGGCGAACGCGTTCGACACCGCACAGGCCGCCGCGCAGCGCCTCGGCAACGACCGGCTCGCATTGCGCACGCTGTGGGGCGTGTGGGCGCATCGGACGCTCGCGGGCGCGTATGCGGAAAGCCTCGAACATGCGCGTGCGTTTCGCGCTGCCGCCGCGCGGACGGGCGATTTTGCGACGACGCAAACCGGCGAGCGGATGTGCGCATTGTCACATCACTTCCTCGGGGACCACGATATCGCGCGGGCGCTGATCGAAGGGGTGATGGCTCGCGACAAGGACCCGGTGCGCGCGACGCACGCGAATCACGCGCAGGTCGACGCGCATATCGCTGCGATTTCCATTCTGATGCGCATTCTGTGGCTGCAAGGCGAGACCGACGCGGCGATGGCGCTCGCGCGCGACTGCGCGACGGAGGCGCTGGCGATCGATCACGACCTGACCGTCTGTTATGGGCTCGCGATCGGCTCGATCGCCGTCGCGACATGGGAAGGTGAAGTGGCGCTCGCGCGCGAATGGACCGCACGGCTTCGCGAGCGCACGCGCCGGCGCGGTCTCGCGTATTGGGACAAATGGGGCGAGGGCTTCGAGGCCATTCACGAAGGGAGACCTGTCACGCCGGACGGCGCAACCCCGATGCAACTCGAAGTGTTCGCGCGCGCTGGCGACGCAGGGAGCGCAAACGCATTGATCGAAGCTGGACGGGCGAACACGCCGTCGTGGTTACAGGTGCATTTGCAGGAGGCTGCGGCAATGCGCGGTGTGCAGACCTGAAGCGACGGTAAATCGGCTCGAAGCGTGCGTCACTAGCCTGAACGCTTTGCCGGACACGGGCTTAACGCCTCTTAGCAACGCTTAACTGTGGCTCGTGCGGGAATCCGATGAAAATTTGTTCTGTCGACGGCCAACGGTGCCGGATCGACAAGCAAGCCTTACTCATCGGAAACTGCCCCATGGATGATTTCACGTCTGCCCGTCCGCCCGAAGACGCCGCACCGGGCCTGATCAGATCCGCAGACTCGTATCCGGTCCTCGATGCGGAAACGCAATCGTTCCTCGACCATGCCACTGAGGCAGGGGTTCCGGCAGCGCGTCTGCGCGAATGGGCAAACGGCGATGCTACGGATGCGATCCACGCCGAAGAAATCGCGCTGAAAGCTGGCGCTGCGGATCCGGGCTTCACGATACGGATCGTACGACCGCCGCAGGCGGCGCCCGCTCCGCTGCCCGCCGTGCTCTTCCTGCCGGGCAGCGCGAGCTTCGCGGGTGGCCAAAGCGACAACCGGCTCGCGCGCAGGATTGCCACCGACGCCGAGGCGGCCGTCGTGCTCGTCGATTACACCTCGGCACCCGCTGCGTGCTTTCAGACCCAAAACGAGCAGGCATTCACCGCGCTCGTCCATCTGCACGAGCACGCACGCGCATTGAATCTCGACGCAGGCACCCTTATCGTCGCCGGCGAAGGCACGGGCGGTCATCTCGCCGCCACCCTCGCGCTGCTCGTCAAGGCGCGCCGTGGCCCCCGTATCGCGCTTCAGGTCATGCTGTGTCCGACGCTTTCCACAAGCCTGGCGGGCGCCTCGGCAGCGAAATACGCCGACGGTCCCGGCTTGACCCCACACACCGGGCGCATGCACGCACGGACGCGCTTTTCGTCAGAAAACCTCGGCGAAATAATCGCAATGCCGCTAAACGCGAGTTACACGGACCTCGAAGACCTGCCTCCCGCGCTGATCGTCACAGCCGAAAACGATGTCGCACGTGACGACGGCGAAGCCTACGCCCGCAAGCTGATGCTCGCCGGGGTTCGCGTAAGCGCGGTTCGCTGCCTCGGCACGATTCACGATTTCACGGTACTCGACGGCCTCGCCGACACGCCGCCTACCGAGGCTGCATTGCGATTGGCATGCGGCACGATCCGCGCGACGCTACGCGGACACTGAATATGGGACAGATCGATATGTCCGTTGACTGCATTGACGAACGCCACAGCTCAACCTTCCCATCCCCTCAGGAAATCGAGTAGTAGACCGCGATGCCTGCGGTAGTCATGCACTCGAGGTTCTGCACTGTCTTGAGGAAGCCGCGCAGGGGCGCACCGTCGACAGAACTGGGACTCTCGTCGCTCGTGTATATCGCGACTCTGTTATGGATAGGCGTGCGCCATTTTGAGCGCAGACGACGGCCGGGCCACCGCCCTCCGAAAGTCGACGCGCGCAGACGGCCATCTTCGAGCAACTGCTGCGTGCCGGTCGATCAGTCGCCGGCGCAGTCGTTCAACCCGGATGCCCCGTGAGACCATGACCGGCATCCGAGGCGTCATAATCGGAAAATAAGGCATAACGTGTCCAGGTGGACAACTTATGCTCAACGGCACAGACTTCCCCGGATAACCCTGGAAGCGAATCTGGTGGGCCCCCCGGGAGTCGAACCCGGCACCAACGAATTATGAGTTCGCTGCTCTAACCAAGCATGAGCTAGGGGCCCAGACGGGAAGCAACCTGTGCTACACGCCACCCCGGCAACGAAGCCGGGCCGGCATTGTAACAACAAAGCCGCTAAAGAGGACAAACGCCACCGGCATCACGCGGATACCGGCGGCGTTCGCAAGTGAGACGCTGGAAATCAGTTCCCTTCGAGGAACGACTTCAGCTTGTCGGAACGGCTCGGGTGACGCAGCTTGCGCAGCGCCTTGGCCTCGATCTGACGGATCCGCTCGCGGGTGACGTCGAACTGCTTGCCGACTTCCTCGAGCGTGTGATCGGTGCTCATCTCGATACCGAAGCGCATCCGCAGCACCTTCGCCTCACGCGGCGTCAGCGAATCGAGCACGTCCTTCACGACGTCGCGCATGCTGGCATGCAGCGCGGCATCCGCCGGCGCGACCGTGTTGTTGTCCTCGATGAAGTCGCCGAGATGGGAATCGTCGTCGTCGCCGATCGGCGTTTCCATCGAGATCGGCTCCTTCGCGATCTTCATGATCTTGCGGATCTTGTCTTCCGGCATCTCCATCTTCTCGGCGAGCGTTGCCGGATCCGGCTCGAGACCGGTTTCCTGCAGGATCTGCCGCGAGATGCGGTTCATCTTGTTGATCGTTTCGATCATGTGAACCGGAATACGGATCGTGCGCGCCTGGTCCGCGATCGAACGCGTGATGGCCTGGCGGATCCACCACGTCGCATAGGTCGAGAACTTGTAGCCGCGACGGTATTCGAACTTGTCCACCGCCTTCATCAGGCCGATGTTGCCTTCCTGGATCAGGTCGAGGAACTGCAGGCCGCGGTTCGTGTACTTCTTCGCGATCGAGATCACGAGACGCAGGTTCGCCTCGGTCATTTCACGCTTCGCCTGACGCGCCTTCAGTTCGCCGGCCGCCATCTGGCGGTTGGTTTCCTTCAGGTCCTTCAGCGGCAGCACGACGCGCGCCTGCAGGTCGATCAGACGCTGCTGCTGCTCGCGGATCGCCGGAACGTTACGCGACAGGACCGCGCTGTACGCGTGGCCTTCGGCCGCGATCTTCTCGGCCCAGTCGAGATCCGTCTCGCTGCCGGGGAAGCGCGCGATGAATTCCGAACGCGGCATGCCGCACTTGTCGACGACGATGTGCAGGATCTGACGCTCGACCTGACGCACCTCGTCCACTTGCGCACGCAGCGTATCGCACAGACGCTCGACGGTACGCGCGGTGAAGCGGATCGTCATCAGTTCGGTCTGGATCGTTTCCTGCGCCTTCAGGTAGGACTTCGACTTGTAGCCTTCCTTCTCGAATGCGCGGCGCATCTTGTCGAACCACTCGCTGATCTGCGAGAACTTGTCGAGCGAGGCGCGCTTGAGGGCTTCGAGCTGGGCGGCATTGGCCGACGCCTGCGCGGCACCGTCGTCCTCCTCCTCTTCCTCTTCTTCCTCTTCCTCTTCGGCTTCCTCGTCCTCGTTCTCGATCGCTTCCGCTTCCTTCGCGGAGAAACCGTCCGTATCGGCGGAGTCCGAAGCATTCGGATCGAGCAGGCCGTCGACGAGCTCGTCGACGCGGATCTCTTCGTTCGCGACGCGCTCGGCCATCGCGAGGATGTCGGCGATCGTCGTCGGGCACGCGGAAATCGCCATCACCATGTGGCGCAGGCCGTCCTCGATCCGCTTCGCGATCTCGATTTCGCCTTCGCGCGTGAGCAGCTCGACCGTGCCCATCTCGCGCATGTACATCCGGACCGGATCGGTCGTGCGGCCGAATTCCGAATCGACGGTCGACAGCGCGACTTCCGCTTCTTCCTCGACTTCATCGTCCGACGACGCGGCCGGCGCGTTGTCGTTCAGGAGCAGCGTTTCCGCGTCCGGAGCCTGCTCGTAAACCGCCACGCCCATGTCGTTGAACGTGCCGATGATGCCTTCGAGGGCTTCGGTCTCGGTGAAGTTGTCCGGCAGATGGTCGTTGATTTCGGCATACGTGAGGAAGCCGCGCTCCTTGCCGAGCTTGATCAGCGCGCGCAGCTTCACGCGGCGCTCTTCGAGCTCCTCGGCCGTGCCGGGCGTGCTCGTCGCGAACGCTTCCTTCAGCAGCGCCTTTTCCTTGGCGCGACGATCGCGCACCTTGGATTTGCCCGGGGCAGCCGCGGCTGCGGGCTGCTCGTCGCTCTGATTTGCGTCGTCATCGACGGATACTTCGTTCAGCTTTTTGGTCATGGAGTTCGCCGTACCGGCTATATCGACTCGCGGCTGCTGGACGACAGCCGGTTGAACCGTAGGTGCATGAGTAGTACGTACTGCCGTTTCGTCCGCGGCGGCAGTCGTGTCCCTTGCGCTTTTCGCACTTGCCCGCTTCGCCGCCGGCTGGGCCGGCCCGGAGTCGGGTCTGGCGGCAGCCCGTGTTCTGGCTGCCGGCGCCGGCGCAGCCTGAGCAGTGCCGGCCGCGGTTTTCTTTCCTGCAGGGGCTGACGTGGCCGAAGACGTTGTCCTGGTGGAAGAAGCAGACTTGGCCACTGTGACCTTGGTGGTCGGCTCCGTCGAGCCCTTGCCTGCTGCTTTCTTTCCGCCTGTCGTCTTTGCCATCGCGAATCTCGCCTCTGCTTAGAAAACAAACCGCTGGAAACCTTATATTATAGCACGCTGGGGCGCCCTCTCTCAGCGCCCCGGCCGCCTACAGCCCGAGCCGACGTTTCATGTCGGTTCGCTGCTGGTTCAATTCCGTCAATTCGGCCAGTTCCTCGGGTGTGAAGGTCGATTGCCGCGCCAGCCGATCGAGCCGGTCGCAGCAGGCGTCATAGCGCATCTTGAGCACCGCGGCCTGCAGTTCCTCCCCCGCGATCCGCTCCTGTTCACGCTGCCGCTCGGGCACCGTCTCGTCTTCCGGATTCTGTAACAGCAAATCGCGGACGTTTTCATCATAGTCCAGAATTTCGCGGAAGATTTCCTCGTAAGTCGCGCCGTTCGAGGAGGTCCGCAGGACATCCGACAGCAGCCGGAACTCCGCGCCGTCACCCAGCGCACGCGCATGCTCGACGACTTCGGCGAACAGCTCGCCGATCCGCGGCAGCGCGCGCAGGGTCGCAAGCTGTTCGTCGTCGAGCTGCGACGCGATCCGCGGATGCATCACGAGCGTACGCAACGCGCGCTTTTCGCTGTCCGTCACGCGCCGTCGCTCGCTGCGCGCGGGCGCCTGGCGCGGTGGCGCCGCGATGCGCGCATCGACGTCCGACAACCCCGCGACTTCCTCGAACGGGATATCGAGACGGTCGGCGAACATGTGCATGATCTGCGCGCGCAACGCGTTCGCCGGCAGCGCCTGCAGCAGCGGCTTCGCGTCGAACAGCGCCTTCGCGCGACCTTCCGGCTGATCGAGCGCCTTGCCCGCAATTGCTTCGTTCAACAGAAATTGCGACAGCGGCATCGCGCGCTCGACCTGCTCGGAGAATGCGTCCGCACCGAATTCGCGTACATAGCTGTCCGGATCGTGCTCGGCCGGCAGGAAAAGGAATCGGATCGTCCGGTTGTCGGCCGCATGCGGCAGGCACGCTTCGAGCGCGCGGCGCGCCGCGCGCCGGCCGGCCGAGTCGCCGTCGAAGCTGAAAATGACCGTGTCGGTCTGGCGCAGCAACTTCTGTACGTGGATCGGCGTGCATGCCGTGCCGAGCGTCGCGACCGCGTTCGGGAAGCCGAGCTGGGCGAGCGCGACGACGTCCATGTAGCCTTCGACGACCAGTACGTACTTGCGCTCGCGGATCGCGAGGCGCGCCTCGAACAGCCCGTACAGTTCGCTGCCCTTGTTGAACAGCGGCGTTTCCGGCGAATTCAGGTACTTCGGCTCGCCGCTGCCGAGCACGCGTCCGCCGAACCCGATCACCTGCCCCTTCACGTTGCGGATCGGGAACATGATCCGCTCGCGGAACCGGTCGTAGCGTCGCGCCACACCCTGCGCGTCGGTTTTCTCGCTGACGATCACGAGCCCCGATTCGACGAGCGAGTCGTCGCGGTAGTCCGGGAACGCCGCTTCGAGGTTCTGCCAGCCGTCCGGCGCATAGCCGAGCCCGAAGCGCGCGGCGATCTCGCCGGTCAGGCCCCGGTTCTTCAGGTACTGGATCGCGACGGTCGCGCCACGCAGTTGCTTGCGGTAGTAGTCGCACGCGGCGGACATCACGTCGGACAGCGCGGTCGCGACCGATTTCGACACGGGCGCCGGATAGTCGCCACCGCCTCCACCGCCGCCGCGCATCGACGGCTCGTGCGGCACGGTCAGCCCGACCGAGTGCGCGAGCTCCTGCACGGCTTCCGGGAACGTGAGCCCCGCATGCTCCATCAGGAAGCCGATCGCCGTGCCGTGCGCGCCGCAGCCGAAGCAGTGATAGAACTGCTTGGTCGGGCTGACGGTAAACGACGGGCTCTTCTCGTTATGGAACGGGCACAACCCCATGAAGTTGGCGCCGCCCTTCTTGAGCTGCACGTACCGGCCCACCACGTCGACGATATCGACGCGGTTCAGCAAATCCTGCAGGAACGAATGCGGAATCACCGTGGGATCGAGCGAAAAAAAGACAATACGACGCCCCGGCGCACGCGCATGCGACGCGCCGGGAAGCGGGTTTTACTTCGACAGCGCGGCCTTGACCTGCGCGGAAACGGCCGTCATGTCGGCGCGGCCGGCGAGCTTGCCCTTCAGCACGCCCATCACCTTGCCCATGTCCTGCGGGCCGGCTGCGCCGGTTGCCGCGACCGCGGCCTCGACTTCGGCAGCCACTTCGGCGTCCGACAGCTGCGCGGGCATGTAGGCGCCCAGCACGGTCAGTTCGGCCTGCTCCTTCGCGACGAGATCGTCGCGGCCGGCGGCCTCGAACTGGCTGATCGAGTCCTTGCGCTGCTTGATCATCTTGTCGATCACCGCGGTGATGCCCGCGTCGTCGAGGGTCACCCGATCATCGACCTCGCGCTGCTTGATCGCGGCCATCAGCAGGCGAATCGTCGCCAGACGCTCGCTTTCCTTCGCGCGCATCGCGGCCTTCATGTCTTCGCTGATCTGCTCTTTCAAACTCATCTTGCACCCGGGATGGAAACGTGACTTCGACGCCCGCGAACGGGCGTCAACACAAAAACCCGCTTGGGACTAAGTCTCAAGCGGGTTGCTCGAATCCGGCATCGGCGACTCGCGGCCCCGGAACGAGGCCGATCGTGCGGAGGTCGCCGGTGCGCCGCTCAGCGAACCGCGCGGCGCTCAATCGTTCAGTACAGCTTCTTCGGCAGCGTCTGGCTGCGAATCCGCTTGTAATGACGCTTCACCGCAGCAGCCTTCTTGCGCTTGCGCTCGGCGGTCGGCTTTTCGTAGAACTCCCGCGCACGAAGCTCGGTCAGCAGACCGTTCTTCTCGATCGTGCGCTTGAAGCGACGCATGGCGACTTCGAACGGCTCGTTTTCTTTAACGCGAATGATCGTCATGATCCGACACGAATAAAGGTTTGCAGGGAAGACTTAGGAGTATAGCAGAGCGTTGTGCAAAGACATAAGGGCCGGGTCCCGTCAACGGCAGGGCGCGCAGCCGTGTCAGGCGCCGCGCGAGAACTCCGCCGCCGCCTGTCCGGCCGCCGTGCCGGACGCCCATGCCCACTGGAAGTTGTAGCCGCCGAGCCAGCCCGTCACGTCCACCGCCTCGCCGATGAAGAACAGCCCCGGCACCCGCGCGCTCATCATCGTCGCCGACGACAGTTCGCGCGTATCGACGCCCCCTTTCGTCACCTCGGCCTTCTTGTAGCCCTCGGTGCCGTTCGGCGTCAGCGTCCAGCCGGACAGCGCGTCGCCGATCTGGCGCAGCGTCTTGTCGGGCAGGTCCGCGAGCCGGGCGTCGGCCGCGACGCGGTGCGTGTCGAGCCAGACGTGGGCGAGGCGCGACGGCACCCAGTCCGCGAGCAGCGAGCCGATCTGGCGCTTCGACGTGCGCTTCGCGTCGAGCAGGTCGGCCACCGCGTCGCGCTGCGGCAGCAGGTCGATACGGATCGGGTCGCCGGAGTGCCAGTAGCTGGAGATCTGCAGGATGCCGGGGCCCGACAGGCCGCGATGGGTCAGCAGCAGGTCCTCGACGAATTCGCCGCCGCGCTTCTTGTCGCCGGTCGACACGCGCACTTCGAGCGACACGCCGGACAGCGCCGCGAACGGCTCCCAGTCCTGCGACGCAAAGGTGAGCGGCACGAGCGCGGGCCGCGTATCGACGAGCTTGTGGCCGAACTGCTTCGCGAGCCGGTAGCCGAAGTCGGTGGCACCGATCTTCGGGATCGACAGGCCGCCGGTGGCGACGATCAGCGCGCGTGCGCGGATCGGCCCCGCCTGCTGCGTGTCGAGCGTGAAGCCGTCGGACGGCGCGTGGCGCACCGCGTCGACGACCACCGGCCGGCGCCAGGCGATGCCGCCCGCGTCGCATTCATGCTTCAGCACGTCGATGACCGCGTCGCTGCCGTGATCGCAAAAGAGCTGCCCCTTGTGCTTTTCGTGCCAGGTCACGTGGTGGCGCTTGAGCAGCCCGAGGAAGTCGCGCGGCGTGTAGCGCGCAAGCGCCGAGCGCGCGAAATGCGGATTCGACGACAGGTAGTTGTCGGGGCCCGCATGGAGGTTCGTGAAGTTGCAACGGCCGCCGCCCGAGATGCGGATTTTCTCGGCGAGCCGCGGCGCATGGTCGATCAGCACCACGCGGCGGCCGAGTTGCCCGGCGACCGCGGCGCTCATCATTCCGGCGGCGCCCGCGCCGATCACGGCGATGTCGTAAGTTTCCATGGCGCGGTTTGTTCAGGAACTTTGCATAGACTAGGAATTATGCATATTTATCAGCCACTTAGAGGTAGGCGACTGATGAATATCTTGAGGAAGGGCGAATGATACATGCGACGGCGGAGAACGCAACGCCTGGATGGGGGCGCAGCCCCGATTCGCAGGTGGCGCTCGCAACCGTGAATCGACGGTCCTCATCCTTGCGGGTCGGCAGGAGAACCTGAATGCGGCTGATCTCATCCACCAGCGACTTCCTCGTCAGCAGCCGGCCCTATCCCGGGTTCCCGATCCTGCCTTGGGACAACATGGACGGTTGCCGTCCAGAGACACTCTCGGATTCGGTTCGGACGATGCGCTTGTGCTCTTTCCATTGACCACACGGTGTTTGATTGCTTTTAGTGGAAGTCAAGGTCGCATTGGAACTGGCTCCGCACAGCCTGGGCAGGTTGAGCGAGTCAATGAGGTCACTTGTGAAGCTGCGAGGCGCTTACGAACATTCACTTGCCCCTGCAGATCGACCGCCCCAGTCGATGAATGAGGTGACATTTGACCAAACCGACGCTTATGGATTTCGGCTGCCCGATCAAGTCTCGGCGCGGCTCGCTCCTCAGCTGGCTGCTGAGGTCATCCTGGCGATCACGGCCCCACGTCGATGCGGCCATAGAGACCATCCGCTTCGTCGTTCGTGCCGGCCGCGAAGAACAGCGTATTAGTGGGCTGACTGTTGAGCCCATTCCCGAATGCGATGCCCCACAGTCCAGCCTCGACGATTGCGCTGCCGTCAGCGTGCTCAAGGGTCCCGAGCATGGTCCCGGACGTCGCATCGAACGCGTGGATCATGCCATCGCCAAAGTTGCCGATCAGGACGGCGTTGCTGAAGCGTCCAAAATTCGCAGGAGCCAGTGCCATACCCCACGGCGCATTCAGCGACCCGCCGGTAGCGAAGCGCTGCAGGAATTGTCCCGACGGACTGAACACATCTATCACGCCGAAGCCTGCGCCCTTGACGTCATCATGTGCTGCCGCATCCTGCTTCGCGTAGGCGACGAACAGTTTCGAGCCGAGCGCCTGGATGCCAAATGGCGCGAATCCCGCAGGTAAAGCGGGATCCTGAAACGCGCCGACTGGCGTGACTTTGGCGAAGGTCCGGTCGAACACGTCGATCCGGTTGTTGTGGAAGTCCGTCGCGTACAGGAAATTCGCCCCGTTGTTACTGGCAATCGCGAGCCCCTTGTAGACGGCGGCGCCGCCGCTGTCGAACACCGTGATAGCCGACGTCGGGTTGACCGCGGGCGACCATGCGGTCATGGCCCCGCCCTCGCCAACGAAAATGAACGCTGCAGGCCCCGATTTGGCGCCCTGGGTCACCATGAAGTCATTCGTGCCATTGAACACGATCCCGGTCGGAGCGGGGTCGCCGCTCGTGCCGGGCGGGATCGTCACGACGAGCGATTGCGGCACGCCGTTGCCATCGTAGAGCGTCGCGTGCTGCGTGCCGTTGTCCGCGACCCAGACGAAGCCCTTGGGATTGAAGGCAATGCCCCATGGATTCTTCAGGTTGGCATCCACATGCGCAGCCGGAACGGCGCCGTCGGAGACCAACGCACTGACCGCGTACTGTTTCTCGTGAGACGAACCGCCGCCACACGCCACGACGCTCGCCAGCACGACAGCCGACAACGCAGCACCGAACGCCGTATGGATCTGTTTCATGATGGAACTCCGAACGTGGAAGAGCAGCTAGTAAACGAATCGGCAACCTCGTTTATTCCGCCCGTCTCGCCCGCGCATCGTGAATTTTCGAAGCATGGTCACCGAAGCGGGCGAACTCGCTCCGATCGATGTCGATCCATAGTTGTCGGCGGAAGCCGAACGCCGATGCACGTAAGTCTCCGCATATCGACACGTGTCGTTGACGGCCATTGTTCGAGCAAGCCCGCGTTGCAATTCACGGTGCCACGACAAGCGCCGTGTGCATGCCGGATTCATAGTGCCCCGGCTTGTTGCAGATCAGCACGTAGTGGCCGGGCGCGAGCTTGAATGACACACGCCTGCTCCTGCCGGGCGCGATATCTTCGACTTCCCCGATTTTCGTCAGCCTGTGCTCCATTACCTCTCCTTTTCTGACGGGGAGCGCATCGTCAGACAGATCCGTCTTGAGCACGACGAGCTCATGTTCCATGTTGTTGTCAGCGGCATTTTTGACATCAAGCGTGACCCGACCAGACTTCACGGTGTGCGTCTTGAGCTGAATCGAGTTCGATAGCAATGTCGCGTCGACTGTATGCTGCGCCCAGCTAGCCTGCGGCGTCACACCAAGGACGGCCGCGCCCGCGACGACGATGACTCTGCAAATGGCATACATGGCTCCCTCCATAGACATTGAAGCATCGCGTCTGCCGCGAGTTGAGCGACTGCGTGCGCTATTCATCGAACGCGCAAGCCCCCCTGCCTGTGTGACGGCATGAACGTTCTCGGGGGTGCGCGATACCTAAACGTACGCATCGGGGCACTTATTCCCGGAGCCGCGCAGTGGCGACGCGTTCATCACGGTACTGGCCATCGTCTTCCTGCAATGGTCGTTCCGTGCAACGCAGGTGCGTAACCGCCAACTCGCACATGTTGGCTGGCTCCCTGTTCGACATGTGAACCGACCCCACGAAGGTTACAGAAGCGTTGTACCTGCCCGGCCTGCGGCCCGGGCCGCGCAAAGCGGCGATCGACCCTCGCCTGCTATAATTTGCGGTTACGTTTACCTTCCTGCGGCGCGCTCGATGCAGCGCGCCCCGCCCTGACCCATGCTCGTTCTCGGCATCGAAAGCTCCTGCGACGAAACCGGCCTCGCGCTCTACGACACGCAGCGCGGCCTGCTCGCGCACGCGCTCCATTCGCAGATCGCGATGCACCGCGAATACGGCGGCGTCGTGCCCGAGCTCGCATCGCGCGACCACATCCGCCGCGCGCTGCCGCTGCTCGAGGAGGTCATGGCGCAAAGCGGCACGCGCCGCGACGACATCGACGCGATCGCATTCACGCAAGGCCCCGGCCTCGCCGGCGCGCTGCTGGTCGGCGCGAGCATCGCGAACGCGCTCGCGCTCGCATGGAACAAGCCGACCGTCGGCATCCATCACCTCGAAGGCCACCTGCTGTCGCCGCTGCTCGTCGACGAGCCGCCGCCGTTCCCGTTCATCGCGCTGCTGGTGTCGGGCGGCCACACGCAACTGATGCGCGTGACCGACGTCGGCGTGTACGAGACGCTCGGCGAGACGCTCGACGACGCGGCCGGCGAAGCGTTCGACAAGACGGCGAAGCTGATCGGCCTCGGCTATCCGGGCGGCCCGGAAGTGTCGAAGCTCGCGGAGACGGGCACGCCGGGCGCGGTCGTGCTGCCGCGCCCGATGCTGCATTCGGGCGACCTCGACTTCAGCTTCAGCGGCCTGAAGACGGCCGTGCTCACGCAGATGAAGAAGTTCGAAGCGGCGAAGCTGGAGGGCGTTGCGCTCGAGCGCGCGAAGGCCGATCTCGCGCGCGGCTTCGTCGACGCAGCCGTCGACGTGCTCGTCGCGAAATCGCTCGCCGCGCTCAAGAAGACGAAGCTCAAGCGCCTCGTGGTCGCGGGCGGCGTCGGTGCAAACCGCCAGCTGCGCGCGGCGCTGTCGGCCGCCGCGGCCAAGCGCGGCTTCGACGTGCACTACCCCGATCTCGCGCTCTGCACCGACAACGGCGCAATGATCGCGCTCGCCGGCGCACTGCGGCTCGGCCGCTGGCCCGAGCAGGCGAATGCGGACTACGCGTTCACGGTGAAGCCGCGCTGGGATCTCGCGTCGCTCGCGCGCTGAGTCGCGCGGCACGGCGCTGCGCAACGTCGCTCGCACCTGCACGCGCCGGACGGAAAGCAAGAAGGCCGCTCGATTCGAGCGGCCTTCTTCATTGCAGCGGCAGTTCGACGCAGCGCCCCGAGGTTACGCAGCGTGTCGCTTGTCGCGCTCGATCAGCGCATACGCGCTGTGATTGTGGATCGATTCGAAGTTCTCGGCTTCGAGCACGTAGGCGATCACGCGCTCGTCCGCGTCGAGACGCTGCGCGACGTCGCGCACCAGATCCTCGACGAACTTCGGGTTTTCGTACGCGCGCTCGGTCACGAACTTCTCGTCCGGACGCTTCAGCAAGCCCCACAGCTCGCACGACGCCTCTTCTTCCGCGATGCGGATCAGCGCCTCGACCGGCAGGTCGGCTGCGAGTTCGGCATCGATCGTCACGTGCGAGCGCTGGTTGTGCGCGCCGTACTGCGAAATCTTCTTCGAACACGGGCACAGGCTCGTCACCGGCACGAGCGCCTTCAGAAACACGCGCGTTTCGCCGTTGCGGCTTTCGCCCGCGAGCGTCACTTCGTAGTCGAGCAGGCTCTGCACGCCCGACACCGGCGCCGTCTTGTTCACGAAGTACGGGAACGTGACCTCGATGCGGCCGGCCTCGGCTTCCAGCTTCTCGAGCATCGACGCGAGCATCGCGCGGAAGCGCGCGACCGTCAGCGGCGCACGGTTCTCTTCGAGCAACGCGACGAAGCGCGACATGTGCGTGCCCTTCTGATCGGCAGGCAGGCGCACGTCGAGATTCCAGACGCCGACGCTCGGCTGCACGTCGCCGCTCTCGGTGCACACCGTCAACGGATGCCGGACCGCCTTCACGCCCACGCGCTGAATCGGAATCTGGCGGGTATCCACCGTGCTCTGCACGTCGGGCATCACGAAGGCGGGATTCATCTGGTTCATCTTGTTCAATCCTTGTAAGCCGCGCGTTCGACGACGCGCACGCCGCGTCACGCGGCAGCCGGAAAAGCAACATGGGCCCGCAGGCCCATGTTTTCCGCATCAATGTAGACCGGTTGCGCCAGTCGCACCGACGCCGCCCACAGGCGGCGCCAGCTTATGCGACGCGCTTCGCCTGATCGGCGACATCCGCCGCCGGGCTCAGGAAGCGTTCGCGAATCGATTTCGCGATGCCCGCGCCGTCGAGGCCGCATTGCGACAGCAGCTTCGCGGGATCGCCGTGATCGATGAACTGGTCAGGGAGGCCCAATTGTATTACGGGTCGGATAACCCCACTCTCCATCAGGGCTTCGACGCAGGCCGAGCCCGCACCGCCCATCACGCAGCCTTCCTCGACCGTGACGAGATAGTCGTGCGTCTCGGCGAGTTCACGCACGAGCGCCGCATCGACCGGCTTCACGAAACGCATGTTCGCGACCGTGGCGTCGAGCTCCTCGCCCGCCGCGAGCGACGGCGCGACCATCGTGCCGAACGCGAGGATCGCGACGCGCTTGCCTTCCGGCTGCGACGTACGGCGACGCACTTCACCCTTGCCGAGCGGGATCTCGGTGAATTCCTTCACCGTCGGCACGCCGGTGCCCGCGCCGCGCGGATAGCGCACCGCGGTCGGGTTCGGCTGCTGCAGCGCCGTGTGCAGCATCTGGCGGCACTCGTCCTCGTCGGACGCGGCCATGATCGTCATGTTCGGGATGCAGCGCATGAACGCGAGATCGTATGCACCCGCGTGCGTCGCGCCGTCGGCGCCGACGAGGCCCGCGCGGTCGATCGCGAACACGACCGGCAGGTTCTGCAGCGCGACGTCGTGGATCAGCTGGTCGTACGCACGTTGCAGGAACGTCGAGTAGATCGCGACGACGGGCTTCAGCCCTTCGGTCGCGAGGCCGCCCGCGAACGTCACCGCGTGCTGCTCGGCGATGCCGACGTCGTAGTAGCGATCCTTGAAACGCTTCTCGAACTCGACCATGCCCGAGCCTTCGCGCATCGCGGGCGTGATGCCGACGACGCGCGTATCGCGCTCGGCTTCATCGCACAGCCATTCGCCGAATACTTGCGTATAAGTCTTTTTCGCGGGCGTGGCCGACGGCTTGATGCCTTCCGCCGGGTTGAACTTGCCGGGGCCGTGATAGAGCACGGGATCCGCTTCGGCGAGCTTGTAGCCCTGGCCTTTCTTCGTCACCACGTGCAGGAATTGCGGGCCGCGCAGTTCGCGGATGTTCTGCAGCGTCGGGATCAGCGAATCGAGATCGTGACCGTCGATCGGGCCGATGTAGTTGAAGCCGAACTCCTCGAACAGCGTGGCCGGCACGACCATGCCCTTCGCGTGCTCCTCGAGCTTGCGCGCGAGTTCGAGCACCGGCGGCGCCACGCTCAGCACGCGCTCGACGCCCGCACGCGCGGCCGCGTAGAAGCGGCCCGACATCAGGCGCGCGAGATGGCGGTTCAGCGCGCCGACCGGCGGCGAAATCGACATGTCGTTGTCGTTGAGGATCACGAGCAGCTTCGCATCCTCCGACACGCCCGCGTTGTTCATCGCCTCGAACGCCATGCCGGCCGTCATCGCGCCGTCGCCGATCACCGCGATCGAGAAGCGGTCGTCGCCGTTCAGCTGGCTGCCGATCGCCATCCCGAGCGCCGCCGAGATCGACGTGCTCGAGTGCGCGGTGCCGAACGTGTCGTATTCCGACTCGCTGCGGCGCGGGAAACCCGAGATGCCGTCGTACTGGCGCAGCGAATGCATCTGGTCGCGGCGACCCGTCAGGATCTTGTGCGGGTAGGTCTGGTGACCCACGTCCCAGACGATCCGGTCGTTCGGCGTGTTGAACACGTAGTGCAACGCGATCGTCAGCTCGACCGTCCCGAGGTTGGACGACAGATGGCCGCCCGTCTTCGACACGCTGTCGAGCACGAACGCGCGCAGTTCATCCGCGAGCGGTTGGAGTTGGCGACGATCGAGGCGGCGCAGATCCGCCGGGTCGTCGATGGTTTTCAGCAAGTCGTACATCGTCGTTCCATTGTAGGAAATCAAACGCGCCCGCATTCTATTGCACGCACCGTAGCGTGTGCGCAGCGGCGGGCTTCGCGTCAGCTGACCCGGTTCACCACCAGGTCGGCAAGTTCGGCGAGACGCTGTGCGCGTGCGCCGAACGGTTTCAGCGCATCATGCGCTTCGGCGCGCAGCTGGGCTGCGAGCTCGCGCGACGCGTCGAGGCCGAGGATCGATACGTAGGTCGGCTTGTCGTTCGCCGCATCCTTGCCGGCCGTCTTGCCGAGCGTCGCCGAATCGGTCGTGACGTCGAGAATGTCGTCGACGACCTGGAAGGCCAGACCCACGGCACCCGCGTAAACGTCGAGCGCGGCCATCGCCTCCGCCGACGGCGTGTCGCCCGCCAGCGCGCCCATCCGCACGGCCGCGCGCAGCAGCGCGCCCGTCTTCATCCGGTGCATCGTCTCGAGCTGCTCGCGCGTCAGCTTGAGGCCGACGCTCGCCAGGTCGATCGCCTGCCCGCCGGCCATGCCGATCGAGCCGCTCGCCAGCGCCAGCTCGCGCACGAGCGCGGCCTGCTGCACCGGCGACAGCGCGGCGGCGTCGGTCAGCGCGACGAAGGCCTGCGACTGCAGCGCATCGCCGACCAGCAGCGCCGTCGGCTCGTCGTACTGCACGTGCACGGTCGGCTTGCCGCGTCGCAGCGCGTCGTCGTCCATGCACGGCATGTCGTCGTGCACGAGCGAGTAGACGTGGATCATCTCCAGCGCCGCCGCTGCCGCGTTGCGCGCCGCTTCGGTCGCGCCGGTCAGTTCGCCTGCTGCATGGCACAGCAGCGGGCGAACGCGTTTGCCGCCGCCGAGGACCGCGTAGCGCATCGCTTCGTGGAGTTGCGTGGGCACCACGTTGTCAGCCGGCAAATAGTGGCCGAGTGCGTCCTCGACACGGTCGAGCACGGACCGCATCCATTGTTCGAATGTCATAGATCGTCGTCTTCGCCGTCCGTGGCGGCCGTTCCGGACGAAAGCGGCTTCAGCGTCGCGCCGTCGAGCACGCGAACCTGCTGTTCCACTTTCTCGAGCTGCTGTTGGCAAAACGCAACGAGAGTCGCACCGCGGCGATACGCAGCGAGCGAATCCTCGAGGCTCAACGTGCCGCCTTCCATCCGGGCAACCAGCGTCTCGAGTTCCGCGAGCGCCGTTTCATAGTTGTCCGGCAACGGTTCGGTGCCATTGCCGGGCGGGGTGGCGCCTTGGGATGCGGTTTTCGCCATGGACGAGGGTGTCAAATTTCAAAACAAGTCGGACATTCTACGGCAAAAGAGAATTTTCCGACCTGCCGACTTGGGCACCCGGGCACGCATTCGGGCCCCTTCTTCGACACACATTGTGCGCCACCCTATCGTCTCCGGACAAAAAATTGACACAAATCAGGCACTTAATCCTAGCCTTGCGAGGCGAACCGGGTATAATTCCGCGTTTCCCTAAATCGATTTTTCGATGGTTGGGTTGTTCACTGCTTTCACGCTAACACCGGGAGTGGGAATGTCCAATCTGAGCGATGCGCTTCAGTTGAAGTCGGCTCACAGCCAGCTTCCAGTCACTGCATACTTCGATGAGGCGCTGCTCGAGCGCGAGATCGAAACCCTCTTCAAGAAAGGACCTCGTTACGTCGGGCACGAGTTGATGGTGCCCGAGGCGGGGGATTATTTTGCGCTGCCGTCCGAGAAGGAAGGCCGCGTGCTGGTCCGCAACCCGGCGAACCAGATCGAACTGCTGTCGAACGTGTGCCGCCACCGGCAGGCGATCATGCTGAACGGGCGCGGCCACACGCAGAACATCGTGTGTCCGCTGCACCGCTGGACGTACGATCTGGAAGGCCAGTTGCTCGGCGCGCCGCACTTCCCCGACAAGCCGTGCCTGAACCTCGGCAAGAGCCCGCTGCAGAACTGGCAGGGGCTGCTGTTCGAGGCCGAAGGCCGCAACGTCGCGCGCGATCTCGCGAACCTCGGCACGAAGCATCACTTCGACTTCTCCGAGTATCACTTCGATCACGTCGAAGTGCACGAGTGCGATTACAACTGGAAGACGTTCATCGAGGTCTACCTCGAGGATTACCACGTCGTCCCGTTCCACCCGGGCCTCGGTAGCTTCGTGTCGTGCGACGATCTCAAATGGGAGTTCGGCGACTGGTACAGCGTGCAGACGGTCGGCGTGCACAACGCGCTCGCGAAACCGGGCAGCGCGACCTACAAGACGTGGCACGAGCAGGTGCTCAAGTTCCGCAACGGCGTGCCGCCGGAGTTCGGCGCGATCTGGATGGTCTACTACCCGGGCCTGATGATCGAGTGGTATCCGCACGTGCTCGTCGTGTCGTGGCTGATTCCGCGCGGCCCGCAGAAGACGACCAACATCGTCGAGTTCTACTACCCCGAGGAAATCGCGCTGTTCGAGCGCGAGTTCGTCGAGGCCGAGCGCGCCGCCTATATGGAAACGGCCATCGAGGACGACGAAATCGCGATGCGGATGGACGCAGGCCGCCGTGCACTGATGGCGCGCGGCGAATCGCAGGTCGGCCCGTACCAGAGCCCGATGGAAGACGGCATGCAGCACTTCCACGAGTTCCTGCGCCGCCACCTCGGCGATCTCTGACCGGCGCGCGGCGCTTGCGCGCCGCACGGCATTCGGCATATGAAAAGACGGGTTCCGGCCCGTCTTTTTTTGTTTAGACTTGGAGTATCAGGCCGTTTGCACTCCAGGGAGCCGTCATGCCACATACCCACTACACCACGCTCATCTCAGCAACCAATCTCGCCGAGCGCGTGGCCGCGGCGCCGGGCAGCGTTGCCGTGTTCGACTGCCGCTTCGATCTCGCCGATCCGGGCGCAGGCGAAGCCGCCTACGCAGCCGGCCATATCGCGGGCGCACAGTATCTCCATCTCGACCGCGACCTGTCCGGCCGCAAGACCGGCACCAACGGCCGCCATCCGCTGCCGACCCGCGACGCGCTCGCCACGCTGCTCGCCAGCCGCGGCGTCAAGCAGGGCCAGCAGGTCGTCGCCTATGATGCACACGGCGGCGCTTATGCGGCACGCCTGTGGTGGCTGCTGCGCTGGCTCGGGCACGATTCCGTCGCAGTGCTCGACGGCGGCCTGCAGGCATGGGAAGCAGCCGGCCAGCCGCTGACCGCCGACGTGCCGCACCCGGCCGCCGGTGACTTCCGCGCGGCAGCCCCGCTCGAATCGACGGTCGACGCGGCAGCCGTGCTCGCGAACGTGACGTCGGCCCAGCGCGTCGTGATCGATGCGCGCGCGCCGGATCGCTATCGCGGCGAAAACGAAACGATCGATCGTGTCGGCGGCCACATTCCGGGCGCACGCAACCGGTTCTTCAAGGACAACCTGGCTGCCGACGGCCGCTTCAAGACCGGCCACGAACTGCGCGAGACGTTCACTGCGCTGCTGGCCGGCACCGAACCGAACAACGCGATCCTGCAATGCGGATCCGGCGTGACCGCGTGCCACAACGCACTCGCGCTCGAGATCGCCGGGCTCCACGGTGCGTCGCTGTATCCGGGCTCGTGGAGCGAATGGAGCGCCGATCCGTCGCGGCCGATCGCGACCGGCCCGAACCCGTAAGCACCGGCGCGACACGTCGACGAGGCGGCGACATCTGCCGCCTTGTCGCCTACATCACGCCGTACTTGTGGAACCACTCGATCGCGCGCTTCCAGCCGTCCTCGGCATCGCCCTTCACGTAACTCGGCCGGTAATCGGCGAAGAACGCATGACCGGCATCCGGATACACGACGATCTCCGATTGGCGCGCGAGCTTCGAATCGCTCGCCTGGATCGCCTTGCGCATGTTCGCGAGCGCCGCCTGCGTGATGTTCGTATCCTTCTCGCCGTACAGCCCGAGCACCGGCACCTTCAGCAACGACGCATGATCGACCGGATTGAACGGTGTCATCTCGTCGGTCTTGCCTTCGACGAACCCGTACCACGCGACGGCCGCCAGCACGTGCGGATTGTGCTCCGCATAGAGCCACACCTGGCGGCCGCCCCAGCAGAACCCCGTCACGCCGAGACGCGACAGGTCGCCGCCGTTCTTGCCGGCCCACGCGACGGTCGCATCGAGATCCTCGGTGACCTGACGGTCCGGCACCTTGTTGACGATGTTGTCGACGAGCGCCTGGATGGTCGGATACTTCGACACGTCGCCCTGGCGCACGAACAGGTCGGGCGCGATCGCGAGATAGCCGAGCTTCGCGAAGCGACGGCAGACGTCGGCGATATGCGCATGCACGCCGAAGGCCTCGTGGATCACGATGACGACCGGCAGGTTCGTCTTGCCGACCGGCTGCGCGCGATACGCGGGGATGCTCGCGTCGCCCGAGCGGATCTCGATGGTGTCGACGTCCAGCCCCGCGCTGTCGGTCGTGATCGTCTGCGCCGACACGGGCAGCACGGCCGCCGCGAAGGTGCCGCCCAGCGCGGCCTGCATGAACTTGCGGCGCGAGAACGGAACATGGGGAACCAGGCTGTCGACTTCGGGTTTCAACATGAATGCACTCCTCGATTGGGCGCCGCCGTCACGGCCATCGCTTCGACCTGACGGGGCATCGCGCCGGCGGACGGCGCGGATGTCGCGGCGGTTGGCACCCGGCCGCAAGCGGAAATCCGGACAAGATGCCCAATAATCCGTTGTCGCGTCAACTGTCAGATGTGTAAGACTCGATTACGAAGGTGTAATCCGGCGGCGTCCGTCGCGGTATCGACAACCGCGGTCCGGCCCGGCAAGCTCATCCGCGGCGCACATGCGGCAAGCGCCTTCGCGCGCTCGAATGCTTGCGGATCGGCACGAAACGACGCGCAATAGACAGGCCCGGCGCGCGCGCCCCCCCGGTCACCCGGCACTTGAAGCGACAACGGGCAGGAAATGCGCGCGATGCGCATTCCCTGCCCGCCTGGCGCACGAACGTGCGGCCGCGTCAGTGCAGCTTGACGCGCGGCAGCGTCGTGCGGCGCAGCCAGTGCGCGACCGTATCGAGCATCATGCGCGGATAGCCGTGCAGCGCCGCGATGTGCAGCCGGTACAGCGACATGTACATGAAGCGCGCGAACAGCCCTTCGATCAGCATGTTGCCGCCGATCAGCCCGCCCATCAGGTTGCCGACCGCGCTGAAATGACCGAGCGACACGAGCGATCCGAAATCGCGATACGTGAATTCCGGCAGCGAACGCCCGTCGAGCCGGCAGCCGATCGCCTTCAGCAGGAAGCTCGCCTGCTGGTGCGCCGCCTGCGCGCGCGGCGGCACGTTGCGCTCGTTGCCGGGCCAGACGCAGGCCGCGCAATCGCCGAGCGCGAATACGTTGTCGTCGGTGAAGGTCTGCAGCGTGCGGCGCACGTCGAGCTGGCCGAGCTTGTTGACCTGCAGGCCGTCGAGATTCGACAGCACGGACGGCGCCTTGATGCCGGCCGCCCAGACCGTGAGATCCGCACGCACCGTCTTGCCGCTCGCGGTGTGCACGAAACCCGGCGCGACTTCGGTCACGCGCTCGGCGAGCATCAAGCGCACGCCGAGCTTTTCGAGCAGCTCGGCCGTTGCCGTCGATACGCGCTCCTGCAGCGCGGGCAGAATCCGCGGCCCCGATTCGATCAGCACGATGCCGACGTCGTGCTGCGGGTCGAGCTTGTGCAGCCCATAGACGGACAGCACCTGCGCGGTATTGCGCAGCTCGGCGGACAACTCGACGCCCGTCGCGCCGCCACCGACGATCACGACCTGGATGCGCGGCTCGGCCGCCGCCCCCGGCGCGGGCTGCGCCGGCGCCTGATGCTCGGCGCGCATGCACGCGGCGATCAGGCGCTTGCGGAAGCGCTCGGCCTCGCCGACCGTATCGAGCGCGATCGCGTTTTCGGCCGCGCCCTGCACGCCGAAGAAGTGCGTCGTGCTGCCGATCGCGATCACGAGCGTGTCGTATTCCAGGTCGCGCGCCGGCAGCAGCTCCGCGCCGTCGCTGTCGTTGACGGGCGACAGCGTGATGCGCTTCGCCGTGCGGTCGAGCGCGGTCAGTTCGCCCTGCTGAAACTCGAAGCCATGCCAGCGCGCCTGCGCCGCGTATTCGAGCTCCTGCGTGAACGGGTCCATGCTGCCGGCCGCGACCTCGTGCAGCAACGGCTTCCAGATGTGGGTCGGATTGCGGTCGACCAGCGTGACGAGCGCACGTGCAGGACGATTGCCGCGCGCGCCGTAACGGTCGCCGAGCCGCGTCGCCAGTTCCAGGCCGCCTGCGCCGCCGCCTACGATGATGATCCGATGCATCTGATTCCCCCTTTGCGATTCGAAACTGCTGCCGCCGCACGAGGCAGACGCGATGCGTTCGCGCCGCCCGTTGGATTAACCGGTTCGGACATCATCGATGTGCAGTTCGAAACACTTCGATGCGTCCGATGCCGGAACACGGGGCGCGCTGCCCCCGCGACAATGACCTGACCGACTTGCATTGTCCGGGAGCTTGCGCGTTGACCACAAGCAAACCATCTCGATATTCAGCATCCCTGCAACAATATGCCGCGGGAAACGGGAATCGCACGGGGGTGCGTCAGTGTGCCTCTTCCCAGTTCGCGCCGGCGCCCACTTCGGCGACCAGCGGCACCTTCAGCTTCGCCACGCCGCACATCATTTCGGGCAGCTTCTCGCGCACGAGCGACAGTTCTTCGTCGGGGACCTCGAGCACCAGTTCGTCGTGCACCTGCATGATCATCCGCGACGCGAGCCGGTCGCGCGTGAGCCAGTCGTCCACCGCGATCATCGACAGCTTGATCAGGTCGGCCGCCGTGCCCTGCATCGGTGCGTTGATGGCGGCGCGCTCGGCGGCCTGACGGCGCGGGCCGTTGCCGCCGTTGATCTCCGGCAGCCACAGGCGGCGGCCGAAAACGGTTTCGACGTAACCCTTCTCCTTCGCCACCGCGCGCGTGTTTTCCATGTACTGCGCGACGCCCGGGTAGCGCGCGAAATAGCGGTCGATATAGAGCTTCGCCGCATCGCGCGTGATGCCGAGGTTCGACGCGAGGCCGAACGCGCTCATCCCGTAGATAAGCCCGAAGTTGATCACCTTCGCGATCCGGCGCTGGTCGGAGTTGACCTCCAGCGGCGTCACGCCGAACACTTCGGCGGCGGTTGCGCGGTGGATGTCCTCGCCCTGCGAGAACGCGCGGAGCAGCGACGCGTCGCCGGAAATGTGCGCCATGATCCGCAGTTCGATCTGCGAATAGTCGGCCGACACGATGCGGTGCCCCGGCGATGCGATGAACGCCTCGCGGATCCGCCGGCCTTCGGCCGTGCGCACCGGAATGTTCTGAAGATTGGGATCGTTCGACGCGAGACGGCCCGTGACCGCGACCGCCTGCGCATAGTTCGTGTGCACGCGGCCCGTTGCGGGATTCACCATGCGCGGCAGCTTGTCGGTGTAGGTCGACTTCAGCTTCGACAGCCCGCGATGCTCGAGCAGCAGCTTCGGCAGCGGGTAATCCTCGGCGAGCTTCTGCAGCACTTCCTCGTCGGTCGACGGTGCGCCGCTCGGCGTCTTCTTCACGACCGGCAACTGCAGCTTCTCGAAGAAGATCTGCCCGATCTGCTTCGGCGAGCCGAGATTGAACTCGCCGCCCGCCAGTTCGTACGCCTGGCCCTCGAGCTCGATGAGCCGCGTCGCGATCTCGCTGCTTTGCGCCTGCAGGCGTGCGTCGTCGATCAGCACGCCGGTGCGCTCCATCTTGCGCAGCACGAGCGACACCGGCATCTCGATCTCGCGATACACGCGCTCGAGGCCCGCCTCGCGCGCGACCTGCGGATACAGCGCCTGATGCAGCTGCAGCGTGATGTCCGCATCCTCGGCCGCATACGCCGCGGCTTGCTCGAGCGCCACTTCGTCGAAGCCGATCTGCTTCGCGCCCTTGCCGGCCACGTCTTCGTACTTGATCGTCTTGACGCCCAGATGACGCAGCGCGAGGCTGTCCATGTCGTGCGTGCGGTGCGATTCGAGCACGTACGATTCGAGCAGCGTGTCGTGCTCGATGCCGTTCAGCGCGATGTCGTAGTTCGCGAGCACCTGCGCGTCGTACTTCAGGTGCTGGCCGACCTTCTTGCGGTCGGCCGATTCGAGCCACGGCTTCAGGCGCGCGAGCACGTCGTCGATCGGCAGTTGCTCGGGCAGGTCGGGACCGCGATGCGCGACCGGAAGATACGCGGCCTTGCCCGGCTCGACCGAGAACGACAGGCCGACGAGCCGCGCGGTCATCGGGTCGAGCGACGTGGTTTCGGTGTCGAACGCGGTCAGCGCGGCCGCGTCGATCTTCGCGAACCATGCGTCGAACTGCTCCCAGGTCTGGATCGTGTCGTACTCGCGGACGATGTCCACGGCCACCACCGGTGCGGGGTCGCCTTCCGGCGCATCGGCGCCGTCGCCTTCGGCGGGCGCGCTGTCGACTTCGCGCAGCCACGTCTTGAAGCCGTAGCGCGCGAAGATGTCGCGCAGCAGGTCGCGTGCTTCGCCGTCGCTCTTCAGCGACGCTTCGATCGATTCGAGATGCGGCGCGAGATCGCAGGCCGTGTCGACGGTCACGAGCTTGCGGCCGAGCGGCAGGAAGTCGAGCGCGCGGCGCAGGTTGTCGCCGACCACGCCCTTGATCTCGCCTGCGTGTTCGATCACGCCGTCGAGGCTGTCGTATTGTGACAGCCACTTCACGGCCGTCTTCGGCCCGCACTTCTCGACGCCGGGCACGTTGTCGACGGTGTCGCCGATCAGCGCGAGGTAGTCGATGATCCGCTCGGGCGGCACGCCGAACTTCGCGACCACGCCGTCGCGATCGAGCGTCTCGTTGGTCATCGTGTTGACGAGCGTGACGTGATCGGTGACGAGTTGCGCGAGGTCCTTGTCGCCGGTCGACACGATCACGTTCATCCCGTGCCGCTCGGCTTCGCGCGCGAGCGTGCCGATCACGTCGTCGGCCTCGACGCCCTCGACCATCAGCAGCGGCCAGCCGAGCGCGCGCACGGCGCCGTGAATCGGTTCGACCTGCAATGCAAGATCGGGCGGCATGGACGGACGGTTTGCCTTATAGTCGGCATAAAGGTCGTCGCGGAACGTCTTGCCCTTTGCATCGAACACGCAAGCGCTATACTCTGCACTGACTTCCTTGCGCATACGACGCAGCATGTTGATGATTCCGTAGAGCGCTCCGGTCGGCTCCCCGCCAGGGCCACGCAAATCAGGCATCGCATGGTAAGCCCGATACAGATAGCTCGAACCGTCAACCAATAGCAGGGTCTTACCTTCCAGATTTCGTTCTTCAGGCATTATGAACAAGAGAAAAGTGATTCCGAGTCTGCGTTCGCTCGCAGATCAAGAACGCGCGACGGCCAAGAAGGCGCGCGCATCGTGGCAGATGTTCACGATTATGGCAGAGTTTATCGAGGCGACCGAGTACCTGTCGGAGATCCGCCCGGCCGTCAGCATCTACGGTTCTGCCCGTCTGAAGCCCGATACGCCGCACTACAAGTTGGCCGTGCAGATCGCGCGCAAGCTGTCCGACGCCGGCTTCGCGGTGATCTCCGGCGGCGGCCCCGGCATCATGGAAGCCGCGAACAAGGGCGCGCACGCCGGCAAGGCGCCGTCGGTCGGCCTGAACATCGAGCTGCCGCACGAGCAGGCCGGCAACCACTACCAGGACATCTCGCTGCGCTTCCGCCACTTCTTCACGCGCAAGGTCACGTTCGTGAAGAACTCCGACGCGGTGATCGTGATGCCGGGCGGCTTCGGCACGCTCGACGAACTGTCCGAAGTGCTCACGCTGATCCAGACGAAGAAGTCGCGCCTCGTGCCGATCATTCTCGTCGGCAGCACGTTCTGGCAGGGGCTGCTGCAATGGTTCCGCGACCAGTTGATCCCGAACGGCCTCATCAATCCGGAAGACATGGACCTGATGCAGGTGATCGACGATCCCGACCAGGTGCTCGACGCCGTGCTCGCGTTCTACGAGGACAGCGGCGAGGAAGAAGGCGCGGATGGTGACGATCATCCGCCGCGGCCCGAAGAAGACCGCATGTTCTATCTGTAATTCGATCGACTCGACGGCCGGCCTTCACGGCCGGCATCCCGCTTCCCGCGCGGCAGGCATGGCGATTCCGCCACCTGCCGCGCGTCATTTTGTAACGTCGCGTTAATCCCGCAACGCGGCCGCGCGCCGTCGAATGTCAAATCCGGGCGGCCGGTGCCGCACAACGCATTCGACGCGTGCCACGCCCGGGACCGACCATTGTCAAATCACGCTGCCGGCCATCGGTCCAGCCGGCCGGCCTGACGTCAATCTGCCGTAACAAATGCCGCTCGCATTTTCCGTGCGGCGCCCGCACACTGCCTCTTGTCGGCGTGGCGTCCCCCCGGTGGAACGATCCCCCCTCGCGTCCATCGCGTCGCGCCGGCCTTTCGACAACGACATCACGGAAAACAACATGAAACGTTCGCTGATCGCCCTCGCCTTCGCCGGCCTCGGTGTTTCGCTGTCCGGCCTGGCCCACGCCGTCAACGTCGACGTCAACATCGGCACGCCCGCGCCGGTCGTCGTCGCGCCCGCGCCTGTCGTGGTCGCACCGGCGCCCGCGGTCATCGTCGGCTGGCACGGCGATCGTTACTGGGACGGCCGCCGCTACTGGGAGCGCCGCGAGTGGGAAGATCATGAGCGCCATCGCGGTCACGGCGGCTACCACTGCCCGCCGGGACACGCGAAGAAGGGCGAATGCTGAGCATCCGAGTGCGGGTTCGATCGGGCTCGCGCACTGCAGGACAAAGAACAAGGCCGCACGTGAACGAAAGTTCGCGTGCGGCCTTTGTCGTTACGCCCGCGGCTTGCGCGGCGTTCACGTCACTGGAACGCCACTTCCGCGAAGCTCCGCAGCTTGCAGACACAAAATCGTGTCAAATCAAGGCCTTGCGTCACTTCCTCAAACTTTATGCGGAACTACCGTTCACGATTACGTGGGGATTTCAGCTGCATTCTCGGAGCAAGTTAGACGACTCTTGCGGACGATCGAACACTGGATTCGTGCCGCATATCAAGACTTCATGCACATAGGTTAGGCTTCCGCGACTTCGCTAAGGTAGCGCGCTACCTTGCCCGCCAGCCCACGTCCCCAACCAATCTCTTCGAGACGGCATGTTTTTGCATGTTCGGCGACTGACGCTGCAACAGCCGACTTGACATCGTCGGACATCGCATCCCAACTCATACCCTGCGCATTCAGTATCCGCTCCATGACGACCGACCATTTCGCACACCTCCTACCTTTGCCTCCGCTTCGCCGCTGCGCGTCGTGAAATTCGTCAGGCGTGATATCGAACGCCACACACTGCGAAACTGCGTTGAGATATACCTCCGGCACGAAAAGGTCTTCGAACTCCGTGTCGGGGCAGTCGGGGCGGCCAGCAACCTCGAAAACGTCTTCGCGAAGCATGTGGCCGGACTCGCTGACGCGCTTCGAAGCCGCCCGGCCCTCGTCATCGCCATCGATGAACACCAGACATGTGGCGGCGTCTCGCGCCAGTGCTCGCACAACCGCCGGGATATTGGCCGCGCCCCCGGCGGACAACACCTTGACACGCCCTGATGAAAACGCAGTAGCCAGCGCCGCCGATAGTCGCCCGAGAACGGCAGGGAGGACGGTTTCCTCGCTCGCGCCTTCGACCACAATGACAACTTCCGCGGTCGTCATGTTCTCATGTGGCTTGATCCCCAATGATTTCCGGATGTCCTCTAGCCTCCCTGCCGCTCGTGCAGTCGAATAAAAATCCGCCTCCCCGCCCGAACTTTCTACAATTACGTTCGCTTTAATGTCATCCCTTTGAATCAAAATCGGGGAGTGCGTAGTGCACAACACCTGAAAATCAGACGACAAATTCCGCAACGCCCCCTTAATTTCATAGATGGCAGAGGAATGAAGGTGTGCTTCTGGCTCTTCAATCGCAAAAATCAGATTCCTCGTGCTTTTTTGCCTTGCAACATATTGCAAAAGAGACATCGAGAACAGGCTTTTAAATCCGTCACCCTTATGACGCAAAAGAGTTTTTGCTCCATCATCAACGATGACATCACTTACAGACACTAGACGTTCGAGGCTCCAATCTTCAATGGAGAAATTCATTTCCCTAACGGACGGAAGATACTGTCGCAGCTCTTCGACAAGCTCTTTCTCGACAACCGCGATTTCTGCCTTCACATCCTCAAACAACCTCTCTAACGCTTGAAGACGCTGCTTACTACGGCTGATCCGGGCTAACGCACCTGACACAACTTCGTCATATATCGTGCGGCGAAAGTTCGTTACTCCTCGTTCAGCCGAGATGTAGACGTATCGAACGTGCTCGGACAGCCAGATGAAAACCCCTTTTTCCAGACCTTTCGGCACCCCAGTTAAATAATAATTTGGCCGAAATGCCTTACTGAGATCGTGCCATTCGAATTTTATTGCAACCGAAATCGTCGGATCCGGACCAATATCGGCATCCCCTTGTATCAAAGCGACATCCTGGTCATCAATGTCCATTTCGACTTTAATTTCCGTCGGCCAGCGCCTCCCTGACCGCCCTTGATATCGCTTCGGATAGTCGATTTCGTATGAATAGGAACCATATCGCCTACGACCCGTCTCGAAATGCGAAAAGAATACTTCCAGCGCACTAAGGACTGTCGATTTACCTAAATTGTTAGGTCCGGTTACGACGGTAAAATCCTTGAGTGGAATTGTCACTTGCCTATCGAACGCCCGGTATCTTCGAATCTCAACTTTAGATATTTTCATGCCAACCCCGCTGTAATTTTTCGTTGTTCTTCCGTACCGACCATCTGTGAATGGCCGAACGCACCTTCAGTGGCCACATCAGTGTATCGCTATCTCACACATCCTAGCCTTCGTATCATCCCCGCTTCGCGTGCGGTTACACCTGATACGAGACTAGACGTGCTCACGCACTACCACCGCATCATGATCTGCACCACAATACACGGCAAATGCGCGTTCGACCCAACCACACGACGAGTATCGCGAGAGGCCCCAAATGAGCAAGATAGTCGCACCTGCTGCGAGTGAAACCGCCTTCAACTGCCCCCACTGCGGAGCGCTGACATCACAAACCTGGCATCGACTTCACTCGGTTCGCCTCACTGAACCAAGTCGCGTCCCCTATTTCCCCTCGCCCGACGATCAAGCGGAAATGCTTGCCGATGAAGAATTGGACGAAGAGAGCCGGGAACGCTTCGCCAAATATCTCAAGCGACTCCAGTCCGGCGCCCCCTTCATAACGGCCGACCAGCGGAACGTGTTCGCTGATGGCGAAATAGGAAACTTGCATTTGAGCGAATGCTATAACTGTCGCGGTGTGGCGATCTGGGTTCACGACAGGCTCGTTTATCCCGAGATTGCGCCCAGCATTTTGCCCAATGACGATTTGAGCGAGGATGTGAAAGCTGACTTCATCGAGGCTCGTTCAATCCTCAATGTTTCGCCACGTGGCGCCGCCGCGCTGCTTCGCCTTGCCGTCCAGAAGTTGTGTGTCCAGCTCGGAGAGCCTGGGAAACACATCGACACGGACATCGCGTCTCTCGTGAAGAAGGGCTTGAGCCCAAAAATCCAGCGTGCGCTAGACATCGTCCGCGTAGTCGGAAACGAGAGCGTGCATCCTGGCGAAATTGATGTTCGTGACGATGTGGAAACCGCGGCGAAGCTTTTGACGTTAGTGAATCTCGTCGCCGAACAGATGATCACGCATCCCCGTGAAGTCGACAGCCTTTATGAAATGCTTCCGCAGAGCAAGCGAGATGCTATCGATCGGCGAGACATGGCAAAACCAGCAAAGTAAGCGGATACCTCGATCTTCGATCGTGAGCGTGCTCAGCAATCGCCGCCTTTTTCCTTTCAGCCGTTTGGGGCGCCTTCGCCGGACGAGGGGAGCACGAAACCTCGGATCGCAGAGACTGCATAACCAAGGCGCATAAAACTGCATGGGAGATTTAGCCCGCCGAGCGCCGCGCGGCCCGTGCCAGGCGGCCCCGAGCGCCGGTCGCATAAGTGCATAAAAACCGTTCGTTTTCGCGGGCAGGTGGGGCGGGGTCACAACTGCGCGCGCCGGGTCTGAATCGTCATCCCAGGGGCAGGGTCCGGCCCCTGGGATGACGCCTCCGATGCGTCAGGCGGCCCGCCACGGCCCTGCGGCGGTCCGATCCGGCTCTAGGGGTATGTCGACGCCGCGGCCGCTCAGAGGCGCCCTAATCCGCCGAGGCTACGCACTGGCGACGGACGCAAAAAAGCCGCCGGCACCAAAGTGCCCGGCGGCTTTGCTTTGCCGGTTGCGGTCGGGCGTCAGCCCTTCGGCATCTCGAAGTCCCTGAACCGCACGACCTCGATACCGAGCCAGTCGTTCACCTCCCGGAGTCGCGCCTTCAGCGGTTCGATCTCGAGACCGTTGAATACCCCTGCCGCCTTCTCCACGTCACCAAATCCGCCCACGTTCGACGGAATGATTCCCATAAGCTGCGGCGGCACCCGGTGCGCCGCGAGCTGATCCTCAACCGTCACCTTCTTGATGTTCCAGAACTCGTCCTTCGCCGCGACCTCGCCGATCGGCAGGAGCTGGATGCCGTCCTTCTTCCCCTTCGGGGCGTACATGAACAGGTTCCGGAAGTTCCCCGGCCCCTTCGCGTTCTTCAGTGCCGAGCGCAGGTTGTCGACGTCCTCCTGCTTTTCAGCCGCGTCGGTCATGTACAGGATGAAGCCGGCGTGGCTCCCGTTCTTGTAGTAGCGCCGGCGAAACAGCGTCGCGCTTTCGTTGAGCCAGGTCGAGTTCAACGCCGACAGGTATTCGGGTAGCCCGTAGATCTCCTGGTTCAGGTCCGGCTCGAACAGGTGATAGACCGAGCCCTTCGGGAACTCGTACGGCTCCCGCACGTTCGTCACGAACCAGAATTGACCCGGCTCGACGCCGACCCGTGTGTACTTCGCGAGCGACGACTTCAGCGCCATCGGCGCGCGTAGCTGGTTCGTTCGCAGCTCGAGGTAGCTGTTCGCGAAGACCAGGTACTCAAGCACGAACCGGCTGAAGTCCGCGCGCGACAGCAGCGGATGCTCGATATACGACTGCACGAGGATGTTGCGCTTCACGTAGATGGCCGAGCTGTGGTGCGGCGCAGCCCGAAACGAGCGCGCGAGGCCGTCCAGGGGCAGCGGCGGCTCGTACCAGTTCCCCATCCGCATGCATTCAACATACTCGAGCAGCTCGCGCCGATCCATTACCTCGATCGGATCGCCAAACGAGAACACCTCCGTGCGCGTCGGCGCCGGCGTGGATTCGGCGGCCTGTTCGGCGCGGCCATACGTGCGGCGCCCGGCGCCGCGTCGAATCTTGCGTGACATCAGAAAAGCTCCATAAATCCGGTATTGGTGCTCGTCGCGCCCTCGAGCGGCTCGTTCGCGAGCGCGTGCATGCACGCCCAGGCCAGGTCGCCGTGGCTCGCCTCTTCGGATCGGCTCGCCTTGTACGTGACCTGCAGCCCGCTGGGCGTGATCGTTTTCTTGATCGCCATGAACGCGGCGGCGAAATCCTTCCAGCCAGTGTCGAACTCGAGCCGGCCTTTGCGGATCACGTTCTGCGCCTTCATCACGAGCGCGGTCTTGATCTCGACCGAGTAGTGGAACGGCGTCGCGGCCGGGAAAAACTTCGTGACGAGCTGATAGACACCCTGCCCGATCCCGGTCGTGTCGATGCCGATGTAGGTCACGCGGTAGCGCCTGGTCAACGCCTCGATCTGAGCGGCCTGCGCTTCGAAGTCGAGGCCGTGCCACTGGAAGCGCTCGAGCACGCGGAATTTCCCGCCGGGATACTTCGGCGGCGCCAGGACAACGCAGCCGGCACTGTCGCCCGTGTGCGACGGGTCGTAACCGATCCACACCTCTTCGTCGCCGAATGGGCGCAGGTACAGCGGCTTGAAGTCGTCCCACACCTCCCAGGTGTCGACCATGCAAGACTGCAGCGTCGACAGCGGGAACACTGACAGCGAATCGTCGATGAACTCGCACAACAGCAAGTTCGCGTATTCCTCCGTGCTGTACTCGAGCTTCAACCGGTCGAGGTTGAAGAGCGGCCTCGCTCCACTGTTACAGCCGCCGCGCACCGCGTCCTCGACCGTCACGATCTGGCGATACTGACCATCCGGGCACGACCGGCCAGCGGCCAGTGCCGCATGCGAAATGTCGATTGACACGTGCTGATCTTTCGGTCGACCGCGGTTGAACAGCTTGCCCGACCAGAAGGGATAGGCGTCGTGCGCGAGGCTCGACGGCGTCGAGAAATACGTCTGACGCCAGTGATCGTGAATCGCCATGCCCGACGCCACCTTGCGCAGGTCCTGAAAGCGCGGAACCCAGAAGTATTCGTCGAAATACAGGTTGCCGTGATAGCTCTGTGCCGTGCGCGCATTGGTGCCGAGGAAGTACAACGTCGCGCCGTTCGGCAGCACCATCGGATCGCCCTTCAGCTCGACGCCGACCGCGTCCTTCGCGAACTGGACGATGTACTGGCGGAACACGTGCGCCTGCGCCTTACTGGCCGACAGGAAAATTTGATTGCGGCCCGTGTTCAGCGCGTCGAGTAGCGCTTCGCGAGCGAAGTACCAAGTCGCGCCGATCTGCCGGCTCTTGAGAATGTTGCGAATCCGCTCCTTGAAGCCCGCGCGATACCAGGTACGCTGATAGTCGAAGATCGATTCGAGGAACGCGTCGTTCAACTTCTCGATCTGCTCTTCGCTGAACGCGTTGCGGTCGTCCGAGCTGCGTGATCGGCGCGTGCCGCCACCGCCCCCGGATTCGCTCACCTTTGCATCGTTCGCTGGCCGCGAGCGCAACCGGTCGAGCTGACGCGTCAGTAGGTCGATCTCCTTGAAGTCACGCCCTTCCTTCGCCTCCTTCGTGACGAGCTTTATCAGCTGCGCCTCGATCGTCATGTTGACGCGATCGACCGGCTCGGTCTTGTCCCATCCGTCGCGCTTTTTCCAGCTGTAGAGCGTGGCCGGCTTCACGCCGAGCAGCTCTGCGATGCGCGCGATGCGATACCCCTGCCAGTACAGGTCGCGCGCGCGTCGGCGTGGATCAACGTCGGAAGAATCGATGGGAAGTGCAGTCATGCAGCAAGGCTACCGACGCGCGCGCGTAGGCCCTACTGCATACGGTTGTATCAGTTGCGCGCACAACCAACATGCGTTGCGACACCGGTTCGAACTGCCGAAACTGGAATCCCTGAAAACAGCACCCTCTCAGCGGATTCGCACATGGCACAGGACGCAAAGAAGACGAAGTTTTTCTGCATCGCGACGGAAGGCGCGACCACTGACGGTCGCAAGATCGACCGCACGATGCTCGAGCAGATGGCGAGCAGCTACGACCCGAAGACGTACGGCGCACGCATCAACATGGAACACATCCGCGGCATGTATCCGGACAGCGCGTTCCGCGCATACGGCGACGTGATCGCGCTGAAGACCGACCACCAGGACGGCAAAACGCGCCTGCTCGCGCAGCTGTCGCCGACGAAAGACCTGATCGCGATGACCACCGAGCAGCGCCAGAAAGTCTACACGTCGATGGAGGTCGATCCCGACTTCGCCGGCACCGGCGAGGCGTATCTGGTCGGCCTCGCTGTCACCGACAACCCGGCAAGCCTCGGCACCGAAATGCTCGAGTTCACCGCGACAAGCAAGGCGCTCGATACGCGCAAGCAGCGCCCCGAAAACCTGTTCAGCGCTTCAGTCGCGGTTGACATCGAGCTGGACGAAGACGAGGTGCGAACGAACGATGCCGGCAAGTCGCTGTTCTCGAAGGTGCGCGGCCTGCTGAACCGCAAGGAAGCAACCGACGACCAGCGCTTTTCCGACCTCTCGCAATCGGTCGTCGCGCTTGCGGAGAGCCAGAGCCAGGTGCTCGAGCAGCTCGAGAAGTTCAACACCAATTTCGACGAGCTGAAGCGCGCGCAGCAGGACGGCGACAAGCGACACAGCGAGCTGGTCCAGAAACTGTCGCGCACCGACAGCAGCACGCAACAGCGTCCGACGTCGACGGGCAGCGACAACGGGGCGCAGACCGACTGCTAACCCGGCCTCATCCAATTTCCCCTAGACGGAGAACCCATGCGGAACACTACCCGCGAGCAGTACAACCGGTATCTGGCTCGCATCCAGGAACTGAACGGCATCAGCGATGCCACGAAGAAGTTTTCTGTCGCGCCGAGCGTGCAGCAAACGCTCGAAACCAAGATCCAGGAATCGAGCGCATTCCTCGGCCGAATCAACATCCACGGCGTCGACGAACTGGAGGGCGAGAAGATTGGCCTCGGCGTATCCGGCCCGATCGCGAGCCGCACCGATACGACCAAGCGAATGCGTGAAACGCGCGACGTCTCGGCACTCGACAACCAGAAATACCGTTGCGAGAAGACGAACTACGACACGCACATCCGCTATCAGCAGCTCGACGCGTGGGCGAAGTTCCCGGACTTCCAGGCACGTTTGCGCGATTCCATCATCGTGCGTCAGGCACTCGATCGCATCATGATCGGCTGGAACGGCGTGAAGGTTGCGGACGATACCGATCTCGCCAAGAACCCGCTCCTGCAGGACGTGAACATCGGTTGGCTGCAGCAGTACCGCAACAACGCAAAGCAACGCGTGTTCTCGGGCGTGAAGATCGGCAAGGGCGAGGAATTCAAGAATCTCGACGCCGTCGTTTCGCTCGCGCGCAACGAGTTCCTCGACCCGTGGTACGCCGAAGACCCGAAACTCGTCGTGATCTGTGGCCGCGAGCTGCTCCAGGACAAGTATTTCCCGCTCATCAACCAGGTGCAGCCGTCGAGCGAAACGCTCGCAACCGACATCGTCGTCTCGCAGAAGCGCGTCGGCAACCTGCCCGCAGTCAGCGTCCCGTTCTTCCCCGCACATGCGCTGATGGTCACTCGCCTGGACAACCTCTCGATCTACTGGCAGATGAGCGCGCGCCGGCGCTCGCTGAAGGAAGTGCCCGAGCGCGACCGCATCGAAAACTATGAAAGCTCGAACGATGCGTACGTGATCGAGCAGTACGGAGCCGGTTGCGTGGTCGAGAACATCCAGCTCGTCGACCTTGCCCCGGCCGCTCCGCAGGGTGGCGCATGACGAACCCGTTCCGCCAACACTTCCAGCGCACCGTCGCGGCTACGGCCGCGCGCGGCACGCCGGCGAGTGTCGGCGGGCTGCGCGACGACTCGGCATATACGCTGATGCTCGCGCAGCTCGACGAACACCGCCGCGCGCTGAAGGCTGTCGAGTCCCTCGAACGCAAGGCCGACCTTAAGCGTCAGTTTCTGCCCGCATACGACGCGTGGGTCGCGGGCGTGCTCGATGGCGCGGCCGGCGCCCAGGACGACGTGCTAATGACGATCATGGTCTGGCGCGTCGACGTCGGCGACTATCAGGGCGCGCTCGAGATCGGCGCCTACGCGCTGCGGCACGCTCTCCCGCTGCCCGACCAGTACAAGCGCAGCACGCCGTGCCTGCTCGTCGAGGAATTCGCCGAGGCCGCGCTGCGCGCCCATCGCGCTGGCGATGCCATCCAGGTCGAACCGCTCGTCCAGATCGAGCAGGTCACCGCAACGGCCGATATGCCCGACGAAGTTCGCGCGAAGCTGCACAAGGCGATCGGCTACGGCCTCTCCGCTTCCGATCCTGCGCGTGCCCTCGACCATCTACGCCGCGCGTTGCAACTCTTCGCGAACGTGGGCGTGAAGAAGGACATCGAGCGGCTCGAGCGCGAGCTGAAGAATTCCGCCAACGGGAGCCAGCCCGGCCCCGGTGGCTGACACCGAGCGTACCCCGCGCACCAGGCGGCACGGGGCCGTAGCCGGCAGTGTCCGCGCGAAAGCCCCGTCCACCGCCTCTACCGATCAACCTGACGAACCCGACCATGTCATTTGTCTCAACCCCGCCGCTGCCGCGCGCGCAGGCGGATACGGAACCCGCCAAGCCGATCAAGAACGACCCGTTCTACCCGGATGTGTCGCTCGAGCACGCGCGCGACACGATGCGCCTCGACGGGTCGATCACCGACGCTCGTCTGCGGCACGAGCTGCTCGCCGCGATCGCCGAGGTAAACGACGAGCTGCGCAGCGCACGCGCGGCGTGGCGCGATGCCGGCATCACGTACCTGGCCGACGTGCCGGCCGACCAGCTCGACGGCGAAAGCGTACGGCTGCAGCACTACCGGCGCGCGGTGTATTGCCTGGCGAAAGCGACGCTCATCGAGCGGTACCGCGACTACGACACGACGGGCGATGGCGCACGCCGCGCAGACGAGCTGGAGCCCCAGGGCGACGAGCTGCGCCGTGACGCCCGCTGGGCAATCAGCGACATCATCGGCCGCCCTCGCATGACGGTGGAGCTGATCTGATGGAGGTGCGAGCGCTCCAGGGCGAAACCATCGACGCGCTTTGCTGGCGCGTGCTCGGCCGCACGCGCGGCATTGTCGAAGCGGTGCTCGACCTCAACCGGGACGTGGCGCAGTACGGCCCGATCCTGCCTCACGGGCTGCTCGTCGAGCTGCCCGACGAAGTACCGCAAGCGGTGCAATCCGGTGCCGAGCGGCTCCAGTTATGGGACTGAGAATGGCTGAACCTATTTCCACGTCGTCCGCGACGGTCGCAGCGCTCGGCGTCGCCGCGCTGTCGCTGTTTCCCGGCGTCGACGCCAACGTCGTCATGGGCGCGTTCGCCGGCTCGCTGTTGTTCGTGATGACGGCCGCCGACCCGTCGATTCCAAAGCGCATCGCGTTCTTCGTGATCTCGTTCGTCGCCGGGTGCCTCACGGCCGAGCTGTTCGCCGCCGCGCTCGACGCCGCGTTGCCGGCACGCGTCGAGGTGCACGCCGGCATCGGCGCGCTGATCGCGTCTGCGCTCGTCGTGAAACTGCTGCTGTGGCTGATCGCCCAGGCCGATGCGCCCGATCGGCTGCTGAACATGTTCAAGGGGAGGGAAAAGTGATGCTCACGACCGTCTACGTGCTGCTGTGCGCGGCGCTCGCCCTGCGCCTCGTGACCTTCCGCCGTGGCACGAGCTCGCACCGGCCGCTCGCTGCATGCCTGGCATACACGATCGCGGTCGCCGCTGGCGCCGCGCCGATCCGCGCCGCGTTCGGCATGCTGCCGCCGGCGAATCTCGCCGACACAGTGCTGGTCGGCGTCCTGTGCCTCGCCGTGTACGGCGTTCGCGGCAACGTCGTCGAGCTGTTCCACCGTGGCAACCCGCGCGACTCCCTGATCGCTCGCATGTTGCAATTCAAGGTATGGGGGCGCCATGTATAAGACCCTGCGCCTCGGCGACCGCGGCGCCGATGTCGGTTACCTGCAGCGCCGGCTCATCGCGGCCGGCGCGCGTCTCGACACCGACGCGATTTACGGCAGCGTGACCCGTAACGCCGTGATGGCGTTCCAGGCCACGCACGGGCTGGTCGCAGACGGCATTGCCGGCCCGAAGACCTGGTCGACACTCTCGGCCGGCCGGCGCGACCCGCGCCATCTCACCGACGCCGACCTGCAGCGCGCGGCCGATCGGCTGCAGGCCGATCTCGCGGCCGTGCGTGCCGTCAATGAGGTGGAATCGAAAGGTGCCGGGTTCCTGCCTGACGGCCGGCCCGTGATCCTGTACGAGCGGCACATCATGTACCGCCAGCTCGCGGCGGCCGGCCTGGACGCGAACGCGCTGGCGGCGAAGCATCCAGCCCTGGTCAACTCGAAGCGCGGCGGCTACGCCGGCGACGCGGCGGAATATGCGCGCCTGGCGAGCGCGTCGCAAATTTCCGCCGCGTGCGCGCTCGAGGCGACGAGCTGGGGCGCGTTTCAAATCATGGGCTTCCACTGGAAGGCGCTCGGCTACCCGGACGTGTTCGCGTTCGTCGAGACGATGAAGGTCAGCGAAGCCGAGCAGCTCGAGGCATTCGTCCGCTTCGTCCTGGCGGACAAGGTGATGCTCGCCGCGCTGCGCGGCAAGAAGTGGGCGAAGTTCGCCGAGCTGTACAACGGCAAGGCGTACGCGGAGAACCTGTACGACGTCAAGCTCGAACGGGCGTTCGATCGCTACAGCCGGGCGGCCGCGTGACGACCGGCGCCCGTATCTTCGTCGCCGGCGCGATCGCGCTCGCCGGAGCTGCCGCCGTCATCGCGACCCAGCATGCGCGCATGGTCGACGCCGGCCAGCGCGTCGACGATCTCGCGCGCGACGTGCGCGATCGTACGGCCGAGCGCGACGCGGCACGCCGCGACGTGAAGGTCGTCACGCAGTACGTCGACCGCGTCCAGGTCGTCCGCGAGAAAGGCAACACCATCATCAAGGAGGTTCCCGTTTATGTGGATCGCGAAGCTGATCGCGCCTGCGTTGTTCCTGTCGGGTTTGTGCGCGTGCACGACGGCGCCGCCGCCAACGTGCCGGTGGGCGATCCCGGAAGCGCTGATGCGGCCCCCTCGGGCATTGCGCTCTCTGCAGTTGCCGCAACCGTCGCCGGCAACTACACCACCTGTTACGAAAACGCCGAGCAACTGATCGCGCTGCAGGCTCGAGTACGCGACACGGAGGAACCGGCGCCATGAACAAACCCAACAGCCTACGCGCGGCGCTCACCGCCGCCCTGCCCGAGTTCGCGCGCGATCCCGACCGGCTGCACATCTTCATCGAACACGGGTCGATTGCCGTCACCGCCGCGAAGTCGCTGTCGTTCGAGTATGCGTACACGCTCAACATCGTCGTGATCGACTACGCCGGCCATTCGGATCACCTGATGGTGCCGATCATCGCCTGGCTGAAGATCCACCAGCCCGAGCTGCTGCTCAACCGCGATCTCTGCCGTGACGGGTTCAAGTTCCAGGCCGAGCTGCTCGACAACGGCAAATCGGACGTCGAGATCCTGCTGAAGCTGACCGAGCGCGTCGGCGTGGTCGAGCAGCCGGGCGGCTACGAGATTCGCCACTTCGGCGAGCCGCCGATCGCGGGGGCTTGATGGTCGATCGACTGTCCCGCGCCGAGGATTGGGCGGCCGGCCTGCTCGGCCGGCTCACGTCCGGGCAGCGTGTGGTCCTGGCGAAAGGGCTGGCCGCCGAGCTACGCCGGCGCCATTCGCGGCGCATCGCCGAAGCCCGCAACCCGGACGGTAGCCGCTTCGCACCGCGCAAGCCACAGGCCCGGCGCAAGAAGGGCCGCATCCGGCGCGCAATGTTCGCGAAGCTACGCACCGCGCGGTTCCTCAAGACCGCCGCGACCGCCGATGCCTCGGTGCTGCATTTCACGCGCCAGGTCGAGCGCATCGCCCGCGTCCACCAGGAGGGCCTGCGCGATCGCGTGGAACGCAATCGTGGTCCGGTCGTGAAGTATCCCGCGCGCGAACTGCTCGGCCTGGCCGACGCGGACATACACCGGATCGCTGACGTCGTCCTCGAGTTTCTGTCGCGATAGCACGACGTGCGCCGAATTCGCGAAGACAGGCCCCTTGTTACGATGTTGACAGGTCGTCAGAATGGGATCTCCACGAAAAAGGAGACCATCTTGGAATTTCTCAACAGCGGCGACGTGAATCAGGTGTTCACTTTTCTGTCCCAAGGCGCGACATTGAACAAATCCGTTCGTGCCTTCTTCACCGGCATAGGAGTCGAGTTCGGCAACGCCGAGCTGACATCGAAAGGAGTCTCGGCCGTGGTCGCACCGGACGAGGACTCAATCGTCATCACGACGCCACATGGCAAAATCATCGGTGCCGCAGAGCACACTCGCGACGATAGGACCATCGCAGCGACCGTAACATTCTCAGTGGTTCGCACAACCGCCGACGACAAAAAATCTGCGGCCGAGATAATGTCGGTGATCCTGTCTGGGTACGGCTTCATCACCGCGCATAACGGTAATCGCTTACATCGACCGGTTAAGTTCGATGACGAGATCGCTTACAACATGGCGGTACTGTTACTCAAGTCCATCCAGGACACGCTCGATCCCACATCGTACGGTCACGGCTCGTAACCTACCGTCCGAAGCCCGCCGAATATTTCTGGCGGGCTTCGGTTGTGCCACGGTCGGTTACAACCATATCCGCGTGACCCACCCCCGCGCGCGCGGCATCCTCGCCGCATGGATGATTTTGCCGACCTGAACCGCCGACTCGAAAGCCTGCTGCGCGAGGGCACCGTGATCGACGTCGATCACGATGCCCGCCGCGTGCGCGTCGAATCGGGCGGACTGCAAACCGACTGGATTCGGTGGCTAGCGCAGCGCACGGGCGACAGCATCACCTGGGATCCGCCGTCGATCGGCGAGCCAGGTCTGCTGCTCTGCCCGTCCGGTGAGCCGACGACCAGCCTCTTTCTCCCTGGCGTCTACTGCGACGGCCACGACGCGCCCAGCTCGAGCCCGACGCAGCACGTCCGCGTCTACAAGGATCTAGCGTGCATCGCGTACGACTTCGCATCACATGCACTCACGGCAGTGCTGCCCGCAGGCGCGACCGTGCGCGTCGTCGCGCCGGTTAGTGTCCGGGTCGAAACCGATGACGCGACCGTCAAGGCGAAGAACGTCACCATCGACGCCGACGACACGGTCGTAACGGGCGCGCTGCGCGTGAAAGGGCCACTCTCCTTCGACTCCGGCGTGACCGGCAAGGACGGGCGTGGAACTGGCGGCCCTGTCATCAAGATTGACGGCAACGCGCGAGTCACCGGCACTGTGACGGCAGACGTCGACGTGCAGGCGCAGAACGTGAGCCTCGTGAAGCACCCGCACGACGCCCAGGGCGAATACGCCCGGACCACGAAGCCGATTCCGGGGGGCGCATGATCGGCATGAATGCACGCACCGGCCGCGCTATCAGCGGCCAGGCCCACATCGAGCAATCCGTCGCGGACATCCTGTTCACGCCGCTCGGCACGCGCGTGATGCGTCGCGACTACGGGTCATTGCTGCCCGAGCTGATCGACGGTCCGATCAATCCGCTGATGCGCATGCGCGTGATGGCAGCGTCCGTCATGGCGTTGGCCCGGTGGGAGCCGCGCATCCAGGTCACCCAGGTCGACTTCTCCGAATCCGGTATTGATGGCGCTGCCATGCTCGAGCTGCACGGCGAACGCACGGATGGCCCAAACGCAGGCATGCCGGTATCGCTACGTGTGCCGACGCCGAACATGCGAGGTAGGTCGTGAGCGCGGCCATGATCGATCTCTCCCTCCTCCCGGCTCCCGACGTCATCGAAACGATCGACTTTGAAACGTTGCTGGCTGAGCGCAAGGCACGGCTCGTGTCCTTCTATCCTGCTGATCAGCAGCAACAAGTCACCGCGACGCTGGACTTGGAATCGGAACCGCTGACGCGTGCGCTGCAAGAAAACGCGTATCGCGAAATGCTCCTGCGTCAATACGTGATCGACTCCGCACGCGCTCTGATGTTGGCTTTCGCCGAGCGCGGAAATCTTGAGCACCTTGCCGCCCTGTTCGGCATTAAGCGACACACGATCAACGAGCCGGATCCGGAAAACGGTATCGACGGGGTCTACGAAGGTGATACCGATCTGCGCTACCGCACGCAGCTCGCACCGCAGGGCTTCTCAGTAGCCGGCCCAGAGGCCGCATATCGCTCGAAAGCTCTCAACGCTGACGGGCGTGTGCGCGATGTGTGGGTCGAAAGCCCTGCAGGAGCTGAAATCGTCGTCACGGTGCTGTCACGTGACGGGGACGGCACGGCAGATAAGCCGCTGCTGGATCGTGTCACTGAAGCCCTGTCTCCGGAAGATGTTCGTCCGATTGGCGATCGCGTGGATGCGAGGAGCGCCATCATCAAGCGATACACGGTGACGGCTACGTTGATTTTCTACGATGGGCCAGATCGTGAGGTCGCATTAAGCGAAGCAAAAAAGCGCGTTGGGAAATTCACGACCGGCATGCACAAGCTCGGTGAAGAGGTCACTCGAGACGGCATTTCCGCGGCCTTGCGCGTGTCCGGGGTCCAGAAGGTCATCCTCCTCGAGCCCGCAACCGACATCCCCGTATCGACGCACGAAGCGGCGTTCTGCACCGAAATCGAGGTGCTCGACGGCGGAATTTACCGAAATGACTGACCTGCTCCCACCCAACGCGACCCCGCTTGAACGCAGCCTCGCGAGAGTCGGTGCACGCATCAGCGATATTCCCGTGCCGATTGACACGCTGATGGATCCGGATCGAATCCCGCTCGCCTTGCTGCCGTGGCTGGCCTGGCACCTTGGCGTAGACACGTGGGACGCCGCGTGGCCGGAAGAACGCAAGCGAGGCGTCGTTCGCAATGCGATTCGTATCTCTCTAATGAAGGGAACTATCGCAGCCGTACGACACGCGATAGAACCTGTCGCGCAACTGATCGAGGTGATCGAGTGGTGGCAGGAGACGCCCCTAGCGAGCCGCGGTACGTTCAGGCTGCGCGTTGGTGTGCTCGATTCTGGCATCACGGAAATCATGCATGCCGAGCTGCTGCGTCTCATCAATAGCGCGAAGCCGGCGAGTCGGCATCTCGCTGGCCTGGACGTCGTCCTCGTCTCGCGCGGGCCGCTCCATCTCGCCGCAGCCTCGTATGACGGCGACATGCAGACGGTCTATCCATACACCCCGAAGCAAATAACCGCGACCGGCTATGTCGTCGTCGGCGGCGGAACCCATGTAATTGACACACTTACTACGCGCCCATGAATCTCGACTACTTCACTCTCCTCACAGAAATCGGTGAGGCACGACTCGCGAATGCGATCGTGCTCGGCCAGAAGCTGGACTTTGTCACGATGAGTTTCGGTGATGGTGCGGGAGCGGTGCCGATCCCGGATCGAAAACAACAGAAGCTCGTGAATGAGGTTCATCGTACGAACATCAATCACGTTTTTCCAGATCCAAACAACCCGAGCTATGTCGTCATCGAGACGGTGTTGCCGGAGAACGTCGGTGGCTGGTGGATTCGTGAATATGCCGTGCATGACAGCGACGGAAACACTCTCGCCGTTGCCAATTGCCCGCCGTCGTATAAACCGATACTCGCCGAGGGTGCAAGCCGAACCCAGACCGTGCGAATGGTGCTTGCGATCGCGAGCGCGGCCAATGTTCAATTGAAGATCGATCCGTCCGTCGTGCTCGCGACGCGCCAATACGTCGACGACATGGTTGCGGCGGCAGCCGGTCGGATCAAGCACGACGTGACCGTGACGTACCCTGTGGGTACGCTCGGCCACATCATCAACAAAGCCGTGTTGAATTCGCCCGCGAATCGCGCGGCTCTGTCGTCGACCCCGATCGTCCTCGTCGGCTGGGGGCAGTCGAATCAGCTCGGCGCCAACAGCGGTGGACCGAATCCGGCTTCGCCATTGGTCAAGAGTTGGGATGCGGTGGCCGGCACTTGGGGGGCGAGCGATTACACGAAGCGCCCGTGGTCGTTGCCGGCTCCGAACGGAAATAGCGGATGCAACAACTTGACGCTGGCGCTCGCCCATCGGCTTGCGGACGAAACTGGTCGCCCGGTCTACATCATTTTCGACGCACGTAGCGGCCGTCCCATCAGCGACTGGATCGGCGCAGGAAAAGAGTCGGAGCGGTATGCGGCCGGAAAGGGAAAGATCGATGCAGCGCTGGCATCGCCGGAACTTGTATCGGCGGGCGTCAAGCGCGTCGACGCGTTCGTGTGGATGCAGGGCGAAGCCGACTATCTGCGCACGTTCGACGAGTATCTCGCGGACCTGAAAACGCTGGTTTCGCAACTTCGGTCAGAGTCGTGGTTTCCGAAAACCACGCCGATCCTGCTTGGCGAAATGTCCGACCTGCATGATCGATATGAACCGAAGAAGGCGATTCAATGGCTCGGCGGCGGAATCGATCCGTGGGTCATCAGTGTCAACTCGAAAGGACTCGCGACGTCCGATCAGACGCACTACCTTGGCGCGGACCTGTGGGAATTCGGTTACCACCGTTTCTATCGGGCATTGCAGCATGTGCCGCGCTCCTGGCACATCCCGCAGACCATCTGGCGGAACCGTGACGGAATTGCAGCGGGGATGCCGGGGGCGAATCCGAAATATGGGGATGCGGTTGTTTATACCGAATCGTCGATTTTTGCGGGGGGCGCGGATCGGAATCCCAATTACAAGGGCGCGCTCGCAGTTGGCCCGGCAGTTTCGCAGGGTGCGGCGAACGGCATCGCCGTCGGCGCGAGTCTGACGGTTACTTCACCAGGTTGCGCCGTGTTCGGTGTCGGATCGTCGGTGTCGGACATTGATTGCCTCGTCGCAGGGTATTTGCACGTCGTGTCGGGCCGGTACAGCGTGGTGTCCGGATATGGCAACACCGTGTCCGGACAGTACGCCGGCGCATTCGGTCGCGGCCATACCGTCGTCGATCCGTACTGCTACGCCTATGGTGGATTCAGCGAATTCAAGACGCCGCGCGCCGATCCCGCCATGCACCAGTTTGGAATTAGCAACGATGCGTCGAAACCGCGCAATGGGCTCACGCTCTTCGCCTCCGGTCTGGCTCTCTTCGGTGGGTCGATCGACTTCAAGGAAGATGCGAAGTCCACCGTCGGAACGCCGAGTCATCGGGCAGACGTCGTGTACGCATCGACCGCAACAATCAACACGTCGGATGCTCGCCTGAAGAAGGTGCGTGGCCCGCTCACGCGCGCAGAAATGGCGGCATGGGCGAGGATCCAGCCTTGCATCTACCAATTCATTGAATCGGTCGAGGAGAAGGGCGAAGAGAGCGCACGGCTGCATGCGGGACTCATTGCACAGGACGTGATGCGGGCATTCGAATCCGAGGGACTCGATCCGGCACGCTATGCGATGTTTTGCATCGACGACGTATTTATCGACGATATTGTCGTCGAGACGAAAACGGTACAACGGCAGAAGACAGTTTCGATGACGGTCCACGAAATCGATATTGTCGACGGCAAGCCGGTACGTACCCCGCGCGAGGTGCTGGTTCCGCAGTTCGTTGAACAGGAGGTCGTCGACGAGTCCGGCGCGGTCGTGATCGATGACGAAACCGGCGAACCGTTGATGTACCGAATACCGGTGATGGAGATGGCCGAGGAGGAAGTGCGTACGCCCGTCAATCGTCCGGCAGGTACGCGATACGGGCTGCGATACACGGAGTGCCTTATGTTCGAGTCGGCGTACCTTAGGACGTTGCATGAAGAAACGCGAGAGCAGTACGACAAACTGACTGCACGCGTTGAACAGCTTGAACGGTAGTCATCGAGCGACGCCGAGGTTGAAGCGAGCTGACAAGTGGGTCGGCGACGACGTGCGTGATGCGGCAACGTCACACATGGCCCGCACCCATAGCTGACGCCCACGATCTTACGCGCCGGCGGCCATTTAGGTTGTGGCGCGACTCTGTACAACCTCCTACGCGTGATCACCGCGCGCGCGAAAGGCAATCTTTCGGAACGCTCAATTCCGGGAGAAAAGCTTGCCTTCTGATTACCACCACGGCGTACGCGTCATTGAAATCAACGACGGTACGCGCCCCGTCCGCACGGTCAGTACGGCCGTGATCGGTCTCGTCAGCACTGGCGACGACGCCGATGCGACCACCTTCCCCGAAAACCGTCCAGTTCTCGTCACGGACGTACAGGCCGCGATTGGCCGCGCCGGCACGAAGGGCACGCTCGCGCGTTCGCTCGACGCGATCGCCGCACAGACCTCGCCGCTAATCGTCGCCGTACGCGTGCCGACCGGCAAGGATGCGAATGCCACAACCGGCAACGTGATCGGCACGACCACAGCGGACGGCCAGTACACCGGCATGAAAGCACTGCTCGCCGCGAAAAGCCGGCTCGGCGTCAAGCCGCGCGTGCTCGGTTGCCCCGGTCTGGACACGCTGCCCGTCGCGGCCGAGCTGGCAACGATCGCGCAGAAGCTGCGCGGCTTCGGCTACGTCAGCGCCTTCGACTCGAAGACGAAGGAAGAGGCGGTCGCCTATCGCGCGAATTTCGGTCAGCGCGAGCTGATGACGATCTGGCCGGACTTCGTGAACTGGAACACCGCGACCAACGCCGAGGACATCACCTGGGCGACGGCACGTGCACTGGGTATGCGCGCGAAGATCGACGAGCAAACCGGCTGGCACAAGACGATCTCGAACGTCGTCGTGAACGGCGTCACCGGCATCAGCCGCGACGTGTTCTGGGACCTACAAGACCCGAACACCGACGCCGGATACCTCAACAGTCACGAAGTCACCACGCTGGTGAACGCCAATGGCTACCGTCTATGGGGGTCCCGCACCTGTTCCGAGGACAAGCTCTGGGCGTTCGAGAACTACGTTCGCAGCGCGCAGGTGATCGCCGACACGATGGCCGAGGCGCACATGTGGGCGGTCGACCAGCCAATGAGCCGGACGCTGATCCGCGACGTCGTCGACGGCGTGAACGCGAAGTTCCGCGCGTGGAAAACGGCTGGCTACGTGATCGACGGCGAATGCTGGTTCGATCCGGACGCGAACGACAAGGATTCGCTGAAGGCGGGTAACGGCTTCATCGACTACGACTTCTGCCCGGCCCCGCCGCTCGAAAACCTGACATTCCGCCAGCGCATCACGGATCGTTACCTGCTCAAGTTCGCGGAAAGCATCGCCGTCTGACGGCCCGCCACTCACCATAGGAAAACGCAATGGCTCTGCCATCCAAACTCAAGAATTTCAACGTGTTCGAGGACGGCGTCTCGTTCGTCGGCGAGGTGCCCGAGATCCAGTTGCCAAAGCTCACGCGCAAGATGGAGGCGTATCGCGGCGGCGGCATGAACGCTGAGGTCGACATCGACCTCGGCATGGAGAAGCTCGAGCTGGGCGTCACGATGGGCGGCTTCATGAAGGAGATGTTCAAGACATGGGGCACGTCGAAGATCGACGGCGTATCCGTACGCTTCGCCGGTTCCTATCAGCGCGACGACACCGAGGAAACCGATGGGGTCGAGGTGTACGTGCGCGGTCGCTACAAGGAAATCGACCCCGGAAAGGCCAAGGCCGGCGACAACGCCGACCAGACCGGAACGATGTCGCTGTCGTATTACCGCCTCGTCGTGAACGGCGAAACCCTGATCGAGATCGACATCCCGAACTTCGTCGAGATGGTCGGCGGCGTCGATCGCCTCGCCCAACAGCGCCGCCACCTGGGCCTGTAACCCCTACTCCCCCGCCCTCTAAGGAATGACCATGTCTCTGAAACGAACCGACGCGCTGCGCCTCGACACCCCGATTGTCCGCGGCGAGCAAAAAATCGAAGCCGTCACGCTGACCTTGTCGGGTAGCGGTGCGCTGCGCGGCGTCACGCTCACCGATGTCCTGCAGCTCGACGTCATCGCTCTGTCGAAGGTGTTGCCACGCATCAGCAGCCCGACGCTGACCGACCAGGACGTGCTGCGCATGGACCCGGCCGACCTGGTCAAGCTCGGCACGGAGCTTGCCGGTTTTTTGGTACCGAACTCCGTGAAGCAGGACGCATCCCTCGATCCGTCGACGAAGTGATGGCCGACATCGCCCTCGTTTTCCACTGGACGCCCGACGTGATGCACGCCATGTCTCTTGATGAGTTGATGACCTGGCGCGAGCACGCCCGCGTCCGCTACGAGCGAGGCGATGAATGAGTGACCGTTCCCTGCGCCTCGAGGTCGTCCTCAAGGCGCTCGACCAGGCGAGCCGGCCGATCCGCGAGATCGCCACGAAGAACCGCACGCTCGTGAAGGAGCTGCGGGATTCCCGCACACGCCTCAAGGAACTCAACGATACGCAGCGGCGCGTTGGCGAGTTCCGCGAGATGCGCACGGGGCTCGCCAACACCGCGACGAAGCTCGCTGACGCACAGAAGAAGGTCAAGGAACTCGCGACGTCGTTGCGCGCGTACGGGCCGCCGTCGCAACAGATGGTTGCCGAGCTGGCGAAGGCGCGGCAAGCCTCATCGAAGCTCGGCGCCGCGTTCAAGAAGCAATCCGCCAGCGTCGACGAGCTGCGCAATCGGCTGAGCCGCGCCGGCGTCGACGCGGGCAGGCTTTCCCAGCATGAGCGCACGCTGCGCACCGACATCGCCGCAACGACCGGAGCGATCGACGCTCAATCGCGCCGGCTCGACGCGCTGAACACCCGGCAGAAGCGCATCGCGGATACGCGCGCGAGGATGGGCGCAGCGCGCGGCGCGGCGGCGGAATTGGCCGTCGGCGGATACGCCGCGCGTGCGACTGGGTCGCACATCCTCAACGATCTGCGCGAACCGCTCGCCGAGGCGAAGAAGGTGCAGAACGAGCGCGGCCGCATCCAGGCGCTCGGCCTGGGCGACCACGCCACGCAGGACGCTGAGCGCTACGTGCGCTCGATGAAATCAATCGGCGTGTCGACGTCCGAGAACATGACGCTGATGCGTGACGCGATGTCCATTTTCGCGGACGAGCATCATGCACAGATGGTCATGCCGACGCTCGCGAAGATGAAGTTCGCGAACGAGGCGATGTTCGGTGCCGGCCAGGGGCACGAGAACGAAGAAAAGTTCATGAACATGCTGAAAGTGATCGAGCTGCGCGGCGGCACGAAAAGCGAAGCGAAGTTCAAGAGCGAAGCGAACATGGTCCAGCAGGTGCTGTCCGCTACCGGCGGCCGCGTCGGCGGCGACGAGTGGCGCAACTTCATCCAGACCGGCAAGGTCGCCGCGAAGCAGATGCGCCAGGACGCGTTCTATTACCAGATGGAGCCGCTGATTCAGGAAATGGGCGGGCATGCCGCCGGCACTGGCGTGCAGGCCGCGTACAGCAACCTGATGCAGGGCAAAACGACCGTGCGCGCATCGAAGCGCCTGGTCGAGCTGGGCCTCGTCGACAAGAAAGACGTCGAACACACGACGACCGGTACGATCAAGCGCATCAAGCCCGGCGCGCTGCTGCAGGGCGACCTCTTCAACGCGTCGCCGTTCGAGTGGATGGAGAAGGTGCTACTGCCGAAGCTGAAGGCCAAGGGCATCACGTCCGACGCGAAGATCCTGGAGGAATTCTCCACGATCATGACGAACGGCAACGGCGCGAATCTGTTCGCCACGATGTACATGCAGCGCGAGCAGATTCACAAGAACGAAAAACTGAACCGTGGCGCGTACGGCATCGACAAGCTGCACGAGCTGGGCCAAAAGCAAACGGAAGGGAAGGCGCTGATCGCGCTCGAGAAGGTGCGCAACCTGCGCACCGTCATCGGCGAGCAGGTCCTTCCCGCGTACAACCGCGCACTCGAGCTGACGACGAACGTGCTCGAGCGGCTGCTCGGCTTCGCGAAGGAATATCCGAATTTCACACGCGCGGTCGCAATCGGCGCGGCCGGCTTCGGCGTCCTGCTCGCTGTGCTCGGCACGTTGACGATAGCGCTCGCCGGCATCCTCGGGCCGCTGGCGATCGTGCGCTTCAGTATGTCGATGCTCGGGATTCAGGGCGGCGCATTCGTGCGTGCGCTCGGCGCCAGTGCTGGCGCGCTGCGCGGCATTTCGCGTGCAGCGTCCGGCGCAGCCGCCGGCGTCACGGCAGCCGGCAAGGGCACGCAGTCCGCAGCCGGGCGCATCCGCACGGCCCTGTCGAGCGCATGGCAGGCGTCGTCGCCTCGAGCGGCCACGTCGTCACTGCGCGCCTATGTCGCGTCGCTCGCCCAGCGCGTGCCGGCCGCGTGCCAGGCCGCGAAGGCGTCGATCCAGCAATGGGGCGTGTCGGCCGCGACCGCGATGAAGGATGGCGCCAGCACCGCGCGGCAGTACACCGTCCAGGCGTGGCGGGCCGTAGCCGCCCAGGCGGCCGCGGCACGCGCAGCAGCAGGGTCGCGCTGGAACGCTGCCCGGCAGTACGTCGCCCGGCGCGGCGCGTCCGGCATGGCCGTCGACGCCACGCGCGGCGGCCTCGACCTGGTCAAGGGCGGCACGATGGGCGCGATCAACGGCATGCGCGCTGCGCTCGGCGGGCTCGCGCAGACGCTGCTGTTCGTCGGCCGCGCCGCGTTGACGAATCCGATCGGACTGGTGATTGCCGGCATCGCGCTCGCCGCGCTCCTGGTCATCAAGTATTGGGAGCCAATCAAGGTGTTTTTCTCGGGCTTTTGGCAGGGGCTGACGGACGGCCTGCGTCCGCTCGCGCCGATCTTCAGCGGCGTGCTCGCGACGCTCGGTGCGGCCTTCGCGCCTCTGAAGCCCGTGTTCGACTGGCTGGTCGGTGCCGTGAAGAGCGCATGGGACTGGATCATGCGTCTGTTGGGACCGGTCGACGCGAGCAAGAAAAGCCTCGACGCGGCGGCCAGCGCTGGCAAGGGGTTCGGCGCGTGGCTCGCGGATATCGTCGTTGTCGCGGCGCAGGCTGCTGCGCGCTTCGTCGACTTCGGCGCGAACCTGATGTCCGGCCTGGTCAACGGCATCAAAAGCGGCCTGGGCTCGGTCAAGGATGCGATCGAGTCGGCCGGCGGCAGCGTGATCGGCTGGTTCAAGGAAAAGCTCGGCATCCATTCGCCGAGCCGCGTGTTCGCGGCGCTGGGTGGCTTCACGATGGCCGGCCTTGAGCAGGGCCTGCGCGAGGGGCAGGATGGGCCGCTGTCGACTGTGCTCGAAGTCGGCAAGCGGATCGTTGCCGCCGGCGCTGGCATCGGCATCACGGGCGCGGCGATCGCCAGCGGTGCACCGCTCACGGTCGACAACCGCCCGCCGCTCACGGTCGCGTCGTCCGGTGCACGCGCGCCGGCCGCGCCGGCGCCGATCACGATCAACGTGTACGCGGCGCCGGGCATGGACGCGCATGCAATCGCGCAGGAAGTTCGCCAGGTGCTGCGCCAGGAACAGGCCGCACGGGGCGCGCGCGAGCGCTCGCGTCTGCGCGACCGCGATTGAAGGAGAGGTTGTCATGATGATGGCGCTCGGGCTGTTCGTGTTCAGCCTGTCTACCCTGCCCTATCAGGAGCTAAAGCGCCGGCGAGGCTGGCGCTTCGCCAGCAACAACCGCGTCGGCAAAAAGCCCGCGCGGCAGTACGTCGGCGAGGACGACGAAACCATCAGCATGTCCGGCGTGCTGCTGCCCGAGCTGACGGGCGGCGACATGTCCCTCGCCGTCATTGAAGCAATGGCCGACCAGCACACCGCGTGGCCGCTGATCGAGGGCACCGGCCACATTTACGGCATGTTCACGATCGACAACATCGACACGACGCGCACGCTGTTTTTCGACGACGGCACCGCGCGGCGCATCGAGTTCACCATTGCCCTGACGCGCAACGATGATCTCGACATGCTCGGCATCGTGACGGACGCCATCAAAGGGGCGATCTCGCTATGAACCTGGCTGACATCCCCGGAGCCGACCTGGTGCAGAAGGTCGTGATCGCCGACGATCGCGTGCCGCGTGCAATCTACTCGATCACGCTCAACGGCAAGAACATCACGAAGAAATTCGACGGCCGGCTGATCTCGCTGACGCTGCACGACAACCGCGGCTTCGAAGCGGACCAGCTCGATATCAGCCTCGACGATTCTGACGGCGCCCTCGAGATCCCGAGTCGCGGCGTCACACTGAAGCTGGCGATCGGCTGGGCCGGCGCGGCAAACGGCCTGGTCGACAAGGGCGAATTCATAGTCGATGAGGTTCGGCACACCGGCACGCCGGACGTGTTGACGATCCGCGCGCGCAGCGTCGATCTGCGCGCGGGCCTGTCGATCAAAAAGGAGCGCTCCTGGCATCGGCAGACGGTCGGCGCGATCGTGCGCGCGATCGCCAGTCAGAACAAGGTCGAGGCACGAATCAGCAAGGCGCTCGACGGGCAGCTCGTCGACCACATCGACCAGACGGCCGAGTCGGACGCCAATCTGCTGTCGCGCCTGGCGAAGATGTTCGACGCGATCGCCACCGTGAAGAATGGGCTGCTGCTCTTCATCAAGGCCGGCGAGGCAACCACGGCGAGCGGCAAGGCACTGCCGGCCGTTACGATCACGCGCGACGTCGGCGATCGTCATGAGTTCGGCGTCGCCGATCGGGACACGTATTCCGGCGTGCAGGCGTTCTACCTCAACACTCGCACCGCGAAGAAACAATCGACGACCGTGAAGCGGCGCCGGCGTCGCACGACGGCGAAGAAGAAGCCGATCGACAAGAGTGGCGACGTGCTGTTCGGTACGGCCGAGAATGTGAAGACGTTGCGGCACACGTACGCAAACAAGGGGAACGCGACGCGTGCGGCGAAGGCAGAGTGGGAGAAGTTGCAGCGCGGCGTCGCCGAATTCAGCATCGTGCTGGCGCTCGGTCGCCCCGAGCTGATGACCGAATTGCCTGTAACCGTGCGTGGTTACAAACGTGTCATCGACGATTGCAAATGGATCATCGCACGCGTTACACATTCGATCGACGGTAACGGCGGATTTACATCGGACCTCGATCTAGAGGTCAAGGCGTCCGAGGTGCCGGGGATCGACACCTCGACCGACGCCGAGTAGACGTCTCGCGATTTAGGCTGGTTCTGCCCCGAACCATGCCCCGATCTGCTCGCTACGTGTGTGCCAGAGCTTCACATCGTTGAAGACCTTCGACGCAGACTTGCCGGACTTCTCGTCGAAATCGCTCATCAGTGATACAACGACCGGGCCTACCGTCTTTGTCGTGCCGTTAGGGACAGCGGCCGTCAGAGCAGCTGTAGACGCAATGATGATGTTCGCTCCTGACTTCACCGTGCCGTCGCCGGCACCCATGAATACGACGCTGATCAGCTTACCCGTGGACTTGCTGACGGACCCGATCACGTACAGGTTGTCGTTGAGTGCGGATTTGAACGTATCGGCGGCGTCTCCTTTCTCCACCCGTGGTTTGATTCGGAAGGGCTCCTTCAGGTTTGCCATGATGCCATTGAAGTTTTTCGCGTACTGATCTGGCGTCATGTCCAGATTCTTTTCGGCGGCTTCCACGTCCACAGGCGAACCTTCCTTTTGTTCGGTCTTCGTTTCTACAGCCGAACTTTCCTTTTGCTGAGCAGCTTTCGATGTTACGGCGCTTGCCGCGCCATCTGATGATGGGCTTTCGTTACCCTTCTGGTCGGAGCAACCGTATATGCCAACCACCAACATCAACGCGAATAGAGCCGTGCTGGCGAATCCCGCAATATTGAGTACTTTCTTCATCGATCCCCCGGATGCTTGGCAATTGATTGCCTGTTAGAAATTTGTCGAGCGTGCGTTCCGTTTAGCGCCGGCCACCAGAAGCGCGCTCCCATCGCGCACCTCGCTCTCCGTCGGCAGTGCACTGCTGGCGAATGCCCGCCTGCATGACAACGCCGCCAGGTGAATAGCGATTACCACCGTACTCGCAATGAGGCGGAGGTTCTGCTGCTTGGGTTTGTGCGGACGCATCGAGATGGGGCACTACGACATACAGCACGACAGCTATGGCCATCGCTGCAGTCACCCCAATGGACACTGCAAACCAGGGGGATCGCTTTTTCCGTGGTTGTGCGGGTACAGCTGGAGGTGCCGGTTCCACTGGCGTCGTGGCAACGACAGGTGGCACCGGATCGCTCGGCGCTACTGGCTGCGGCACTGCGGGAGCTGGTTCTTTGACTTCCTTTGGGGCTAGCACACCTAGCGTCTGCCCGAGCGTGCCGTTCCGTATCCAGCCATCGAGGTATTTGATTGCCCGCTCGTACACATTGCGCGGCATCTCATCCATTCTCTCGAATTCGAACACCGTCATGAGCCGACGGTACACCATCAGCTTATCGGTGCCGGTCTTCGCCTGTATTTCGAACGCTTTGCGCGCGATTGCGTTGCGCTGCCTGTCGCTGATGAACTGCGTCACGATCGGCTTCGGTCCAGAGCCGTGGAAATGCACATTGACGTTTGTCTGCGCGCTGTTGCTCTTCACATCCCCGCCAGCAACTTGCCCGACGTCACCACTGAACTTCTGAATCATTGACTTCGTTTTCTCCTACGGCTGGCCCTACCGTTTGGCGCTCTCTCACTACCCTCAGGTGTCCCGTTTCTTTTTTCGCCCCGCCCCGCCTACATTGATCGTAAAAGGTGCAGTGAGGTCACCCGTGACGTGTTGCCCGACGTTCGCACCCTCAAAATTCTGATGAACCGTTGTGGTCTTCCCCGCCTTCGGTGCGGGTGGAACCTGCTGCGTCATTCCCGCGATCATGCCCAGCACGCCAGCGCGCCCCTTCGCATCGAGCGAACGATACCCCGCGAGCAAAACCCCTTCGTCCCCCGACAGGTGGGACGTATTGCGTTGCCCGGTGAGGATGTAGAGCACATCGACCCCAACGGCAGCGATCTGCGCCAGATACACGGCATCAGGCGCTCGTTCCCCTTTTTCATAGAGGACTTGCGTTTTCTCCGTCACGCCGCCGCGTTCTGCAAACGCGCGCTGCGATAGAGACGTGCGCTTCCGTTCATCGCGCAATCGATCACCAATACTTACCATTTGGTTTGTTTTTTGTTGCATACACACCGAACGGTGTGTATCATCAGTGTTGTGCAAGGTTAACGAAGGGAAGTATACCGTCATGGTTAAAAAGAAAGCCCCCATCCGGCGCTCGCCGCGCGGCGTTCTGTCCAACAAACCCGTCTACATGCGCCTGATGCCGGACGAGCGCCGCACGCTCGAGGAACTGTCCGCATGCCAAAACAGGTCGACATCCAGCGTTGCACGGCTGATCTATCTGGAGGGCGTCGAGCAATACCGCGCCAAAGTTATCGACTCGTCCGCTCAACCGCACTCAAGTTCTTTTGCCGGGCGTTGAGTCATGCAACCGGCTGCCCTCATCGAACCTGCGCTGCGCCATGCGCTGCATGGCCCCAAACGTCACGAAGTGCAAACAGCGCTCGGATGGGACGACTCCGAAGTCAGTCGATTCCTGAGCGGTGGCAAGGGCATCGTCATCGACAAGATTGACACGCTTGTTGCGGCGGTGGGCTTCGTGTGCGTGACCCGCAAATATCTCGACGCTGTAGCGACCTTGGGCGAAGTCGGCATGTTCTGCCAATGCGCGCGCCAAGGTCGCGGCGAATGCAGCCGCCAGTAGGAGCATCCGAATGAAATTGAAGTGCCATCACTGCGGCAGCCGCGCCGTCATCCGGACCAGCCGCACGCTGTCCGCTCTCGTTCGCGAAGCGTACTGCCAGTGCACCAACATTGAATGCGCGACGACCTACAAGATTCACGTCGCGACCGTCCATACGATCGCGCCGAGTCTGACGCCGAATCCCAACGTCTACCTGCCCGTCGGCAAGGTTGACCGGCTGCCGACTGATCCGCGCCAGCTCCCGCTGATCGACGCCTAACCCCTAATCGCTGTTTTTGTTCAACGCCCATCGCACCCGCCTTCGCGGGCGCGAGGGACTCCTTTTGCCTGAAATTCCGGAGACCTCATGCAAACGCCGACTCCCGCCGCTCACGTCACCCCCCTCGCCGCATCGCTCGACTACGACCAGCGCATCACATACCTGCAGAAGCTCTGCGCCGCGGACGTGCGCGTAGACGTGTTCGTCGCATCCGCCCGTGCGCTCGGTTTCGTCGTGTCCTGGGACCTCGCCCGCGGCACGCCATTGCTCGCCTGGATGCACTGAAGCGATGCGTGCGCCCCTCACCGACATCGACCTGCGCGCGACGTGGCGCCGCCTGCGCATGGTCGGCGATTTCGACTCGCTTCACCCGGCCGCCCGCCACGCCTTCGAATGCACGGCGAGCGTGTGGCGAGATCGGGAACCGGCACCCGAACCATCGCCCATCGACGGGAAGCGCCGCGCCGCGAACGACTTCGACTGACCCATCCGCGCCGGCCGCCGGCGCACTCATCTGGAACTACACCATGAAGCCTTACGTTTTCGGCGTCGGCGTGCTGCTGATGCTTTCCTTCTCGCTCACTGGCATCTACTGCCTGGTTGCCGACGTGCTGCGTCTATTCAACGTTCGCCACGTCCGCCCGATCGCTTTCGTGATCGGCGTCGCAGCGATGTTCTTCCTGGCCGTGGTGCTGGCCTGGTCCGTTCCGCCTCGGGGATGATCTGATGACGACCGCCCCCACCATCCGCTACGAACTGCTGACGTCGGCCGGCCTGTGTACCGTCGCCGGCGATCACGTCGTCATCCCGAACAACGCCAGCGCCGCGTTCGGCATCCACGCCGAGCCGCACGTCCGCGACGGCCACCCCGAAAAATGGGTTGTCACGCATCTGGCCTCGGGCCTGCGCGTCGGCCACGGCGCGACGCGCATTTCGGCGCTCGCGGCCGCGACGTCCAACGTCGAGCGCAACCGCGATCGCCTGCGCCAGATGCTCGACCAGGCGATGACCGCGCGCTACGAGCTGCAGCACGCCGTTCAACGCCTGCAGCAGAACCACCACGACATCCTCGGAGGCGCCGCAGCATGACGCACACGAACACTCCCCACGACGCCGCGCTCGCGGCCGCCATTACGGCGGCGGCCGACGTCCTGCGCTTCGATCACCAACCCGGCGGCATGCAGCGCGTCGCGACGCTCGCGCTGTTCGTCACGCTGCTCGGCGATCGCCTGGCGCTCGGCTTCCCGGCTTCTGCCGCCGCGCTCAAGGCGATCGTCGAAAGCCCCGCGACGCCCGGCAACCCTGCCGCCCTCTCCCTGCATCAGCAGCAATAACGATGGCCACGATCGACGAACTGAAACAACGTATCGACCTGCACGACCTTGCCGATCGCCTTGGCATGAAGCGCGGTCGCGGTGGCGATAAAGCGCTTTATCACTCGCCGCAGCACGACGACAAGAGCCCGTCCCTGTCGATCTTCATGAACCACCCGAAGCACGGCACCGGCTGGCGCGACCACAGCGCCGACATCGGCGGTTCGTGCATCGACCTGGTCATTCACGCGCGCGGCGGCAGCGTCGCCGATGCCGTGCGCTACCTACACGACGCGTACGGCATTCCGCTCGACCGGCCGACGCCAGCCGAGCGCCGCGAAAAAACAAAGTTCGAATACATCGCCGACTGCTGTTTCGCTGAACGCGATCGCGTGCGCGACTACCTCGGCGGCCGCGGCATCTCTGTCGCAGCGATCGACGCTGCGATCGCCGCGCGCTCGCTCGGCTTCAACACCTGGACCAGCCCGAAGGCCGCCGCCGGCGAAGTGGGGCACGGCGGGCCGGCCGCCGCGTTCATCGTCCGCGCGCCGGGCGACGCGCGCGTCGTCGCCGTCGACATGCGCTACATCGATCCGGCGCTCAACGGCGGCGTCAAGACGCAGACCCAGGGCGACAAGGCCGGCTACGGCTGGACGGCCGATCCTCGCCGGCTCGACAAGGCGAAGCGCGTGTTCATCGTCGAAAGCGCGATCAACGCGCTGTCGATCGACACCTGTGCGATGCCTGGCACCGCGGCCCTCGCACTGCGCGGCCTGGCGAACGTCGACGACATCGACTTCGCGTTCCTGCGGGGGAAACAGGTCATCGTCTGCCTGGACAACGACGAACCGTTCGCGGACGGCCACCCGCGCGCTGGCCGTCGCCCTGGTCCGGAAGCCGCCTGGGCGCTCTACGAACGGCTTACGGCGCTGAACATCAGCGCCGTGCTCGTCGACCAGGCCGGCTGGCTCGCCGATCTCGCGGACGGCGAGAAAACAGCGAAGCCGATCAACGATGTGAACGACTACCTGCAGATGCGCGGTCCGCTCGATCTGTCGCGCGCGCTCGAGCAGCTCGAGCCCTGGCTCATCGCCGGCCTGGTCGGCGACGCCACGCGTCGCGGCCGACCGCGCATCTTCCTGCCGCCGCACGACTTCGCACAGTACTGGCGTTTCCGCGTCCGGCCGGACTTCACCAGCTACATCACGAAGATGGACCGCAACGAGGAATCGGGCGTCGAGACGCCCGTCATGACGGATCTGTGCGGCTTCCGCATTGCCGGCATCAGCCGCGTGTCGGTCGCGAGCGCGACGTCGACGATGACGGGCGACGCCGACCAAGCGCCCGCCGTCTACTTCGCCGTGTCCGTCCAGGCGCCGCGCCACGGCGCGCAGCTCGTGCGCCGCGTGATGCTCGACGACCAGCTCCACAACGTCGACCAGTGGGGCAAGTTCGGCCCGATCTGGTCGCCGGCGCCGTTCAAGCGCATGGTGAACATCCTCGAGCGCGGAGCCGACCTCGGCGCGCGCCAGGCGGCGAACTTCGTCGGGCTCGCCTGGCGCGACGGCCGCCTGATCGTCAACGAAGGCCCGGACTGCTATTTCACCGAAGCCGACAAGCAGTGCCCGTATCACAACCTGACCTTCCCGACCGGCCCGGCCGGCGACGCGCGCCGCGTCATCACCGCGTACCAGGCGACGTTCAAGCAGAACGCCGCAACGATCCCGCTCGTGTGGGCGCTCGGCGGCCACCTGAAGGCGCTGCTCGGCTTCTGGCCGCACATCACGATCCAGGCGAACAAGGGCGCCGGCAAATCGACGCTCATCAAGCGGCTCGAGCGCTCGCTCGCGTTCACGATGTTCTCCGGGCAGTCGCTGCAGACCGAGTTCCGCCTGTTGACCAGCATCAGCCACACGAGCCACCCGGTCGGATGGGAAGAGCTGTCCGCGCGCCGGCAGGACGTGATCGACAAGGCCGTCGGGCTGCTGCAGGAGAACTACCAGTACACCGTGACGCGTCGCGGCAGCGACATGACGGAATATCTGTTGTGCGCGCCCGTGATGCTGGCCGGCGAAGACGTGCCTGTGCGCAGCCTGCTCGGCAAGCTCGTGCGCACGACCCTGACCGGCAAGCGCGGCCCGCTCATGCCCGACGACCTGCCCCGCTTCCCGGTTCGGCAGTGGCTCGAATTCCTCGCGGGCTTGGACAAGCGCGCCGTGGCCGACCAGTACGCCACGCTGCGCGACAAGGCGCTTGGGAAGTGCATCGCGAGCGGCGAGGACGACGGCGCGAAACGGATGGCCGGCAACTACGCGGCCGTCGCCCTGGCCTGGCGCTACCTGTGCGAATTCGCTGGCATGGACCCGAGCGAAGGCGACTTCCCGCGCGACCTACTCGCCGAAATGAACGGCCACATCGCCGAGACGAGCGCCGACCGCGAGCCGTGGGTCTGGATCATGGAAACCGTGTTGTCGGAGATCGACGGCGGCAACTACAAGCACCCGTTCACGTTCGACACCATCGACGGCGAGTTCTGCCTGCTGCTGCGCACCGGCCACGTGATGGACCACATTGCGCACACGAGCGCGCTGCGCGACAAATGGAACGGCCTGCCCGTGAAATCCGACCGCGTGTTCAAGGCGCAGCTCAAGCACGCCGGCGTCGTCGTCGGCGAGAAAGAAGTCGAGCGCCGCATCTACACCCGCCGCGTGCCGTACCTGACGCCGATTTCGCTCGACCGCTTGGCCGGCTTCGGACTGCACGTGTCGATTCGCGAAGACCTAGCCACCGACGCGACCGAACAGCGGAGCCGAGCATGACGCCCTCTCAGCCGATGCGGCCGCCGTGCTGTTCGGTTCCCCCCGTCCCCCCCACAAGTCGAAACGGCCGGGCAACAGCGCGGGCCTTGAAGGAAGGGGGCCGCGTGGGCCGGTTTTTCCACAGGGGACGGGCAGGCAGTACACGCGAATCGTGGTTTTCGGGAGTATCCGCTCGTAAGTCTTTGATTCCTGAAGCGAATGCCGCCACGTGCCGCCCTGTATTTGCCACTAGTTGGACCGTTTTTGCCACTAGTCCGGCTTTTGCGACGGCCGCCGTCGTCCCTTTCTCTCTTCTCTCTAATTCATTGAAAAAGAAGAAGAAAGAATACGTAGAAGGGGCGGAAATTGACCGAAATGCCCTGCCACGAGTCGGACGCGCTTTGCCACGAGTCGCGGACGCTGCCTATTTTTTAGGCCACGACTCCGAAGGGGGTGCCACGGGTTTTTCATGGCAAATGATGGCGAGAATAAACTTTATTAATCAAATAGTTAAATGCGCGACGCAATGCAAACCACGTGTCCACGAGTTGTTCTGCGCCCCCTCCCTCTGCGCACCAACGATCAGGCAGGGCATGCATACGCTAGCCAGACCAACTTGCTCACCCTGACAACGCAAGAAATCTACGAGGCAACTGGATACCGCCAACCAGCCAGACAACTTCGCGCCCTCGCGATCGCGGGAATTCCAGCCGATCGCCGACCTGACGGCAGCGTGCGAGTTTGGCGGCACCACGTGCTCGGTTTCGCCGCTCAAGAAAAAACGCTCAACCGGAAACGCCCAAAACTAACCTCTGACATCAAGGACACCACGAAATGATCCGACGCCGTCAAAGCCCCTCTTTCCTGCCCGCTCGTGTCTACGAGAAGCACGGGTCTTGGTGGTTCGTCGACAAGGACCGCAAATGGCACAAGCTCTGCCGCGTCAAAGACGGCATCGTCCGCCTGTACGAATCGCTGGCCGAGTTCACGCGTGCATCCGACAGCAAGGCAGCGCTCGAGAACACGATGCCGGCCCTCATCGACGACTGGGTGCGGAAAAAGCTTCCAGCGTATGCGCCGAAGACTCGCAGCAACTACGTCAAGATGATTGGACTCATTCGGAAGGAGTTTGGCCCCCAATGGTTGATCGAGGACGTCAGGCCGACCGATGTTGCTCAGTTCCTGGACAAGCATTTCCACGACAAGCCGAGTAGCAGCAACAAACACAAGGCATTGCTGTCGCTGATCTTCATGCATGCCGTTCGGCGTGGATTTTGCGACCGCAATCCCGCGCGCGAGATCGGCGCGGCCAAGGAAAAGAAACGGGATCGCTACATCACCGACGACGAGCTGGACGCAGTGCGGGCGGCCATCGTTGCCAGTGCCGGCTACAAGACATCGTCCGCACGGTCGATCCTGTGCCTGATCGACCTGGCGTACCAGACCGCTCAACGTATCGGCGACCTTCTCGCGCTCAACTGGCAGAACGTGTCCGACGAGGGTATTTCGTTTCACCCGAGCAAGACGGTCAACAGCAGCGGCGTGCGCCTGTTGATCGAGATGACACCGGACCTGAGAGAAACATTGGATCGAGCGCGCGGCGGCAAGATCACCGCGATCGGGCCGGTGATTTGCACGCATGCCGGCGGCCGCTTCACCTACATCGGCGCGTACTCAGGGTGGAAACGCGCTTGCCAGCGCGCACGATCGGCGTACGAGAAAGACTGCGACGAAAGGGGAATCACCCCGAACCCGATATATCTAGTCGGCATGCATTTCCACGATCTGCGGGCGAAGGCGCTGACCGATCTGAAGCGGCAGCGGGGTGCGGCGGCAGCGCAATCGCTGGCCGGCCACACGACCGAAAGCATGACGGCGCACTACACGAAATCACGCGAAGTGGAACGCGTCCAACCAGTCCCATTGAAGCGTGCAAGTTAGACACTGACGCTCATGTTAGACACGAAGGCTCCCCGGATCATCCGGGGAGCCTTATACCGCAAGGGCTTGTCACTGAAACGCCACTTCCGCAAAACTCCGCAGCTTCCGGCTATGCAGCTTGTCGAGCCCGTTCGTGCGCAGGATCTCCATCGCCTTCACGCCGATCTGCAAATGCTGGTCGACCTGCCCGCGATAGAACGTGTCGGCCATGCCCGGCAGCTTCAGCTCGCCGTGCAGCGGCTTGTCGGACACGCACAGTAGCGTGCCGTACGGCACGCGGAACCGGAACCCGTTCGCGGCGATCGTCGCGCTTTCCATGTCGAGCGCAATCGCACGGCTCTGCGACAGCCGCTGCACGGGCTCGCGGTGATCGCGCAGCTCCCAGTTGCGGTTGTCGACGCTCGCGACCGTGCCCGTGCGCATCACGCGCTTCAGTTCGGCGCCTTCGAGACGGGTGACCTCGGCCACGCCGCGCTCGAGCGCGAGCTGCACTTCGGCGAGCGCCGGGATCGGCACCCACAGCGGCAGGTCCGCATCCAGCACGTGGTCCTCGCGCACGTAACCGTGCGCGAGCACGTAGTCGCCGAGGCGCTGCGTGTTGCGCAGGCCCGCGCAGTGGCCGAGCATCACCCACGCGTGCGGTCGCAGCACCGCGATGTGATCGGTGATCGTCTTCGCGTTCGACGGACCGACACCGATGTTGACCATCGTGATCCCGCTGCCGTCCGGGCGCTTCAGGTGATACGCGGGCATCTGCGGCAGCCGCGGCGGCGCGGCGCCCTCGGCCGGCTCGCTGCCGAGGTTCGCGTTGTACGTGATGACATCGCCCGGCTCGACGAACGCGCTGTACTGGCTGCGGTACGCGCGCACCTCGGGATCGTCGCTCTCCGTCATCATCGTGCGGCCGAGCTTCACGAATTCGTCGATGTAGAACTGGTAGTTCGTGTAGAGCACGTAGTTCTGGAAGTGCGTGGGCGACGTCGCCGTGTAGTGACGCAGCCGGTGCAGCGAGAAGTCGACGCGCGCGGCGGTAAACAGCGCGAGCGGATGCGGCTCGCCGGGCGCCGGCTCGAACGTGCCGTTGACGATGCGGTCGTCGAGGTACGACAGGTCGGGCGTGTCGAAGATGTCGCGCATCGCGAGCAGGCGGTCGCGGTCGAGCTCGCCTTCGAGGTGGATGCCTTCGGGAAATGCGAAGTGAACCGGAATCGGCTGCGACGACACGCCGATCTCGATCTTCACATGGTGGTTCTTCGCCAGCAGGCGCAGTTGCTCGCGATAGTAGTTCGCGAACAGGTCGGGGCGCGTGACGGTCGTCTCGAACACGCCGGGGCCCGCGACGAAACCGTACGAACGGCGCGAATCGACGTGCGTGTTGACGTCGGTACGAATCCGCACGAACGGATAGCACGCACGCACGTGCTCGGTGATCGGTTCGTGGCGGCGATAACGCGCGAAGGCATCGCGCAGGAAGCCCGTGTTGGTGTCGTAGATGGCCGACAGCCGCGCGACGGCGGCGACGGAATCGTCGAATGCTTCGACGGGCGGACTCTCGGGCGTCAGCACCCGATGCCGGCGGCTCAAATCGTTCTTCATTTTCATCACCTCGTCTGATCGGACGACATTACCACGGAACCCGGTCATGCTCATGGCCACTCGCTTGCACGCCGCTTGCACGCGAGGGCCGGGCCGCGCGCAGTATTTGCTAAAATCGGAAGGTTCACTGGAGACTCATCATGAAGCCGCTCATTCTCGTCGCCGCTGCCGCCGTGTTCGCGGGCACGTTTGCCGCTGCCGGCGCCGCTTACGCCGCCGGCGGCACGCCCGACGCCGACGCGCAGGCCCGAGCCGAGGCCAACGAAGCCGCCGGCCTGCCCGATCTCCGCAAGATCAACCGGCCGGGCGCCGAAGTCACGTCGAAAGTCGACTTCGCCGACATCCGCCGCACGCCGAGCTTCCATGCAAAGAGCAAGAACGGCACCGAGGTCACCGAGTATCGCGATCGCGGCAAGCCGGTCGAGATCGACGTGAAGTCGAACTTCGGCACGCGCTACCAGATGAGCTCGACGCTCGACACGTCGCCGAAGCCGCACGACGCGGGCGTCCCGATCACGCGCCTGCCGTCGGTCAACCTGCGCTACTGATTTCCTGCCGCGCCGCGTCGGTCCCGACGCGGTGCGCCGGCACTCCCTTCACCTCCTGTCGCGCCGCACGCCGCGCGCGTGCCGACAACTGACCAGACGCATCTCGCATGGCCGTTTTCACCGCTGTTTCCGACTCCGATCTCGCGCAATGGATGCGCCACTACGAACTGGGCGACGTGCTGGCGTTCCGCGGCATTCCGTCCGGCATCGAGAACAGCAACTTCTTCCTGACGACGACGCGCGGCGAGTACGTCCTGACGATCTTCGAAAAGCTGACGGCGGAACAGTTGCCGTTCTACCTGGACCTGATGCGCCATCTGGCGAGCCACGGCGTGCCGGTGCCGGATCCGGTCCCGCGCGACGACGGCGCACTCTTCGGCGAGCTGCACGGCAAGCCGGCGGCGATCGTCACGAAGCTCGACGGCGCCGCCGAACTCGCGCCGGGGGTCGAACACTGCATCGAGGTCGGGCAGATGCTCGCGCGCCTGCACCTCGCGGGGCGCGACTATGCGCGTCACCAGCCGAACCTGCGCAGCCTGCCGTGGTGGCAGGAGAACGTGCCGGCGATCGTCCCGTTCGTTTCCGACGCGCAGCGCACGCTGCTCGAGGACGAACTCGCGCACCAGGCCGCGTTCTTCGCGTCGGACGACTACGCGGCGCTGCCGGGCGGCCCGTGCCACTGCGACCTGTTCCGCGACAACGTGCTGTTCGCGCACGCGGCGCCCGGTACCGGTCATGACGTACGGCTCGGCGGCTTCTTCGATTTCTATTTCGCGGGCTGCGACAAATGGCTGTTCGACGTCGCGGTCACCGTCAACGACTGGTGCGTCGACCTCGCGACGGGCGTGCTCGACGTCGCGCGCGCCGATGCGCTGGTGCGCGCCTACCAGACGGTCCGGCCGTTCACGGCCGAGGAGCGCCGCCACTGGAGCGACATGCTGCGCGCGGGCGCGTACCGCTTCTGGGTGTCGCGCCTGTACGACTTCTACCTGCCGCGCGCGGCCGAAATGCTCAAACCGCACGATCCCGGTCATTTCGAACGCATCCTGCGTGAGCGTATCGCCCACACGCCCGCGCTTCCCGAGACCCATACCGCATGCAACTGATCGAAGTGCCCGCGAAAGCGGGCTATGTCTGGTTCCGACAAGGCATCTGGCTGTTCCGCCGGAACCCGCTCGCGTTCATCACGCTGTTTTTCACGTACCTGCTGGCGATCACGCTGGTGTCGATGGTGCCGGTGATCGGCGCGGCGCTGCCGCTGCTGTTCATCCCCGGCATCGCGGTCGGCTTCATGGCCGCGTGCCGCGACACGGTGGCCGGCAAGCCGGTGATGCCGACGATCCTCATCGACGGCTTCCGCTCGTATGGCACCGCGACGACGCAGCGGCTGCTCGTGCTCGGCGTGGTCTATGTCGCGCTGATGGTGCTGGTGTTCGCCGCGTCGTCCCTCGTGGACGGCGGCGGGCTGCTCCAGATGATGCTCGGCGCCACGAACGAAGCGAGTCCGACGCCGGAAACGCTCGCCGCGCAAGGCACGCTCGGCGCGCTGCTGCTGGCGACGCTGCTCTACGCGCCGGTCGCGATGCTGTTCTGGTTCGCGCCGGTGCTCACTGCGTGGCACGACATTCCGCCCGCCAAGGCGCTGTTCTTCAGCATCGTCAGCTGCTGGCGCAATCGCGGCGCATTCGTCGTGTACGGGCTGCTGTGGTTCGGCGTCGCGCTCGGCACGTCGTTCGGCCTGTCGCTGCTGCTGCAGGCGCTCGGCGCCGGCGCCTATGTGCTGACGATCATGATGCCAGTGACGATCCTCATCGTCACGATGATGTACTGCTCGTTCTACGCGACCTATCGCGGCTGCTTCGGCGTGCAGGAACCGGGCGCCGCGACGCCCACCACCGGCCGCTGATGCCGCTCGGCCGGCGCCCGCCGCCGGCCGTCCACCCCCCTCCCGGCCTGCCCCGGCGCGGATCCTGCGCGGCACGTCTCACCCCTGTTCAACCAAATCTTTTGCGCGCAGAATAATTTGCGTACAAATCGTTAGCGCGTCCGCCGCGCCGCCCGAATCATGGACCGCCTGCCCCCGCTGCCCCAGACGCTCGACGAGCAACTGTGCTTCGCGCTCTACTCGACATCGCATGCGATGACGAAGGCGTACAAGCCGCTGCTCGACAAGCTGTCGCTGACCTATCCCCAATATCTGGCGATGCTCGTGCTGTGGGAGCGCGACGACATCGCCGTAAAGGATATCGCCGCCCGCCTCGACCTCGATCCGGCCACCGTCACGCCGCTGCTGAAGCGGCTCGAGGCGCTCGGCTACGTCGAACGCGTACGCAGCGCGACCGACGAGCGCGTCGTCAACGTGCGCTTGACGGCAGAAGGCCGCGCGCTGAAGAACAAGGCGCGCTCGGTGCCCGCCGATCTCTTTTGCGCCATGCACCAAACGCCCGAGTTCCTGGTCAGGCTGCGCGCGGATCTCCAGCAGTTGCGCGACGCGCTGTCGGCCGCCAACGAAGGCTGACGAACCCGCGGTCGCAAACGGCTCGGCACTGCCGGGCCTTTTCTTCAAAATTTCATTTGCACACAAATTATTTGTGTTCTATATTTACCTCGTGGCCGGCGACACCCCGTCCGACCGGACCGCTTCCTCCCATTCTTCCGACAGGAGCTGCACCATGAACATTCTGTACAAGACCAGCGCCACGAGCACGGGCGGCCGCGACGGCCGCGCGGTATCCGCCGACAACAGGCTGGAAGTGAAGCTGGCCGCGCCGCGCGAACTCGGCGGCACGGGCGCGGAGGGCACGAACCCGGAACAGCTGTTTGCCGCAGGTTACTCGGCCTGTTTCCTCAGCGCGATGAAATTCGTCGCGGGCCAGAACAAGCAGACGCTGCCGGCCGACACGCAAGTGACCGCGGAAGTGGGCATCGGCCCGAACGACGCAGGCGGCTTCGGGCTCGACATCGAACTGCGCGTGTCGCTGCCGGGGCTCGACAAGGCCGATGCACAGGCGCTGGTCGACAAGGCGCACCACGTGTGCCCGTACTCGAACGCGACCCGCAACAACGTGCCGGTGCGCCTGACCGTCGTCTGACGCGACGCACGACGGCAAATGCAAAAAGGGCGTGTGCGGCTGCTTGCCGCACACGCCCTTTTGCTTGATGCGCCGGACCGGCTGACACGCCGGCCCGCGCTGCGCTGCTTAACGCGAGCCGAACGAGAACGGACGGTTCATCGCCGCTTCGCGATCGATCTTGCGCATGCGGAATTCGAGATCGTAGATGTCGGTTGCTTCGGAAAGGTACGCGTCGGCGCGCTCTTTCGCGGCCTTTTCAGCGTTCTTGGTCAGCATCAGGAAGAGGTGGCTCAGCAGGTACATGGTCGATCTCGCAATCCAGAGGTTCTTTGACTAGGGTTTTCCCGAATTATAGGGAAAACCCTAGCCTTTGGCCAGCGTCGATCAGACAGTGCGTCGTTCGGTCGCCACAGTGCGGCGATTCTCTTCGAAAAAGGCCCAGATCATCGCGCTCGCATCGGGGCCGACCGCCGCATGGAACGGCACCGCTTCGTCGCCGCCCGCCCATGCATGATCGAGCCCTTTCACGTGACAGAGCCGCACGATCGACTCGCCGTCGCGACGCACGTCGGTGACCTGCGCGCCGGCCTCGCGAATCTCCACCCGCTCGCCGCCGCGCAGTGCGCCGCGGCTGTCCGCGAGCCCGTTCAGGCGCATGAACTGCACCGTCAGCTGGTCCGCATTCTTCGGCGCGACGACATGGTCGCCGTCGCCCTGCACGATCAGCACCGGCATGCCCGGATAGGCGCCGGTGTCGACCAGCGTGTCGACCACCGCAGCCGGGTTCTGCCGCAGGCCGCGCCGCATCACGTCCATCGCGCTGATCCCGGAATTCGCCTCGCCGAGCGCGGGGCCCGAATGCAGCGCGACCGCCGCGAAGCGGTCCGGGTGATGCAGCGCGAGCAGCGCCGCCAGGCCCGCGCCGGCCGACAGCCCGGCGACGTAGACGCGCGATGCATCGAAGCCGTGCTCGTCGACGAGCGCATCCACGAGCGACGCGACCGCATCCGCCTCGCCGCGGCCCGCGCGGTCGGTATCTTCATACCAGTGCCAGCAGCCGTGCGCATGCGCACGCAGCGACTGCTCCGGATACAGCACCGCGAAACCGTACTTGTCGGCCAGCAGGTTCATCCGGGTGCCCTGCGCGAACTCGTCGACCGATTGCTGGCAGCCGTGCAGCATCACGACGAGCGGTATCGCGCCGCGCCGGCGGCCAGGCGGGACGTACAGGCCGTAGGCGAGCTGCTGGACCAGGCGGCCCAGCGCGGGCGCCATCGGATGCTCGCCGCGCGTCCACTCGCCGGCGGCCCATGCGGCCGCGCGCGGCCGCACGCGCGACTCACGTGGCGGGGACAGATCGGTTGCGGCGGGCGATGCGGCGGCCTCGAGCGTATCGCGCGCAATCCGCTGGGCCTCGCGCGCCGCGCGTTTGGCGGCCGGAGACAGCATTCGTTTCATGCCGCCTAGCCATACCTTCGTCAGACTTTTGGTCATCAATCGGGCTCGCAGTCAGGAAAAATAGGGATACGACACGGGGTGCATCATTCGACTTTGTGCAATGCACCATAACATTGTTTCTGGGATTTTTCCTGCGCGCGGAGAGTTCCCCTCGACGCAAAAAACGGGCCTCGAACAGACGCGGCGCTATACTGGGGTTTGGCCGCTTGTATCCGTTGTAGTCGTTCTTCCCGGCTCGCGCGTTGATTTAAGCATTCGTCCCGCCCCTGCTCGTTCCCCCTCCCGATGTTCGACCTGCCCTCTCACCTGTGGATCACGATCACCGCGTTCGGTGGCGCCGGCCTGACCTTGCCGCTCGCGATCACGATCGCCGTATGGCTCGCGCTCGGCTACTCGTGGCAGCGCGCAGCCGCGTGGCTCGGCGTGCTCGCGGCCGCGATCGGGGTCGTCGCGCTCACGAAGATCGCCTTCCTCGGCTGGGGCATCGGCATCCGCGCGTGGGACTTCACGGGATTCAGCGGCCACGCGATGCTGTCGACGTCGGTCTATCCCGTCGCGATCTTCCTCGCGCTGATCCGCACGCGCACGCCGGTGCGGATTGCCGGCATCGCGCTCGGGCTCGCGGCCGGCATCGCGGTCGGCGTGTCGCGCGTCGCGCTCGACGCGCATTCGCCGTCCGAATCGATCACCGGCTGCATCGTCGGCGCGATCGCCGCGCTGGCGTTCATCGCCGGCTCGTGGCACGCGGTGCCGCACCGCTGGTCGGTGGCGGCGGTCGTCGCGAGCCTCGCGCTCGTCACCGTCGCGCTGCACGGCATCACGGTGCCGTCGCACCGCTGGGTCACCAGGGTCGCGCTGGAGCTGTCGGGGCACGAGCGGCCGTTCGTCCGCGCCCGCTGGAAAGCGAATCCGAACTACCGGCCGGCATCGCAGCCGTCGTCGCTGCAGCGCACCGATTCGTCGCAGCCGCTGCTGCACGCGTGACGGGCCGCACGCACGTCATCCGGTCGCCGTTCAAGTCTGAAGATCCTCATGCGCGCCATCGCATGAACGGTATGTCGAGCGTTATAACCCGCCCTATATTACGATTACGGTTTCCAACCATTCAAACGCCCCGACCATGCGCTCGACCGCCCGCCCGCTTCGCCGCACCCTGCTCCGCCTGCTGCCGCTCGCCGCGCTTGCCGCGGGCATCGCGTTCAGCGCGCCGGCTTCCGCTGCCGACGAGCTGGTCGTATCGGCGGCCGCGAGCCTGACGAACGCGTTCAAGGCCGTCGGCGATGCGTACCAGAAGCAGCATCCGGACACCAAGGTGCTGTTCAACTTCGGCGCGTCGGACGTGCTGATGCAGCAGATCGCCAAGGGCGCACCGGCCGACGTATTCGCCTCGGCCGACCAGAAGGCGATGGATCGCGCGATCAGCGAAAAGGTCATCGTGCCGGGCACGCGCCGCGATTTCGCGGCGAACTCGCTCGTGCTGATCGTGCCGGCGGACAGCCGTGCGGCCGCGCCGACGTCGCTGAACGACCTGACGGCGCCCGGCGTGAAGCGCATCGCGTACGGCGACCCGGCGTCGGTGCCGGTCGGCCGCTACACCGAAGGCGCGCTGCGCGCGGCAGGCGTGTGGGACGCCGTCAGCGCGAAGGGTGTGCTGGCCGCCAACGTGCGCCAGAGCCTCGATTACGTCGCGCGCGGCGAAGTCGACGCGGGCTTCGTGTTCGGCACCGACGCGGCGATCATGCCGGGCCGCGTGAAGGTCGCGCTGACCGTGCCGACGCAGACGGCCATCACCTATCCGATCGCGGTGGTCAAGGACAGCCGCCATGCCGCGCAGGCGCAGTCGTTCATCGACTTCGTCGCGTCGCCGCAGGGTCAGGCCGTGCTGGCGACGTTCGGTTTCAAGCCCGCGGGCAAGTGAGCGCAGCATGATGCAGGACGCCTGGGTACCGCTGCTGTTGTCGCTGAAGGTCGCCGGCTGGGCGACCGCGCTCGACATCGTGCTCGGCGTCGCCGCCGCCTTCGTGCTCGCGCGCTGGCGCTCGCCGCTGCGCGACGTGGTCGATTCGCTGCTGACGCTGCCGCTCGTGCTGCCGCCGACGGTGCTCGGCTATTACCTGCTCGTGCTGCTCGGCCGGCGCGGCGTGTTCGGCGCGTGGCTCGACACGCTCGGCATCGAACTCGTCTTCACGTGGCAGGGCGCGGTCATCGCGTCGATGGTCGTCGCGTTCCCGCTGATCCTGAAATCGGCGCGCGCCGCGTTCGAAAGCATCGATCCGCATCTCGAGCGCGCAGCGCGCACGCTCGGGCTCGGCGAAGCCGCGGTGTTCTTCCGCGTGACGCTGCCGCTCGCCACGCGCGGCATCCTGGCCGGCGCGCTGCTTGCCTTCGCGCGCGCGCTCGGCGAATTCGGCGCGACGCTGATGATCGCGGGCAACCTGCCCGGCCGCACGCAGACGCTGTCGGTCGCGATCTATGCGGCGGTGCAGGCCGGCGACGACAGCACGGCCAATTTCCTCGTGCTGGTGACGTCGATTACCTGCGTGCTCGTGCTGCTCGCGACCGGCTGGCTCGTGCCGTCGCGTGCCGGACGGAGCCAGCCGACATGACGCGCCGACCGCATCCGTACCGCTGCGCCGCACTGGTCGCGGCAACACGCCGTCCCGTCGCGCGGGCGGTTTCGCGCACGCACGGCGCGGCACGACGGAGGCCCGCATGAGCGTCGCCGTCGATATCCGCAAGACCTACGCGAACGCCGAGCGCCGCTTCACGCTCGACGTGTCGTTCACGGCCAGCACGCAGCGCGTCGTGCTGTTCGGGCCGTCCGGCGCCGGCAAGAGCATGACGCTGCAGGCGATCGCCGGCTTGCTGTCACCCGACGAAGGCACGATCACGCTGAACGGCGAAACGCTGTTCGATTCCGCGCGCGGCATCGACGTGCCGACCCGTGCGCGCCGCGTCGCGTATCTGTTCCAGGACTATGCGCTGTTTCCACACCTGAACGTGCGCCAGAACATCGCGTTCGGGCTCACGCCGGGCCTGCGCAACCCGCGTGCGAAGGCGGTGCCGCCCGAAGTCGCGTACTGGCTGCAGGCGTTCGAACTCGACACGCTCGCCGGGCAATTCCCGTCGCAGTTGTCGGGCGGGCAGAAACAGCGCGTCGCGCTTGCCCGCGCGCTGGTCGCGCAGCCGCACATCCTGCTGCTCGACGAGCCGTTCGCGGCGCTCGACGGCGCGCTGCGCCAGCGCATGCGCCACGAGCTCGCCGAACTGCAGGCGCGGCTCGATATCCCGATGGTGCTCATCTCGCACGACCCCGACGACGTCGCCGCGTTCGGCGACCAGGTCGTGCAATTGAGCGAAGGACGCGTGCAGGCCGCAACGCCGCACGCCGAGTGGCCGACGCGCGTCACGTGATCGCGCGACGGCGGTGGCCCACGCGGCCACGTTCGAGCCTGAGAGAAGCCGCGCGGGCGGCACAAGCTGGAACGAGCTGAAAAGAGGATCGAAGCCGGCGCCTCGTGCACGTCGGGCGGCGCCGGTTTTCGCCGCGTCCGCCCACGGTGATCGACAGAGATGGCGCGCTGCCGGCGCGCGCTCAGCCGGTCACCGCGAGAATCACGCTCGATGCCTTGAACAGCGCGATCGCCCGCCGGCCGGCGTCGAGTTGCAACGCACCGACGCTGTTGTTCGTGACCACGGCCGTGAGCGTCCCGCCACCGTCGAGCGCCAGCGTCACCTCGCTGTTCACCGCGCCCGCCGCGACCGTTTCGACCGTCCCGTGCAACTGGTTGCGTGCGGATACCTTCAAGGTCGCTTCAGGTCCGCCGTCGTCGACCGCCAGCACGACCCACGACGCCTTCACGAGCGCGCACGCATCCGCGCCCGGCTGCAGGCCGAGCGCGTCGGCGCTTTCGTGCGTCAGCACCGCGACGATCGCCTGCCCGCTCGGCAGCACGAGCGTCACCTCGTCGTTCACCGTGCCGCGCACGATCGACTCGACCTTGCCGAACCACTGGTTGCGCGCGCTCGTCTTCATCCCGATCCGGCCGATCAGCGCCCAGTCGACGTCGAAGCCGGACACCGCCGCGCTCGCGGCGTCGATGAAGCGGCGATGCTCGCGCTCGATCGTGCGGAACGCGGCGATCAGCGACGTCGCGCGCGGCGTCAGCGTCGTGCCACCGCCGCCCTTGCCACCCGTCGAGCGCGTCACGAGCGGCTCGCCGGCCAGGTTGTTCATCGTATCGATCGCCTCCCACGCGGCCTTGTAGCTGAGCCCGACGGCCTTTGCCGCGCGCGTGATCGACCCGGTGTCGCCGATCGCCGCGAGCAGCGCGATGCGGGTGGCGCCGCCGAGCGTCTGCTCGCCCGCGCGCAGCCACAGTTCGCCGCCCAGTTCGAGCGGCCCGGCGGAAGAGGAAGGAGGCGATGCGTCGCTCATCGGTCTGTCGGAAGAAAACGGGTGGCCATTATAGTGAGCGCGCGCCGCTCAACGCGGCTTGCCGTCGAGCTTCGGCGGGCGCAGGCTCGCGAGCAGCGCCTCGGCATCGCGCGCCGCGCGTTGCTCGAGCGCCGCACCGTAGCCGCGCACGAAACCGAGCTGGTACGCGGGCGCCGCCAGTTGCTCGAGATGATGCAGCGCGACGATCGTGTCGTTCGCCTCGCCAAGCACGCTCTGCACGCGCGCGAGCGTCTTGACGGTTTCGTTGCGCGTGCGGCGCGAGGCCAGCGACGCGAAGAACTCGAGCGCGTAGCGCAGCCGCTTCGCGTCGATCCGCACCTGGTGCCGCGCGGCCGTGTCGAGCGACGTGAGCGACGGCGATGCATACAGGTGACCGAACAGCCGCCGCACGCGCTTGGTCGCGTGGCGCCGCAGCGACGGCGTGTCGTCGTCGCCGGCGGCCGGCGGCAGCGCGAGCGCGCTCAACCATTCGAGCCAGCCGAGCGTCAGGCGCGCATAGCGCGCCGAATGCAGCGCCTGGCGCAATTCGACGCGCGCCGCCGTCGCCTGGACGCGCGCGGCGTCGAGCGTGCCGTCCCAGTCGGCGCTGCCGCCGTCGGCCGCGATCAGCGCGGGCAGGCTTTCGGTCGAGAACACGTCCCAGTCGCGCACCGTGCCGAGCAGCGACGCGACCCAGCGCAAGTCGGCGCCGAACGTGTTCTTCCATTGCTCGTCCGCAAAGCGCGGAAAGAAGCGCATCAGCGTGCGCAGCCGGCGCAGCGCGACGCGCATCTGGTGCACGAACTCGGGATCGTCGCGATCGAGCACGCCGCCCTCGTTGCCGAGCCATTGCGCGGCGATGTCGCCGGACAGCGCGAACAGCGCGGCCCGCTGCGTACGGATGCCGGTCAGGTCGACGAGTTGCGCCTTGACCGGCCTCGCAACGGCGGGCTCGCCCGCGCACGCGCGATCGATCACGCTGGTGAGCTGCACGAACGCGGGCCATGCGCCGCTGAGCTCGCGCGCGGCGGCGAACAGCGCGCGCAGCGCGGCCGTGCGCGCGGCGACGGTTTCCCAGTCGGGCGCCGCGAGGCGCAGCTCGACCTGGCGGCGCGGTGGTTCGGTGCCACGGTGCAGAATGATGTCGTCGAGCGTCATCTCGACCACCACGCCGCTGTCGTCCGCCCAGCGCCCGCGCCGCCGCTCGCTGACGAGCCGCGGCGGCGCCGGCCCGGACGATGCGGCGAGCGCCGCTTCGTCAACGGCGTCGGCCGTCACGCGGTCGCCCTCGCCGGTCGCCTGTGGCGCATCCGCATCGTCGATCGGCGCCGATGCGGGCGTGGCCACGGCGATGCCCGCATGCTCGGCATCGAACAGTTCGCGCTCCACGACGCCGGGCGCGAATGCCTTCGTGCGCGACGCGACGACCCGCCGCCCGTGCGCGTTCGACTCGATCCACGTCCACCAGCACTCGCCGGGGCTCGGCTCGGCTTCCTCGACCTGGCATGGCTCGATCGTCACGCGTTCCTGGCCGCGCCGCATCCGCACCTGCGGACAGATCCGCCACGCACGGACGAGTTCGGCGCCGAAGTCGCGCTGCTCACCACGGGCCCGGCTTCCGGCCCTGACCGGCCAACCTTCCAGCGACAGGCACAACACGATTTCCAGCACACGCGACATGGAGGCTCCTGCACATGAAGAATCGCCGGCACGTCCTCCGTGCCGGCGTCGTCCGTGAAGCAGCTTCCATAGTACACGCCGCCAATACGCGCGGGCGACGATCTGGCCCTGTCGCCCGTGTCACGCATCAAACGACGTATCAGACGACGTATTGCGCGATGCCGTTGCCGAACGACCAGTCCTCCTTCAGCACTTCCACGAGACTGATGAAGACGTCCTGCGGCCGCACGCCGGGCTGCCGCGCGAGGTTCTCGGCGATGGTCCGGTACAGCGCCTGCTTCTGCTCGAGCGTGCGCGTGTTGTTCGCCGTGATCTGGACCATCACCAGATCGTCGCTGCGTTCGATGTCGAGGTAGTGGCGGCCGAAGAAGAAGTTCTCGGCCGAATGCTCGGTCACGACCATGAAGATGTCGTCTTCGGGCACGTTGAACGTGTGCATCAGCGCGCGGTGCACGCCGTCGACGAGCGCCGCACGGTAGGCGGCCGGTTTGCCTTCGCGCACGGCGATACGGGTGAATGGCATGGTCCTGCTCCTTTCGGTGACGTTGAGAATCGGAAACGCAAGGTCAGGTTAGGCTCGCAGAACTATAATGAACAGTCATCATCCGATATTTCATTCATTTAGATTTGAAATGAAAGTCCTCGACCTCGATGCAGTGCGCGCATTCGTGCTGGTCGCCGATCTCGCGAGCTTCACGCGCGCCGCCGACGCGCTCGGCACCACGCAATCGGCCGTCAGCCTGAAGCTGAAGCGGCTCGAAGCGCACCTCGGCAAGCCGCTGCTCGCACGCACGCCGCGCGTCGTCAAGCTGGCGGCGGACGGCGAGAACTTCCTGCCGGCCGCCCGCGCGCTGCTCGACGCGCACGACCAGGCGCTCGGCGCGATTTCGGCCGGCACGCACCGCCTGTCGCTCGGGGTCAGCGAGCACGTCGCGGTGCCCGACCTGCCGGCCGTGCTGACCAGCCTGCACCGGCAGGATCCCGGACTGTCGCTGGAAATGCATCTGGGCATGTCGGCGAGCCTGCTCGCGCAATACGACGAACGGCGGCTCGACGCGGTGATCGTGCGGCACGAACCGGGCGAGGATCCGCCGCGCGACGACGGCACGCTGCTGTTCACCGAACCGCTCGCATGGCTCGCCGCGCCCGACTGGGCGCCGCGCGCGGGCGAGCCGCTGCCGCTCGCGGTGCTGGCCGGGCCGTGCGGCGTGCGGGCCGCCGCGCTGCGTGCGCTCGAGCATGCGGGGCGGCCGTGGCGCGAGCGCTTTACGGGCGGCGGCGTCGCGGCGGTCACGGCCGCCGCCGCGGCCGGGCTCGCGGTCTGTCCGCTGGCCCGGCGGGTCGCGCCGCGCACGCTGGTCGACGTCGGCACGAAATTCGGTTTGCCGCCGCTGCCGCATTCGCAGGTCGTGCTGTATTCACGCGTGCGCGACGCCCGCGCGGTGGCCGCGCTTCGCAGGTTTTCCGACAGCCTTGCAATCTCGGCGTAAACTACGCGGTTCCGCTGCCCGCAATCCCCTGACGAATTCCGATGAAGCCCGACGCCCGCAAGCACCTCCGCGCCAACCTGCTGATGCTCGCCGCCGCCGCGATCTGGGGCTCGGCGTTCGTCGCGCAACGACTGAGCCTCGACGTAATCGGGCCGTTCCTGTTCACGGGGCTGCGCTTCCTGCTCGGCGCGCTGGTGCTGCTCCCGCTGCTGATGGTCAACGCGGGCTCGCGCGCGCAGTTCGCGGCGATTCGCCGCGAGCCGGCCCTGCTCGCGCCGGGCCTCGCGCTCGGCGTGCTGCTCGCCGTATCGATCTCGCTGCAGCAGGTCGGCCTGCAGTACACGCGGGTCGCGAACGCGGGCTTCATCAGCTCGCTGTACGTCGTGATCGTGCCGCTGATGGGCGTGTTCGTCCGCCACCGGATCGGCGCCGGCACGTGGTTCGGCGCGCTGCTGGCGGCACTCGGCCTGTACTTCCTCAGCATCGACGAGCATTTCTCGGTGCTCTACGGCGACTGGTTCCAGCTCGCGGGCGCCGTGGTCATCGCCGCGCACGTGATGACCGTCGGCCATTTCGCGAAGCGGCACGATCCGCTCGTGCTCGCGTTCCTGCAATTCGTCGCGTGCGGCGTGCTGTGCCTCGCGGCCGGCCTCGCGCTCGAGCCGGTCAGCCTCGCGATGCTGAAGCGCGCGCTACCGACGCTGCTGTACGGCGGGCTGCTGTCGGTCGGCGTCGGCTATACGCTGCAGGTCGTCGCGCAGCGCGATGCGGCGCCCGCGCACGCGGCCGTGATCTTCAGCATGGAGGGCGTGTTCGCGGCCATCGCCGGCTGGGCCGCGCTCGGCGAGACGCTGACGCTGCGCGCGCTGGTCGGCTGCGCGCTGATGCTCGCCGGCCTGCTCGCGTGCCAGTTGCTGCCGAACGGCGACGCCCGGAAAAAGGACGAGGACGCGCTGCCGGCGTGACACGCACGATCCCTATAATGGCGGTTCGCGTGCTTTTCATGCCAACCGCTTCCGACAGGCCAGCCCCGTGACGTCCACTCCCGTCGATCCCGTCGCCGACCTGCTGCGCGAACGCGCAGCGCACTATGCCGCCGAGGCCGCGCTGTTCCAGCGCGACCAGGCGCTGTCCATCGCTTCGCACGACCTGCGCAGCCCGCTGAACGCGATGCACAGCTGGGCGTACGTGCTCGAGCGCCAGCTCGCCAGCGCCGACCCGAACCTGCAACGCGCGCTCGCGGGCATCCGCGCGGGGATCGACCAGCAGGTCGCGCTGATCGACGACGTGCTCGACGCACCGCGCGCGGCCACGCGCACCCTGGCGATCGCCGCACAGCCGTTCGCGCTGCGCCCGCTGCTCGACGACACGCTCGCACTGGTGCGCTGCGCGCTCGCCGACGCACGACAGGTGAGCGTCGACGCGACGCTGCCCGACGGCGAGCCGTCGCTGAGCGCCGACCGCGAGCGCATCGCGCAGGCGCTCTGGACGATGCTGACGACGGCCGTCGAAGCCAGCGCCGCCGGCAGCCGCGTGACGTTCACGTGCGCGCGTGACGGCGCGCAGTACGTCGCGCACGTCGCCTGCGACGTGAACGCCGCCGCCCTCGCCGATCCGGCGCTGCCGCATGCATTCGAACCGTTCGCGCGCCGCGAGATGCTGCACCCGCGCGACGCGAAGCGCGTCGCAGCGGCGCTCGCGCTGTGCCAGCGTGTCGCGCTCGCGCACGGCGGCTCGTTCACCCACGCCCCGTTCGCCGACGGCGCCGCCGTCACCCTGTCGCTCGCCGTCCCCTGCGAGGCGCCGGTGTAAGCCATCAGCCGCCCGACACATTACATTTCCCTTTCCGGCCCTATACTGTTGGGCCTGTCATGACTGGAGCGATTCTTTGTTACAGATCTTCGCGCTCATCGGCGCGTTGTTCCTGGTGGCCCTCAACGGGTTTTTCGTCGCAGCCGAATTCGGCCTCGTCAAACTGCGCGCGACGCGCGTCAAGACACTTGCCCGCAAGCACGGCCTGCGCGGGCGCATCCTCGCGATCGTGCACGGCCGGCTCGACGCGTATCTGTCCGCCTGCCAGCTCGGCATCACGCTCGCGTCGCTCGGCCTCGGCTGGGTCGGCGAACCGGCGTTCGCGGAACTGATCGGGCCGCTGCTCGACCTGCTCGGCGTGCAGTCCGAGCGCATCGTGCACCTGATTTCGCTCGTGTTCGCGTTCTCGCTGATCTCGTTCCTGCACATCGTGGTCGGCGAGCTCGCGCCGAAATCGATGGCGATCCGCCAGTCGGAGAAGGTCGGCCTGTGGGTCGCGCTGCCGCTCTACGCGTTCTACTGGGCGATGTATCCGGCGATCTGGGTGCTCAATACCAGCGCGAACGCGGTGCTGAAGCTCGCGGGCCTGTCGGCCGACCACGGCGGCGATGCGCACTACTCGACCGACGAGCTGAAGCTGATCCTGCGCAGCCGGCGCAGCGCGGGCAACGCGGCCCAGCCGGCGCGCGGCACGTACACCAACGACGAGTGGAACACGCTCGCGCACTCGCTCGATTTCTCGTCGATGACGGTGTCGGACCTGATGCGGCCGGCGCATGAAATGATCGGCCTGCGCCGCGACCTGCCGCTGCCCGACAACATGGAAATCGTCGCGCGGCACCGCTTCAGCCGCTATCCGCTGTTCGAGGATGCGTCGCGCGAACAGGTGAGCGGGCTGATCCACCTGAAGGACCTGCTGCTCGCGCGTCACGCCGGGGCGGCGCTCGAGGACCTGTCCGACTACGTGCGCCCGGTGCAGTACGTGAAGCCCGACACGCCGGCGCTGGAACTGTTCCGCCGCTTCCGCAAGGGCGCGCCGCACTTCGCGCTGGTCGGCAACAAGGGCGAGAAGCCGATCGGCTTCCTCACGCTCGACAACCTGCTCGGTGCGCTGGTCGGCCAGATCCACGACGAGTTCCGCCAGGGCGACGCGGACTGGAGCCGCCTCGACGACGGCACGCTGATGGGCAAGGGCAGCCTGCCCGTCGTGTCGCTCGAGCAGGCGCTCGGCATCGACATCGACGAAGGGCGTGCAGAATCGGTCGGCGGCCTGGTGATCCAGGCGCTCAGCGATCTGCCGACCGAAGGGCAGCGCGTGTCGTTCGATCGCTTCGACGTCGTCGTGAAGAAGATGAACGGTCCGCGCATCGTGCTGGTGCGCGTCTATCCGAAGATCGCGAAGGAGGCCGACGAATGACGGCCGCCGCGCGCCGCGCGCGATGACGCCGACGCTGCCGCGCTGCTGCGTGATCACGCCGGAGCCGGCGTCCGCGTCGGCCGCCGATTGCCACGCATTCCTCGACACGCTGTCGGCCGTGCTCGCGCGCGGCGAAACGCTCGTGCAGCTGCGCGTGAAGTCGTTCGACGCGGCCGCGTTCGCGCGGCTGGCCGCCGATGCGCTCGCGCGCTGCGACGCGGCCGGCGCGCAACTGATGCTCAACGGGCCGATCGACGCGGCCGGCGTGATGCGGCTCGACGGCGCAGGCTGGCACCTCGACGGCGCCGCGCTGCGCGCCGTCGCGCAACGGCCGCTGCCGGCCTCGCGCCGCATGTCGGCCGCCTGCCATGCGGCCGACGATCTCGTGCTGGCCGCGCGCGCGGGCGTGGATTTCGTCACGCTGTCGCCCGTGCTGCCGACGCTCAGCCATCCCGGCGCGCCGACGCTCGGCTGGACGCAATTCGCTGCGCTGGCCGCGCAGGCCGCGATGCCGGTCTATGCGCTCGGCGGCATGACGCGCGCGCATCTCGACGACGCGCGCCGCCACGGCGCGTACGGCGTCGCGGGCATTCGCGGTTTCTGGTAAGGGCGGCCGGGCGGCCAGCGCCCGGCATTCCAGGCATCACGCGTGCGGAACGGGACGCATCGCGCGCCATGCGCGGTCGTCGATCCGACGCACGTCGTGCGTCAGCGCGTACCGGTTGACGTCGCCCGTCAGCCACGCGACGAGCGAATACGGCGGCAACTCCCCTTCGTCGACCCGGTCGCGTGCGCGTGCCGGCGTCTCGAACACGACCTGCCCGCTCGGCGCATCGAACGGCACCGCGTCGGGCGACAGGTTCAACGCGATGGTCAGCGTCTCGTCGTCGGCGAGCCGCCATGACGCGAGCAGCGCGTCGGCATCGCCGTCACCGGTCGCCTTCAGCGCATGCGCGTCCCGCGGCCGGCAATCGGACAGCCGCGGCGCGATCAGCTTCGCGCGCACCGCGAGCGCCGACTGCACGAAATGCGCACGATCGACATCGCGCGCGGTTTCGTCGAAGACCAGCGGGATCTGCGGCGTGAGCAGCGACAACGCAAGCGCCGCGAGGCCCGCCGCCTGCTCGCTGTCGCGCTGTTCGCTGTCGCGTTGTTCGCTCTCGCGCCACGCGCCGTCGGACAGCACCAGCGACGTGAGCGCCAGCCCTTCGGCGCACGGGCCATCGCCCGCCGCGGCCGGCTGGAACGCCGCGCCTGCGGCGGTCAGCGCGCGCGCGAGCGTGTGGATCGACTGGTGGGGCGAAATCCCTTCGTGCGCCGACGTGTCGCGCCCCGTCAGCCGATGCAGCGCGCGTTCTCCGCAACCGTTCCACTGCGCGTCGAAATGCGTATCGGCCAGGTGCACCGGATGACGCTCGCTGCCGAGCACGAGGTGGATCATCCGGTCGGCCGGCACGGCCGCGCGCACGCGGTCGGCGATCTCGCGCAGCCACGACGTGCCGATCCGGTCGGCCTCGCGCAGCCGCAGGCCGTCGCAACGGTATTCGTCGATCCAGTACAGCGCGTTGTCGCAGAAGAAGTCGCAGACTTCCGGATGGTCGAGCGCAAGCGGCGCCGCCTGCAGCGGATCGTCGCGCGTATGGAAGAACGGCACCGCGTAATGGCGCAGTGCGTCGGTGCCGCTGCCGAAGCGCGCGTAATCGAGTTCCAGCAGAACCGCGAGACCGTAGCCGTGCGCGGCGTCGATCAATGCCTTCAACGCGTCGGGGCCGCCCTCGGCCGCGAGCGGCGCGAACGGCAGGCTGTCGTGCGGCGACGCGAGCAACTCCAGCGCGGTCACGCCGAGGCGCGCGAGCTGCGGCAACCGGCGGCGCACGCCGTCGAAGCCGCCCACCGCGTGCGGACGAATCGCGTACAGCGCGATGTCTTCCCACGGGCGGCCGCGCCAGAACGTGTTGCGCCATGTGAACGCACGCGGATCGACGACCTCGCTCGGGCCGTTGAGCCCGTCCGGTTGCGAACGCGACGCGGGATCGGGAATCGACACGACATCGTCGAGCCGGTAACGGTAGCGCGCGCCCGCACCGCATTCGACGAACACTTCGAACCAGTGCGGACCGGCCGCCGTCATCGGGACGAGCGTCGGGCCGGAGCCGGTATCGAGTTCGAGCTGAACGTGCGTGCTGCCCGGCGCCCACACGCGGAAATGCGTGCGCGGCGACGTGCCAAGCGCGCCGCAGGGCTGCGCGCCGGACGGCAGGCAGTGTATGTAGTGCTGCGCATACGGATCGTGCGGACAATCTGACATGATGCGCTCCTCGTGCGTGCCGAGCGGCATGGCCGCGCGATTCGCGCGGCGCATCGGGCCCGGCATGCGACGGCCAGGCAGGGGGGAAGAAAAGTATGCGCCGCTTTCACGATCGCGACGCATCGAATCCTCACATTTTTAAATGCGAATCGACCCCGGCATTGATTGCGCGCGATGCGCGCCGAATCGGGTAGTCCGCATACCGGAATGGCCGCTCGCCTTGTTGCGCCGCGGCCCCGCGCTTACGCTCGGTGCGATGCGCGTGGGCACCCCGCCCGCGCCCGAATTCGAGGAATCTCCATGTCGCTCCCCGCCAGCGCCGCGAAGTTCGATCCGGCACGCGCGCACGAATACGCCGAACAATCCCGCATCGCGCTCGCCGGCTACGACGCGTGCCACGAACTCGCCGCGTGCATGCTCGCGTCGGCGATCGGTGTACGCGATGCGCGGCTCCTCGTCGTGGGCGCAGGCGGCACGGGGCAGGACATCTGCGTGCCCGCGGCGCTCGAACCGGGCTGGCAGTTCACGGCCGTCGATCCGTCCGCGCCGATGCTCGCGCTCGCGCGTGCCAACGTCGAAGCGGCGGGGTTCGCCGCCCGCACGCAATTCGTCGAAGCCGGCGTCGACGCGCTGCCCGATGCGCCGGCGTTCGACGGCGCGACGCTGATCGGCGTGCTGCATCACGTCCCCGGCGATGCGGCGAAGGCCGCGCTGCTGGATGCGATCGCACGCCGCCTGAAGCCCGGTGCACCGCTCGTGATCGCGGGCAACTATCGCCGTTATGCGGAGCACCCTCGCCTGCTCGACGCGTGGCAGCAGCGCTGGCGGATGAAGGGCGCGACGCCCGACGCCGTGCGTGCGCAGCTTGCGAAAATCCTGCAGGGCGCCGATCCGCCCGCTGCCGAGGAAGCCGTCTTCGCGTTGCTGCACGATGCGGGCTTCGATGCGCCGCTGCGCTTTTTCTCGAGCCTGTTCTGGGGCGCGTGGATCGCGGTGCGGCGCGGCGCGTGACGGCGTGAGTCGCGGCCCGCCGATCGCCGCGCTCGAGCGCGGCGATCGGTAAGAACGGCTCAAGTCATCCGCGTCAGCTCAGCAACCCTGCCGCGACGTTGATCGACAGCCCGAGCACGGCCATGTTGAAGTAGAACGACAGGATCGACTGCGCGAGCACCGCGCGGCGCGCGGAGCGATTCGCGAGCGACACGTCGGCCGTCTGCGACGCGACCGCGAGCGTAAAGGCGAAATACAGGAAATCCCAGTAGTCGGGCTCGGGGTTGCGGTCGGGAAACCGCAGTGCGCGATCGTTGCTCGGCGAGCCGTAATAGAGCCGCGCATAGTGCAGCGTGAAGATCGTCGGGATCAGGAACCATGCGCCGAACAGCGTCGCACCCGTGACCGCGTAGTGGCCGAGCCCGGCACGAAAGCCGACGTTCTTCGCGGTGGCGAGCTCGATCGCGATCGCGGCGACGCTCGCGACCGTCGCGATGCAGATCACCGTCAGCACGGTCGTCGCGTTCTCGTCCTCGCGGATCGCGATCTCGCGCACCTGGTGGTGATGTGCGGTGACCATGCGCCCCCACATCAGCACGAGATACAGCCAGACCGTGCAATCCCAGCCGATCAGCGCACGCGCGGTCGGTCTCAACTGCAACGGCAGCAGCACCGCGCACAGCACTCCCGCGGCGAAGGCGGCGACCATGCGCGGCCTGTTGCGTAATACCTGCGGATAAAGCGTCATCGTGTGATTCCGAAAGCGGATGGAAAGGGTTCGGCCCGCGTGCGAACGGCCCGCCGGGCAGCGCCGGCGGGTACCGCCCCGATTATCGCCATTCCTGCATGACGTTGCGAAGGGCGTGAGCGCCTAAGATATCGGGATGACTCCCGTCCTCTGCCACCATCCCGCGAACGCGGCCGGCCGCGACTTCGTCGTCGGCGATCTGCACGGCTGCGTGGATGTGCTGCGCGCGCTGCTGCACGACATCGGCTTCGACCCGGCTCGCGACCGGCTGTTCTCGGTCGGCGATCTCGTCGACCGCGGCCCCGCGTCCGAAACCGCGCTCGAGCTGCTCGACCGCCCGTGGTGCCACGTGGTGCGCGGCAATCACGAAGAAGTGCTGAGCCTCGTCGCGCGCGGCAAGCTGTCGCCCGATGCGTGGCGCGGGATCGGCGGCGACTGGGGCGCCGACCTCCCGCCGGAACGGCTGCACGCGCACGCGGCGCGCGTCGACGCGCTGCCGCTCGTACGCGTGATCGGCGACGGCCCCGCGCGCTTCAACGTGCTGCATGCGGAATTCCTCGGTCCGGACGCCGAACTCGACACGGGCAGCTATTCGCCCGACGTGCGCGAGCGGCTGATCTGGGGGCGCGACCTGGTCCAGGGGCTCGTCGATCCGGCCCGGCAGGCCGGCCTGTCGCTGACCTGCACCGGCCACACGCCGGTGCGTGCGCCGCAGCGCATCGGCGCGCAATGGTTCATCGACACCGGCGCGTTCGCACCGTCGGGACGCCTGACGATCGTCGAGCCGCGCACGGGCGACACGTGGTCGCTGACGCAGGCCGACGCGCGCGCGCGTCATGCGGGCGACCTGCCGCTGCCTTAGGCCTGCGTTCACGCCGATAACGGGCCTGCGCAGGCCGCGGGCCGGCAACGCTCGGCGGACTCACGCTCACGCGCGCGCGTTTGCGTGCGCGAGCACTGCGCTAACCCACCTGGTTCAGCTCGAACACCGCATCGATCGCGGATCCGTTCCAGTTGTATTCGAGATACGCAGCGTGATGACAATCGCGCAGCAGCGTCGTGCGAAACGCCGCGAGACACTCGCCGCGCGGGTCGCGCACCGACGGATAGACGATCCCCGCGCCGCCCGCGTCGCGCACCGCGCGGCCGAGCGCCTGCCCCGCGCCGTAATCGAGCGGATCGAGCAGCGCCGGGCTGCGCTGCGGCCACGTGCGCACGTCGGCGACGTCGCCCTGCGCATACACCGTGTAGAGCCGCATCTGCTGACGCATCGGCGCCTCCTTCGTCGCGGCCAGGAACAGCCCGCTGTGATAGCGCGTTTCGGCGATCGCCGTATCGCGCGACCGCCCGCAGTAGAACACGCCGTAGCTGCCGTCGGAAAAGCGGCTGCCCTGCGGATTCAGATGCGTGAACGCGGCCATGATCGGCCCCCAGCCCGGGCCGTAGCGACGCTCCGCCGGCGGCACGAGCTCGAGCGTGCCGACTTCGTTGCGGATGCGATCGTTGGTCAGCGATTCGAGCGCATAGAGCGCATCGAAATCCTCGGCGGACGCGACGCGGTCGAACAGGTTGATGGCTGGAAAACGAGTGGGAATCACGCGATAGGCAGGTGCCCAGTCGACGACGGTCATGGGCCAGTGCTGTACTGCTTCGATCGGCATCGTCACGCCCAGCCACCCCGCATCGCGTCGAGGTATTGCCGGACGGCGACCAGGTCGCCGACGTTGCCGGCGAGCATCCGGTCGAGCGCGCGCTTGCCGCCGAACGGCGCGGCGTCGTTCGGCCGCTTGACCCAGGTGTCGGCCGCGGCCGGCTGCGGCAGCAGGATCTGCAGCGCCTTGTAGATGCCGAGCAGCAGCGATAGCCGCTCGAGCGTATCGCGCGGCAGGCGCGCCGATTCGGGCGACGCCTTCCACTTGAAGAACGTCGAGCGGCCGGGCGAGCCGAGCAGGACGATCTGTTCGTCGATCGTCAGCTCCCAGTCGCGCGCGATGTTGAAGAACGCGCGCAGGCCGGCCGCCGACATCTGCGCGACCGAAGCCTGCCGCGGGGCGGAATGCGGATCGAAGGCGGGCTGTGACATGATCGTTAGTCTCTAAACGAATTTACTAACAAGATTAGTCCATTTTCGTATTTTTGCAAGGGTCGCCCCCCGACGTGCCGGCGTTCCGCCCAAAGGATCGATATTTTTTGTCCATTCTGGACTGCGATTTTATTTTCTGCGTTAATGACCGTGCGGATAACGCACCGGGACGCGATGCGTCCCCGCAGCAACCGTGTCGCCCAGAACCGGATAGACCACGCCAAGGAACCACCATGAAGAGACTGATTGCCGCCGTTTCGATCACCCTGCTCGCGGTATCGGCAGGCCCCGCCGTCGCGAAGGACTGGACCACGCTGCGCTTCGGCACCGACGCCAGCTACGCGCCGTTCGAATCGAAGGCGCCCGACGGCAAGCTCGTCGGCTTCGACATCGACCTCGGCAACGAGATCTGCGCACGGCTGAAAGCGAAGTGCGTGTGGCTCGAGAACGATTTCGACGGGATGATCCCGGCGCTGAAGGCGAAGAAGTTCGACGCGGTGCTGTCGTCGATGTCGATCACGCCGCAGCGTGCGGAACAGATCGGCTTCACGACGAAGATCTACAACCAGCCGACGCGGCTCGTCGTGAAGAAGGGCTCGCCGCTGCTGCCGACGGCCGAATCGCTGAAGGGCAAGTCGATCGGCGTCGAACAGGGCACGACGCAGGAAGCGTATGCGAAGGCGTACTGGGCGAAGCAGGGTGCGAACGTCGTGTCGTACCAGAACCAGGACGGCGTGTACGCGGACCTGACGTCGGGCCGCCTCGACGCCGCGCTGCAGGACGAGGTGCAGGCCGCGATCGGGTTCCTGAAGTCGCCGCGCGGTGCGGGCTACCAGTTCGTCGGGCCCGAACTCGTCGACGAGAAGGTGCTCGGCATCGGCGCCGGTATCGGGCTGCGCAAGGAAGACGCCGACCTGAAGGCGAAGATCGATCGCGCGATCCTCGACATGGTCAAGGACGGCACCTACAAGCGGCTCGCGTCGAAGTACTTCGACTTCGACATCTACGGCGGCTGAAGCGGCTCCGCGCGCGCACGGGTGCGATGCCCGTCGCGCGCGGCCCGACCGCCCCTCCCCTGCTCGCCGGACGGCGACGCCTCCCTGACGCCTGCCGTCGCACCGGTTTCATCGTCCGTATCGCGCAACCGGATGCCGCACATCCTTCGCCTGGCGAACGGATCGCCTGCGCTGGCGACCGCAGGCGCTCGACGTCGTCAATAAGCGAAGACCGGGCGCCGGGGTACCGGTGCCCGCGTGCACATCCCCATGCGAACCGGGTTGGCGAGCAGGAAAGTGCCGGCCCGGCGCGGATGACCGGGTATCAGCCGGATCCGCCTCGCGCCGGGCGCGCAGAGGTGGCCTGTCGACGCATGCCGGCCGGCAGCAAGGTGCGCGGTCGACCGGCGATGGGTCGAATCACTGCGATCGCGGCCTGCCGGCCGCGGCGTGTTGTGACCGTTCATTTTTCTACCCCGTATTCGAATCGTTGCTTGTGCCGGCAACCGGACACCGCCGGTGCTCCGACGATCCGCCGACGACGGCCCATGCCGTCCGGAACGGGGCCATGCTGCCCGTCCGGCCGTCATCCCCGCGGACTGCGTCCTTGCCGGTTTTCGAATGGTTCGCTGCCGAACCGGCCGGACGTCGCGTCGTCGACTCTCGCACCCCAACCTGTGCAAGGAGCGCGCCAGCTTCGTTCGGGGCCGGCGGCACAAGCCTTTCATCGGACCAGTTCGCGGCGCGGACGGGCGGGACATGCCGGACGTTGCGAAACTGAAACATGCCGGGCGCGAGCGGCCTCGGCCGCGTGGCGGCAACGCCTTGCCGGACAAGGCGCGCGGACGAGCCGGAAAATTTTCCCGGCGCGGGCCGTGCGTCGCCGCCCGCGTTTGCCGGGGCTTTCTGCACAGCCGCCGGCACGAAACGTTTCACGCCCTTTACATGCCGCCGGACGCCCGCGCACGGACCGGCCGCGGACGCTTTTCGTGCCGCCTTCAGCCGACTCGCTGGTCGGCGTCGTCGGGCGGCGAGCCGTCCTTCCCGCCGTTGTCGCCGGTGTTGTCGTGGTCGTTGAGTCCGTGCTCGATCATCATCCGGTAGAGCGTCACGCGCGAGATGCCGAGTTCGGCGGCGGCCTTGTTGATCCGGTGATCGTTGCGCAGCAGCGCGTTCTCGATCGCGACGCGCTCGGCGAGCGAACGCGCCTGCTCGAGGGTCACGGGCTCCGTTTCACCCGGAACGTCGAGCCCGAGATCGTGCGGTGTCAGCAGCCGGCTCTCGGCCATCACGATCGCGCGGCGCACCCGGTTGATCAGCTCGCGCACGTTGCCGGGCCACTCGTAGCGGCGCATCGCGTCGAGCGCGGCCGACGTGAAGCCGCTGATCTTGCGGCCGCTGTCGCCCTTGAATTTCTGCAGCACGTAATGCGCGAGGATGTCGATGTCCTTGCCCCGCGCGCGCAGCGGCGGCTCGTGAATGCGCAGCACGCAGAGCCGGTGATAGAGGTCCGCGCGGAAGCGGCCGGCTTCGACCGCGCCGTCGAGATCCACGTGCGTCGCCGAGATGATCCGCACGTCGACCGGAATCGATTCATGGCCGCCGAGCCGCTCGATCTTCCCTTCCTGCAGGAAACGCAGCAGGCTTGCCTGGCTTTCGACCGGCATGTCGCCGATCTCGTCGAGAAACAGCGTGCCGCCGTTCGCCGATTCGATCCGGCCCGCGCGCCGCTGGTTCGCGCCGGTGAACGCGCCGCGCTCGTAGCCGAACAGTTCCGACTGCAGCAGGTGATGCGGGATCGCGCCGCAGTTGATCGCGACGAACGGCCCCTTGCCGCGTGCCGAGCGCTCGTGGATCGCGAGCGCCGTCAGTTCCTTGCCGGTGCCCGACTCCCCGGAGATGAACACGCTCGCGTCGGTTTTCGCGACCTTGCGGATCGTGCTGAACAGCTGCTGCATCGCTTCGCAGTTGCCGATCATGCCGTGCTCGCCGATCGATGCCGCGTATGCCGCGCCGTCGACGCGATCGAGCGCGGCCATCCCGCGCGCGTGGCCGAGCACGTGCGAAATCCATTCGTACGGCAGCGGCAGCGTCACGTAATCGAAACAATAGCTGCGGATCAGTTCGCGCACGGCAGCGCCGATCGTGATGCCGGCCTGCGCGATGGAAATCCAGCCGATCGCCGGCTGGCTCAGGCACGCCTTCAGCGCGGGATAGTCGCGCGACGTGAAGCCCGAGAAATCGATGAGCCCGGCGGCGACGTTCACGCCGGACGTCATGTTCTGCGCGGCGCCGGCCGTCTTCGCGACCGAGATATCCCAGCCGAGCCCGCGCAGCTGCGCCAGCAACGGCTCGTCCGGCGAACGCATGATCACGAACAGCTTGCGTCCGGCCTCGGGAGCGGTAACGGATACGAGCGGCGTCTCGGACGCCGCCGTCCCGCTTGCGTCGGGTGACCTTGCAACCATCGTTGTTCCCCGCTTGGCGTTGGTATCGTGCGCTGGCTCGCCGCCGCGTCCGACGGACCTCGATCGAACCGACATATTGGCCGCATTTTCGTCCGAATAAAATCCCCCAGGGAATAATCGCGTGCCGGACGAACCCATTCATGAACGGTATATCGACGCCGCCGATGCGCGGCTAGATGGGTGTTATCCCGGTGGCGCGGCGGACGCGAAGCAAGGCCGGACCCATCGCGAACGCCCGACGCCGCGCCGGTGCTGGCGCGCGGGGACGGCACGCGAGGCCGGGCGCACGGGATCGAACCGGCGGCACGGGCCGACACGCCCGGTCTGCCGCACCGGCCCGGCGCCCGCAACCGTTTACGCTTGATGCCGGTCAATCGTCGGGTAAAACGGGGATGATGCAGGAATGCAACACGCGGGGTGGCGCGGCGACCGGGTCAGCGTCCCGATGCGAGCGGCGCGAGCGCGTTGGCGCGGCCACGGCCGGCCGACGCGCCGTCGTGTTCGCCGTACGCGGCGACGAGCGCGTCGACCCGCGCGAGGTGATGGCGGTTGTCGCGGTCCCACGGGTGGAAGCCGGGCCGGAAAAAGCTGAGCCACTCGCGCGCGATCCGCGGAAACAGCCCACGACGCGGCCCGTACAGGAATGCGAGCATGCGCAGCATGCCGCGCACGCGATGCTCGATGTCGCGATCACGCGACAACAGCGTCGCGTGCAGCAGGAACACGGTCGGCCAGAACGTCAGCGTCGTCAGCAGGTAGACGCCGATGCGGATCAGATAGCGGCGCAGGCCCGGCTTCATCGCGACGTTCCAGACGTCGAACGACACGGCCTTGTGCTCGGTTTCCTCGAGCGCGTGCCACACCCACATTTGACGGTAGCCGTCGACCGAGCCTTCGAGGCGCGTCGGATCGCGCAGCAGCCAGTCGGCGAGCATGGCCGTGTAGTGCTCGGCGGCGACCGTATGCGCGAGTTGCACCGAGTGCGGCAGCTTGCGCTTCATGTAACCGAGCACGGTCCAGATGCGCTTGTCGAGCTTGCGCGCGGGCAGGCGGTTCTCCTGCATCAATTCGTTGTATTCGACGTGCTCGCGCGTATGCATCGCCTCCTGCCCGATGAAGCCGAGCACCTGCCGCTTCAGCACCGGATCGTCGATCCGGTCGCGATAGTGGCGCACGGAATCCATGAAAAATCGTTCGCCGGCAGGAAACAGCAGCGACAGCGCGTTGAAGAAGTGCGTCACGTGCGGGCCGAGCCCGTGCCAGTCCTTCGCGCGTTCGACCGGCAGGTCGAAGCGCAGGTCGCGGCGCACCGGCATCACCTCGGCTGCGGTCGCGCAAGCGGCTGACTTCATGGTCGTCGTTCTCCTTGTTTCCGGGCGGCCCGCCCGGCCGTTGCGAGCATTGCGGCCGTGCAGGCGTGGGCCCGGGCAGCGCATCGCGCAACACCCAAATCTTGACATCGATAGCTGTAAAGATAGGCGCCGGCCGACGCCGCGCGCAAGCCGCACGGTAGATGCGCGCTTCCAAACAGGGCACGGTCGGCAACGCGACAAAAACGACGTTCGGGCGGCGTTCGGGCGGGTCGCGATTCGAACGCGCGCATCCGTGCGCAACCGGCAGGCGGGCGACGCGCGCGCGAATCGCAATCGGCGCGCAAGCCCCGCGCGACGGGCGTTTTGCGGCGTCGCGCGGCGGTTTCTCGACGCGACGCCGAGCGGCCGGATAGCGCCGATTCATACGTGCGCGGCGTTCGCGCGGCGCGACCCCTTCGAGCCGGTCCGCGAACGATTCAAACATGCGTTCCATTCGCGTGTCGCGCGAGATGCGTCAGCGCCGCCGTGACCGGCGCGCGACAGGCACGCGGCAGTGCCCTCGCCGCCTGCGGCGGCCCCCTGCGCGCTCGCCTACAATAGCGGTTTTACCCAACCCCTTTCAGGAGAAGTCATGTCTGTCACCACGACCGCATCGGGCCTCAAAATCGAAGAGCTGACCGAAGGCACCGGCGCGGAAGCGCAAGCCGGCCAGACCGTCAGCGTCCACTACACGGGCTGGCTGACCGACGGTCAGAAATTCGACTCGAGCAAGGACCGCAACGACCCGTTCGCGTTCGTGCTCGGCGGCGGCATGGTCATCAAGGGCTGGGACGAAGGCGTGCAAGGCATGAAGGTCGGCGGCGTGCGTCGCCTGACGATCCCGCCGCAACTCGGCTACGGCCCGCGCGGTGCAGGCGGCGTGATCCCGCCGAACGCGACGCTCGTGTTCGAAGTCGAACTGCTCGCCGTCTGACGACGCCGGCCGACGTCCTTCCGATGGAACGCATCCCGTCTCCCGCCATCGCGCTGCGCCGTTACGACACGTGCGAAGCGTCCGACGTGCACGACTTTCACCAGGTCGTGCTCGGCGTCGACGGCGCGATGGTGATGGCGGTGGACGGCGTCGGCCAGCGCATCGACCGGCACGCGGCCTGGCTGATTCCGGCCGGCTCGCGCCACGATTACGCGGGCCTCGGCGACAATCGCCAGCTCGTGCTCGACCTGCCCGCCGCGTCGCTCGCGGTGCCGCAGCGGCTGTTCGACAGCGCGCGTGCCGTGCCGATCGACCCGGCGCTGACGTCGCTCGTCGCGCAGGTCGCGACAGCGGCCGCGCAGCTCGACGGCCCGGCCGGCGACACGCGGCACGCGCATCGCTTCCAGTGGCAGGCCGCCGCGCGTCTGTGCGACGCGCTGCTCGGCGACGCCAGCCTCGCCGCGCCCGCGGCGGGCCTCGATTTCGCGCGCATCGACCGCTGGCTGCGCGCGCGGCTCGCGGAGCCGCTGCGCATCGCCGATCTCGCCGCGCACTGCGGCTACGGGATGCGCCGGTTTCACCAACTGTTCGTCGACGCGTTCGGCGAGACTCCGCATCGCTACCTGCAGCGGCTGCGGCTCGACGCCGCCGTCGTGCTGCTCGCCGACGGCCGCCATCCGCTCGTCGACATCGCCGGCATGGTCGGCTTCGCGGACCAGAGCACCTTCACGCACGCGTTCACGAAACGCTTCGGCGTCGCGCCGGGGCGCTGGCGCGGCGAACGGCACTGAGCGGCCAGTCGCCACCCGTTTTCCTGCAATAGCGAACGCGATTGCGCCGATCGCGCCCATGCGTCATGGCCGGATGGTTTTCGACAGGCGTTGTCATCGTGACGCGTATACAGGCGACGCCGCGCACCGGTAAAGCACGGTCCTTGCGTCGCACGGCGTCCGGGGTCATCACGCCCGTATCCCCCCGCCCGTCAGGTTCGCCTCGCCCCCGGGCTCGGCGCGGCGGTCAGCACGGCCGCGCCCGGCGTATGGACCGTGACGCTCAGGCGTGCCTGAACGACGCGTGTCGAGCCCGGCGCGCGAGCCGCCGCACGCCCGGAGTCAAACGACAAAAAGCCGGCTCGCCCGGATCGGGCGGCCGGCCTGCGAACCGGACGTGTATGCCGGCTCGACCGTCGCGGCGACGCGCCGCGTTCGCTTACCCCGCCGCCTGGATCGCCTCTTCGTACACGCCGGCGACGCGTCGCGCGATCACCGCGTTGTCGAAATGGTCGCGCGCGTAGCGCTTGCACGCCGCTTCGTCCGGCAACGCGATCGCGCCCGACAGCGCGCCGCCGAGCCCTTCCGCGATCGCGTCCGCGCCCGTCGACGGCAGCACGAGGTCGTTGGACAGCCCGGCGACCGCCTCCGGCAGCCCGCCGACCGGCGTGACCAGCACCGGCGTGCCGGACGCGAGCGATTCGACGGTGATCAGCCCGAAGCCTTCGAGCGCGACGGTCGGCACGACGCTGACCGTCGCCGCGCGGTACAGCGCCGCGAGATGGTTGTCGGGCACGAAACCGAGCAGCTTCACGTTGTCCTGCAGCCCGGCTTCGTCGATGCGCTGCTGCAGCTCCTCGCCGATCTTGCCCTTGCCGGCGATCAGCAGCAGCACGTCCGGGTGACGTTGCTTGACGAGGCCGATCGCGTCGATCAGGTCCTCCAGCCCCATGCGCCGCACGAGCCGGCGCACGGCCAGCACGATCGGCCGGTCCTGCGGCAGTTGCAGCTTGTGCCGCGCCTCGGCCGGCGTGAGCGGCGTGTCGAACTGCGCGGTATCGACGCAGCCGGGAATCACGCGCACGCGCGACGGATCGATCCCGTAGCGGTTCGTCAGGATCTGGCCGAACGCCTGCGACAACACGATCAGGCGCGACGAGCGCGTATAGACGGCCTGCTCGAGATAGCGCTTCGCGCGCTGCCCGAGCGACGCGGCGCCCTCGACCTGGCTTTCGTCGGCCCACGGCCCCTGGAAGTGCGACACCTGCGGAATCCCGCGCGTGACGTCGAGCCCCGGGAACGTGTACAGCGCGAAGTGCGACGAGATCACGTCCGGCCGCTCGCTGCGGATCTCGTCGCGCAGCGCGCGGCGCGCGGCGAGCATGCGGCGCGCGAGCGGCTGCGACGCCGGTCCGAAGCCCTGGATCGCACCGCCCGTGTCGTCGGCGACCTTCGGCGAGCCGGCGACGAGCCCGCGCACCGCGACGCCCGCGCCCGGCAGCGCGCCGACGAGCGAGTAGTACATCCGGTCGAGGCCGCCCGCGCGTTCGGGGAACCAGTGCATGCCGATTTGCAACGATTTGATCGGCCGGGAAGATTGAGACGTCACGGTTGCTCCTGCGTGATTGCATGCTCGACCCGCTCGAAGGCGGACGGCTGCGTGGGTTGGCCGATGCGCCGGTAAAGCGCGACGTACTGGGCGCCCATGTGGGCCCAGCCGAAACGGGTCATCAGTTCGCGGGCCGCGTCGCCCATCGCGCGACAGGTGTCGCGCGACGCCGCGAGCGAGCCGATCGCCTGCGCGAGCGCGGCCGGATCGTCCGGGTCTTCCAGCACGATCCCGCAATCGCGCGTGATGATCTCCGCGCCGCCGGCGGTGCGCGCGGTGACGACCGGCAGCCCGGCCGCCATCGCTTCCAGCAGCGACAGGCTCATCGCTTCGTAGCGCGAAGGAAACACATACGCGTCGACCGAGCGCATCAGCGTCGGCATGTTCTTCACGAGCCCGAGAAAATGCACGCGCGACGCGATGCCGAGCGCGCGCGCCTCGTCGGGATACGGGCTGCCGGGCAGATAGCCGGCCACCGCGAGATGGACGTTCGCCGGCAGCTTCGTCAGCGCCTTCAGCACGGTGCCGAGGTTCTTGCGCGGCGTGCGCAGGTCGCCGACGAACAGCAGCATGAACGCGTCGTCCGGCAGCTTGAACGCCGCGCGATCGGCCTGCGCGCCCGCGAACGCGCTGCCGTCGACGCCGTTGTAGATCACGCTGATCTTGCGGCTGTCGATGCCGAGCCCGGCGATCTCGTCGGCCACCTTCTGCGAGACGGCCGTGATCGCGCGCGAACGCCGGTACGCCCAGCGCTCGAGCGCCGTATTCACGCGCGTATAGACGTACTGGTAGGCCGACCACAGCCCCTTCGTCGGGCCGAACGGATAGTACGGACTCTTGAACCAGCCGCCGTGCACGAAGTGCGCGGTGTTCACGTCGGCCTTGATCCACGAGATGAAGCCGTTCACGTGCAGCACGTCGTATTCGCTGCGATGCGCGCGCAGCCAGGCCGCGCTCTTGAGCGCGAACACCTGCTGCTTGACGAGATTCGACGGCCAGAAGCCGCCGACCTTGACCGGCACCCAGCGCACGCGCGGATCGGCCAGCAGTTCGGGCGCGACGTGCGACGCGACCAGCGTGACCTCGTAGTGTTCTGCCAGCGCCGCGCGCGCGATTTCGTAATTGACGCGGCCCTGCCCGTCGTTATGTCGCACGACGTGCGTGACGATCGCGATTCTCAATGGTCGCCTCCCCGTGAACGCGCGGCGGCCAGCAGGCGCTGTGCCTTTTGCCAGTGCGCCGCGGATAGTATGGAAAAAATGGCCGTGAACAGCAGCAGGCCGCCCGTGCCGATCAGCGAGTTCGTGAACACGAGCATCGCGAACACCGACAGGCACAGGCTCAGGCATGCGCCGACGAACTTGTCCTTGCGCAGCTTGAACGCCGCGCGCAGCGTGCGGGCGAGCAGCATCACGACACCCGACAGGTACAGCAGCGTGCCGGGCCAGCCGAGCACGAACGGCACGTTCATCACGCCGCTGTCGAAGCTGCCGTACTTGCCGAGCTCGCCGCTGTCGCTCGACAGCTTGGTGGACGCGCCGGTCGCGCCCATCCCTTCGCCGGCGACGTCGGTGAACGCCGTTTGCGCGAAGGTTGCGTAGAACTTGTTGCGGTCGTCGTAGCTGCGGTCGTCCTTCAGGTTCGTGATCGACTGCAGGCGCGCGCCGAGCCGGTCGGCCACCGGCCCGACGGTCAGGAGCGGCACGCACAGCCCGACCAGCACGACCCCGCTGATCAGGATCCGCATCCGCACGCGGTTGCTCGACTGCACGAGCTGGATCGCGAGCGCGATCACCCAGCCGCCCCAGGTCGAGCGCACGAGACACAGCGCGAACGACACGAAGCCGGCGGCGCCCGCGAACCAGCGGACCTTCTGCGGCGCCGCGAACACGAACACCAGCGCGCCCATGATCGCGAACGCGAACGGCCCCGACGAGTTCATCGTGCTGAAGACCCGCACGCCGTACGGCACCGGCTCGCCCTGCGAACCCATGTCCGAGCCGATCATCCAGAGCACGTCCCACTGCGGCATCACGAAGTACTGCACGACCCCGTACACGCCCATCACGAGCATGCCCCACATGAACGTGGACAGCAGCACGTCGCGGTACTCGGGATAGTCGCGCGCGTTGACCATGATGTGAAAGCCGATCAGCACCGGGTACACCCAGTTCGCGAGGTCGTAGGTCGCTGCCATCACGCCGCTCGACACGATCCCGACGAGGTACGCGTACGTCAGCCCGAACAGCATCAGCAGCACGGGAATCCCGCGCCGCTGGGCGAGCACGCGGTAATGCCTGAGCAGCCCGAAGCCAGCGATCATCGTCACCGCGAGCGGCGCGACCTGGATCAGGCTCGTCGGCGTGAACGCGCCCTTCGACCAGTCGGCGAGACGCCGCACTTCGGGGCTCAGGAACCACACCCACCACATGAAGCCGACGTAGCGCGCCGGGCTCTTGAAATACAGCCAGATGCCGACCGCGATGGCCAGCACCGGAAACGCGAGCGTCAGCACCTTGCCCTGGTGAATGGCGATCAGCGCAGCGGTCAACGTCCACAGCCCGGCCTGCCCGACCCAGTGCTTCGGTTCGGGTAAGCGGCTGCGGCTGCGCGACGGTGCGCGTTCGGCGGCAATCGTACTCATCGATCCGCTCTCACCGCGACGACGGGCGCGAATCCGCGAGCGGCATCGCGAGACCGGCGGCCGCCGGCGTGCGACGCCGGCGCAGCAGGTCGCGTGTGATCCGCACGTGCTGCTCGGCGAACGCCTGCGTGGTCAGGTCGCGCTCGCGCAGGCACGCGGCCGCGGCACGCGCGCATTCGAGCGCGGCGGCCGGATCGGCCACGAAGCGATCGGCGGCCTGGCGCATCGCCGCTGCGTCGAACGCCGGCACGTAGGCGGCCGTGTCGTGCGGGAAGTAGTCGCTGAGGCCGCCGACGTCGGACACGATCATCGGCTTGCCGACCGCCGCCGCCTCGAGCATCACGGTGATGCCCGACGCATGGAAGTTCGGCCGCAGCGGCACGACGATCACGTCGGCCCATGCGTACAGCTCGTGCTGCTTCGCGAGGCCCGATGCCGAGCCGATCTTCACGTTCGGCGCATGCCACTCGCGCGGCACGCGGCGGCGCGTCGCGAGCCGCACGTCGTAGCGCTCGTCGCCGCCGAACGCGGCGAGGAACGTGCGCCAGTCGCGGTCGCGGTCGTTGCCGATCGCGGCGATCCGCAGCGGCCGGTTCGGCTTCCATTGCTGCGGTTCGGCCGGCGGGAAGTCCTGCGTGTTCAGCCCGTAGTAGACGAACTCGGCTTCGCGCCCGAGATAGCGGCGGCACAGCTCGGCGTTGTCGCGGGCGAGCGTCGTCAGCGCGTCGGCGCGCGCGAGCAGCTTGCGGTACAGCCAGCGGCGCGGGCCGCCGAAGGTGTTCCACTTGTCGAACAGCCACACGCTCTGCGCGAGCAGCAGCGGGCGCTTGCCCTGCGCGCCGGCGAGCTTCAGGACCAGCGCGGCGGCGAGGTGCTCCTGCTCGGTGTGCGTCCAGATCACGTCCGTGCTCAACAGCGCGGCGCGATTGCGCCACGCGTGCACGACGTCGAAGCCGAGCGCCGCCTTCAGCGCACGGCGCGCGAGGCTCGCGACGCGGTTCTCGCGGCGGTCCTGCGAATAGGTCAGCCGGAATTCGTCGGATTCCGCGTGGTGATAGCCGTACAGGCAGCCGATGTTCTCGCCTTGCCGATAGGTACGCGGATCGGCACCGTAAAACAGGTGAACGTGAACCTTCGTCGAAGTCATGTCAGCCTCCGCCGGGCCGTCGGATGCACCGACGGACGAGCTTCAGGGAGCTGGAGGGGCTGCGCCCCTCCAAGCGAATCAAGTGAGCGCGGGAGTCGGACCATTTCATGCCCTTCGCGGGTGGCCGTGCTCGTGCGCGCGGCTCGTTCAAGACGTCACCGGCGGCATCGCCGCACGGTGGGGGGCAAGATTCGCGCGGCGCGCCTCGCGTGCGCCGCGGCGCACCGCGCGCCAGTGGTCGCGCACGCGCTCGCGCCGCGCGGTATGCAGCGACAGCAGCACGTGCGCGAAACCCGGGTAGACGCGCGTGCCGACCAGCGTCCACCACCACCACGCGATCTCGCGCCGCAGCGGCGGCAGATGCTCGCGCAGGATCAGGTGCAGGTTGTACGCGCCGTTGCTGATCGCATTCAGCGACGCGGCATCGCGCCGGTCGTCGTCGAAACGCTCGGCCGGAAAATGGTCGACCGCGATCGCCGGGTCGTAGACGAGCTTCCAGCCGTCGCGCTGCACGTGCATGCTGAAACCCATGTCGTTGTGCACCTGCGCACCGGCGCCGCGCAGCCGCGTGTCGAAGCGCAGCCGCTCGATCGCGGCGCGGCGGTAGCTCATGTTCGCGCCCTTGAGCATGTCGACTTCGCGCGCGCCGCCGACGCCCAGGTGATGGTTGCCGATGATCTTGCCGGACAGCGTGAGCTGGCCGACGAGCTCGCGCGATTCGTCGAGCACGCGGCCCTTCTCGTGCACCCAGTCGCGGCCGCCGACCGCACCGACGCGCGGGTCGGCGAGGAACACGGCCTCGATGCGCGCGAGCCAGTCGGCGTGCGGTGCCGCGTCGTCGTCGGTGATCGCGACGATGTCGCCGTGCGCCGAGTCGAGCCCCTTGTTCAGCGCGGCGACCTGCCCCGGCACGTCGACCGGCACGATCCGCAGCGGCAGCGCGCCGCCGACCGACGGATCGGCGAGGCGCTCGTGCGTGGCATCGTCCTCCGGGCGCGCGACGACGATCACCTCGTCGGGCAGCCGCGCCTGGCGCTGCAGCGCCAGCAGGCAGCGCGCGAGGTCGGCGGGACGCCGGTAGGTCGGAACGAGCACGGAAATTTTCATCGAAGGTTCTCCAGTCGGCCGGGCCGATGCGGCTCGCGCCGGCCCGGTTTCGTGCAATGCGGTCAGGCGCTCAGGTATTCGTGGACGGCCGCATAGCCGCGGCCGTAGCCGCGTGCCTTCGGCGGCACGCCGTTGAAGATCCCGCCTTCCAGATCGACGCCCGCGGTGCGCAGGCGCTTGATCGCGTCGGCGATCTCGCCTTCGGTATGCATGCCCGAGCGCAGCACCAGGAAGGTCGCGCCGGCCATGCGGCCGATGATGGTCGCGTCGGTCACCGCCAGCACCGGCGGCGAGTCGATCAGCACGACGTCGTAGCGCTTGCCGAGCCCTTCGAGGTATTGCGGCAGACGGGCCGACATCAGCAGTTCCGACGGGTTCGGCGGGCGCGTGCCGGCCGAGATGAACGACAGGCCCTGCACCGGCGTCTCGCGGATCGCGTCCTCGAGCGACGACTGGTCGCTCAGCAGCTCGGACAGGCCCGGCTGCGCGGTGAGGCCGAAGTAGCGGTCGAGCATGCCGCGCCGCATGTCGGCGTCGACCAGCAGCACACGCTTGCCGGAATGCGCGAGCAGCACCGCGAGGTTGACCGTCAGGAAGCTCTTGCCGATGCCCGGCGTCGGGCCGGTCAGCACGACCACGCGGTTCTTCGCGTCCATCATCGCGAACTGCATCGCGGTGCGCAGGCTGCGCATGCTTTCGACGCTCAGGTCCTTCGGACGCAGGCTCGCGAGGATCGGCCGTGCGCGGCCGCCGCCCTTCTCGGCCATGGCGTCGAGCTTCACCTGCTCGGCGCTTTGCGGCACCAGCCCGTACAGCGGCAGGTTGAACGTGCGCTCGACGCGGTCCGGATCCTCGATGCCCTGGAACAGGTTGCGGCGCAGGAACACGATGCCGGTGCCGAGGATCAGCCCGAGGAACACCGCCGCCGACAGGATCAGCACCTTCTTCGGCTTGATCGGATCGCCCGGGCGCAGCGCCGAATCGACGAGGTGGATGTTGCCGCCCGTGCCGGCCTTCTGCACCGACAGCTCCTGCACGCGGTTCAGCAGCAGCACGTAGATGTCCTCGGCCACCTTCGCGTCACGCTGGAGCTGGACGGCCTTCACTTCGGTGGCCGGCAGGCTGCGGAAGCGGTTGCTGAACTTGTCCTTCTCGCCCTGCAGTTCCGCGAGCTGCTGCTTCGCGGCGATCACCATCGGGTGCGAATCGGTGAAGCGCTGCGCGAGCGATGCGAGCTGCAGGCGCTGCGCGGCGATCTGCTGCTCGTACTGCACGCTGCCTTCGAGGTAGACCTTCGCCTCGTCGCTCGCGTTGATCGAGCCGGACGTGCGCTGGTACTGCGTCAGCGCGGCTTCCGCGCGCTCGAGGTCGGCCTTCAGGCGCGGTTCCTCGCCCTTCAGGAAGTCGAGCATCTTGGTCGCTTCGGCCTGCTTCGCGATCACGTGCTGGTTCAGGTACGACTGCGCGAGCGCGTTCGCGATCGCGGCGGTCTGGTCCGGGTCCTTGCCTTCGAGCGAGATCTGGACGACGCCCGTCTGCTTGCCCTGCTCGGACACCTGGATGCCCGACTGGAAGCCGGTGATCGCATCGAGATCGTTGTAGCGGACCACCGTGAATTGCGTGCCCGGACGCGCGACGAGCTTCTGCACGAGCAGCGTCACGCCGCCTGCCTGCTCCGATTCGCCGACACGGCCCGACAGAAGACGGTTGCCGTTCTGGTCGACCAGCGTGTAGGTGCCGTTCGGGCCGGCCGTCAGCGTCAGCTTCTTGCCTTCGAGCGCGGGCACGACGTTGATCGTGTCGATGTCGGCGACTTCGCCGCCCCATGCGTACGAGCGCAGGCCGAACCACGCACGCGACGGTTCGCCCGGCGTCGCGACGCGCGCGGCCAGGCTGCCGAGCACCGGCAGCGTCTTCGGCGCGACCGAGAAGTTCAGCTTGAACTGCTCGACGACCGGCGCGACGACGCCGCGGCTCTTGATGATCTCGATTTCCGCTTCGGTCGGCGCCTGCTGCGGACCGCTGTTGATCATCGCGCCCGTCTGCGTCTGGGTGAGCGCCTGCGACGTGTTGTCGTTGCCCTCGACCCGCACGTGCACGTCGGCCTGATAGACCGGCTTCGCGATGTAGCAGTACAGGCCGGCCATCGCGATGACGGTCACCGCGATGCCGAGCAGCAGCCAGATGTCGTCCATGAGCACCTGGAGCAGTTGGCCGAGGACGACGTCCTCTTCCTCGGTTTTCGCGGTCAGATCCGCGTAGGAGTGTTTCGCTTGCGTGTTCACCATTCGTTCCCGCTTGAGTGGTGCCGGGGGGCAGGCGCCGCCCCGGCGGGCTATCAGCGCGTGATTTGCCGCATGTAGAAGATCGTCTGGATCGTCGGCAGCACCTGCTGCAGCACACGGTTGAACTGCACCGAGCTGGCCGTGCTGACGTAGACGACGTCGAGCGGCTGGAGCGGGAAGCGGCTCGACAGCATCAGCGCATCCGGCTGCGTCATGTCGAGGCGGAACACTTCCGGCTTCGTCGGGTTGTCACGCATGCCGCGCATCACGTAGATCTTGCGCGGGTTCGCATCGGTGTCGAGGATGCCGCCGCCGGCCGTCAGCGCATCGGCGATGGTCAGCTTGCCCTTGAGCATCGGCACGGTGACCGGCGTCTTGACCTCGCCCATGATGAACACGCGGCTGTCGCTGCGGTCCGGCACGTTGACGATGTCGCCCGGCTGCAGCATCACGTTCTGCTTCACTTCGCCGCGATCGAGCACGCCGTTCGCGTCGAGCGTGTAGAGCTTGCCGTCGCGCGTCAGGCGCACGCGCTGCAGGTCGGCCTCGTTGGTCGAGCCGCCCGAGCGCGAGATCGCGTCGACGAGCGTCAGCGGCACGTCGCTCACCGCGAGCGGGCCCGGCTGCTTCACCTCGCCCGTCACCTGCACCTTCTGGCTGCGGAACGACAGCACGCGCACGTCGAGCTGCGGATTCTTCACGTAGCGCGCGAGGGTCGATGCCATCTGCTCGCGGATCTGCGCGACCGTCTTGCCCGCCACGCGGATGCGGCCGACGAACGGGAAGAAGATCGTGCCGTCGGCGGCGACCGTCTGGCCGTACGGATCGGCCTGGCCCGGCAGCGCGGTCGTATACGGCTGCTGCAGCGCGCCCGCGACCGACTGCGTCGTGTTGCCGCCGCTCGAGAACGACTGGCCCTGCGGCGTCGTCAGCTCGGGGTGATCCCACACCGTGACGCCGAGGATGTCCTGCGGACCGACGCGGTACACGTACTCCGACGGATCGGTGTATCGGCCCGGCGGCAGCGGATGCTCGACCTGCTGCTTCTGCAGCTGATCCATCACCAGCTTCGCGTCGATGTAATGAACCGGATAGGTTTCGGCCTGGCCTTGCCGGCCTTCGTCCTTCAGGTTCGACGAGTCGAGATAGTTGCCGGGCGCGCTCGCGCAGGCCGACAGGAATGTCGTCAACGCGACGGCGAGCGCCAGCGGGCGCATGGGACGTTTCAGCATAGTTTTTGCAGCCATCCTTGAACCAGACGTTCGATCAATGAGTAGCTCTCGCGATAGTCGGCCTCGGGGCCGCCATGCGGATCCGCGATCTCGGCGTCCTCCCACTTGCCCAGCAGGTGGACCTTGCCGCGCGCGAACGGATCGACCGCTTCGACGGCCTTGATCTGTTCGCGCTCGCTGACGAGAATCAGGTCGGCGTCGCGCACGATCCGGCGCGACAGCCGCCGCGAACGGTGCGTCGTCGCATCGACGCCGCGCTCGGCGAGAAGTTGGCGCATCACCGGATCGATGCCGTCGCCGTCGTTGGCACGCACGCCGGCGGAGTGGAACGTCACGCGCGGGCCGCCACGCGACGCCGCGTGCGACTTGAACAGCAGTTCCGCCGCCGGGCTGCGGCAGACGTTCGCGTGACAGACGATCAGGATGTTCCGGAACATGGCGTCTCGATTCGGGTGACGGGTAACGGCGCCGCGCGGGTCAGGCACGCTCGCGCGCGGCGCCCGGCACGCGGGCGGCGACGGCCTGGCGCGAGCCGGGGCGGCCGATCGGGTGGTATTCGATGCCCTGCTCGCTCATCGTCTCCGGCTCGTACAGGTTGCGGCCGTCGAAGATCACCGGCGACTTCCACAGGCGGCCGAGCGCGACGAAATCCGGGCTCTTGAATGCCTTCCATTCGGTGACGATCACGAGCGCATCGGCGTCGCGCGCGGCCTGCGCCTCGTCGTCGACGAAGCTGAGGCGCTCGAGCCAGCTCGGGTGATCCGCGAGATCGAGCGCGAGCACGCGGCGCGCTTCCTGCTGCGCGACCGGGTCGTACGCCGCGATGCGCGCGCCGCGCGACAGCAGCTCGGCGATCAGCTCGCGGCTCGGCGCTTCGCGCATGTCGTCGGTGTTCGGCTTGAACGCGAGACCCCAGATCGCGAACGTGCGGCCGCTCAGGTCCTCGCCGAAGCGCGCGACGATCTTGTCGGCCAGCACGCGCTTTTGCGTCGCGTTCACCGACGACACGGCCTTCAGGATCTGCAGCGCCTGCCCGTGCTCGTCGGCGGTGCGGATCAGCGCTTCGACGTCCTTCGGGAAGCACGAGCCGCCATAGCCGCAGCCCGCATACAGGAAGTGATAGCCGATGCGCGGATCGGAGCCGATCCCGCGGCGCACAGCCTCGATGTCCGCGCCGAAGCGGTCGGCCAGGTTCGCGAGCTCGTTCATGAACGAGATGCGCGTCGCGAGCATCGCGTTCGCCGCGTATTTCGTGAATTCGGCCGAGCGCACGTCCATGTACAGCGTGCGCTCGTGATTGCGGTTGAACGGCGCGTAGAGCTTCTTCATCAGCTCGCGCGCGCGCTCGCCCGGCACGTCGTCGTCGCAGCCGATCACGATGCGGTCCGGCCGCGTGAAATCGTCGACCGCCGCGCCTTCCTTCAGGAATTCCGGATTCGACACGACCGAGAACATCGGAGCCTCGCCGCCGCGCTTGGCGAGCTCCTCGGCCACCGCCGCGCGCACGCGCTCGGCCGTGCCGACCGGCACCGTCGACTTGTCGACGATCACCTTGAAGCCTTTCATGGTGCGGCCGATGTTGCGCGCCGCCGCGAGCACGTACTGCAGGTCGGCCGAGCCGTCCTCGTCGGGCGGCGTGCCGACCGCGATGAACTGCACGTCGCCGTGCGCGACCGCGGCCTCGATGTCGGTCGAGAAGCGCAGGCGGCCCGCCGCGCGATTGCGCGCGATGACTTCCTTGAGGCCCGGCTCGTGGATCGGCACGCCGCCGTTGTTCAGGACGTCGATCTTCGCCTGATCGACGTCGAGACAGAACACGTCGTGCCCGATGTCGGCGAGACAGGCGCCGGTGACAAGACCTACGTAACCGCTGCCGATGATAGTCAGATTCATGATGTGTCGGACCTCGTGACCAATGATTCGAAATTCGTGAAACCGGGGTGTCTGCGCGCGTTGCGCGTCAGTAAGCGTTGCTGCCGGTGAAGCCTTTCCAGAGCGTCAGCACGACGATCTTGATGTCGAGCCAGAACGACCAGTTCTGCATGTAGTACAGATCGAGCTTCACGCGTCCCATCATCTTCTCGATCTGGTCGGTCTCGCCGCGAAAGCCGTTGATCTGCGCCCAGCCGGTGATGCCCGGCTTGATCCGGTAGCGGAACATGTAGCCCTTCACCAGATCCTTATAGATGTCGTCGTGCGCGAGCGCATGGGGCCGCGGGCCGACGACCGACATCTCGCCCTTCAGCACGTTGATGAACTGCGGCAGTTCGTCGAGGCTCGTGCGGCGCAGGAACCGCCCGACCGGCGTCACGCGCGTGTCGTTCTTCGTCGCCTGCGTGACCTGTCCCGCGACTTCGTGATGCACTTTCATCGAGCGGAACTTGTAGATCTCGAACTCGTGCCCGTCGATGCCCTTGCGCTTCTGGCGGAAGAACACCGGCCCGCGCGACGTGAACTTGATCAGGCACGCGATCAGCACCATCACCGGCGCGAGCGCCGTGAGCGCCGCCAGCGCGAACAGCCGGTCGAACACGAACTTCGGCAGGATCCGCACGTCGGTGATCGGCGACGCCGCGAGGTTGATCGCCGGCACGCCGAGCACCTCGACCACTTCCTGGTTGAAGAACGACAGCGTGCGCACGTCCGGGATGAAACGGATATTCACGAAGTCGTGGCGGAACACCGTCACGATCTGGTGAATCCGGCGCTCCTCCGTGATCGGCAGCGTGAGCCACAGCTCGCTGATCGCGCGGCTGCGCACCAGCCACACCAGCGATTCGAACTGCCGCTCGATGCGCACGTCGTCGAGCGCGACTTCGCCCGGCGCTTCGCTTTCGTCGTATACGCACACCGGGTTGAAGCCCGCTTCCGGCCGCGCCCGCATCTGCGCGATCAGCCGCCGCGCCGCCGGCGTGCCGCCGACGATCGCGACCGCCTTCAGGTTGTAGCCGCCGCGGCGCAGTTGTCGCAGCACGACGTGCACGCAGGTCTTCGAGCCGGCGAGCAGCGCCATCGTCACGACTGCCCAGTAACCCAGCCACAGCCGCGACAGGTCGCCCGACTGGTGAAAGCTGAAGCTCATCAGGATGCCCGCGAGCTCGACCACCAGCCACGCGAACGCCACGCGCCCCACCAGCCCGACGAGACGCTTGCCGCGCCACGACTGGTAGATGCCGATGGCAGGAAAGAACACGACCACCAGCAGGCAGTCGAACAGCACCGTCGTGCGCTGCAGGTCGTTGAGCCAGATGCTGCCGCCGTGCAGCGCGGCGGCGATCAACGCCCCCAACACGACCATCGCGATATCGATGACTCTCGCCAGCACGCTCAACATGTCCGCTTCCTCTTTGAACAGGCGTTTGCCGAACAGCTCCTCGTGCAGCCCGTGCCGCACCTTCGATTCAAACGTTGCATGACGCTATTGAAGCGGTAAGAAAATCCCTTCTCAAGCGCACAAGTATTTCGAAAAATAATCGGAAATTCTTGCCGCGACATTCGCGAATTAATTCGGCACGTTTTCCCGAATCGATCGTGAATCGGGATTTTTTCGGAAACTTTACGGTTCCCGGCATCCCTTTACGGGAAAGGGCTCCAGCGCGCCCACCCGAATTATTTTTTATTTTTTATTTGCATCGGATGCTATCGCGGAAAATTTTCCCGGATACGTGCGCGACGAATATCTTGCAAAACGTCCGGTTTTATTGTCGATTTACTTCATGCTACAAACAGGCACTGACTTCAATCGAGGAGAGTGTCATCATGAATGCTCCGGCCGTGGCAGCCGATACGCGCCCTTCTTCTTCCGCCGCCAGCGACGCCAGCACGCGCGTCGCGGTGCAGCCGGTGATCCTTGCCGGCGGTTCGGGCACGCGTCTGTGGCCGATGTCGCGCGAACACTATCCGAAGCAGCTGATCGGCCTGCTCGGCGATCTTTCGCTGCTGCAATCCACCGCGCTGCGGCTCGACGGCCTCGCGACCGGTCATCCGCTGAACGACGAGGTGCTGATCGTGTGCGGCGAGGATCACCGCTTCACGACCGCCGAGCAACTGCGCCTGACCGGCAAGCGTGCGTCGATCATGCTCGAGCCGCTCGGCCGCGACACCGCACCCGCGCTGACGCTCGCCGCGCTGCGGATCGTCGCCGGCGGCGGCGATGCCGTGATGACCGTGATGCCGGCCGACCACGCGGTGGCCGACCAGCCGCGCTTTCATGCGGCCGTCGCGGCCGGCGTGCACTGCGCGGCCCAGGGCAAGATCGCGACGATGGGCATCGTGCCGGGCCGCGCCGAAACGGGCTACGGCTACATCCGCGTCGGCGCGCCGCTCGGCGATGCCGGCACCGGCAACCTCGACGTGCGCCGTCTCGACCGCTTCGTCGAGAAGCCGCATCTCGAACTCGCGCAGCAGTACGTCGCCTCCGGCGAATACTGGTGGAACAGCGGGATCTTCATCGTGCGCGCATCGGTGTGGCTGAACGCGATCCGCCAGCTCGAACCCGAGATCCTCGCTGCCTGCGAGCAGGCCGTCGCGCGCGGCAAGGACGACGGCGACTTCTTCCGCGTCGACCGCGACGCGTTCGCGTCCTCGCCGTCGAACTCGATCGACTACGCGGTGATGGAGCGGCTCGTGAACCTGCCGCAGCTGTGCGAAAGCGTCGTCGTGCCGCTCGACGCAGGCTGGTCGGACGTCGGCTCGTGGGACGCGATCTGGCAGATCCTGCCGAAGGACGATGCCGAGAACGTCGGCCGCGGCCACGTGCTGTTCGAAAATGCCGAATCGACCTTCGCGCATTCGGAAAGCCGGCTCGTCGCATGTGTCGGCACGCAGAATCTCGTCGTCGTCGAAACGCCCGACGCCGTGCTCGTCGCCGACAAGTCCTGCGTGCAGGACGTGAAGAAAATCGTCGGGCGCATCAAGGCCGAACGCGGCGCGGAAGCGACCGATCACCGCAAGGTCCATCGCCCGTGGGGGCACTACGACTCGGTCGACACGGGCGAGCGCTTCCAGGTCAAACGCATCGTCGTGAAGCCGGGCGCGCGACTGTCGCTGCAGATGCACCACCATCGCGCCGAGCACTGGATCGTCGTGCGCGGCACCGCGCGCATCACGCGCGGCGACGAAACCTTCCTGCTGTCCGAGAACGAATCGACGTACATCCCGCTCGGCGTGTCGCACCGTCTCGAGAACCCGGGCAAGATGCCGCTCGAGCTGATCGAAGTGCAGTCGGGCGCGTATCTCGGCGAGGACGACATCGTCCGCTTCGACGATACCTACGGACGCCAGTGACGCAATGCCTGCCGGGCGCACCGTCGCAACGGTGCACCCGGCATCACGGGCAATGGAAGCGACAAAAAACAACGCGCGGGCGCCGTGACACACGACGGCCCGCGCGTTTTTTTCGTTCGGACGACGATCAACCTACACGGTACGCGTATTCGCGGCGGTCCGACTGCACCGGGTCGTTGCGGCTCTCGGACAGCGTGCCCGCGCGACGCTCGGCGATGAAGCGCTTGATGTCCGACTCGGCCCGCGCCAGCGCGGACAGGCCGGCCAGCACCTCGCTTTGCGGCGCACGCACCGGTTCGTCGCTCGCACCGTGGCGATCGATCCACTGACGCGCCCAGTCGAGCGCGTACTGCTCCGCTTCCTCCGCATCGGTGAAGCGCGGGCCGATCAGGCCCGAGCGCTCGACGCGCCGGTCGTCCTGCATGATCTCGGCCCACGCGCGGTACATCAGGTTCTGCACCGGCTGCGCGCTGCCGCAGATCGTATAGCCGCGGTATTCGTCGACTTGCGGCTCGACCGCGGCAAAGCTCGCGGCGGACGGACGTCCGTGGCGCAGCCCCGCGGGCGGCGCGCCCGGGACCGTGAACGACGCTCCGGACGACGCGTGCGCTGCGTCGTTCGGCATCGCGGAGCGCGTCGCGCCCTCGCCATCCCAAACGTTTGCGTGCGCGACCGGCAGTTGCCACGATTCGGGGTTCTGCCAGAACACGCCGCGCAGACGATCGTTGTCGGGCGCCGGCTCCGCACGGCATGCCGGCGCGACCGGCGCCGGTGGCGGCGGCACATACGCGAACGTGCGCCCGCTGAACTGGGTCAGCACGTCGATCATCTGCAGCAGCGTGCCGTTCGCGAGCCACTCCTCGTAGCGGCGGCGGCACGTCGGCCCGGACGGATAGCGCCCGGGCAGTTTGGACCACGCTTCACCGGTCGTCAGGATCCAGAGGACCGCGTTGGCGACGACGCGCGGTTCCGCGCGTGGACGGCCTCGACGGTTCAGCCGAATCGGCTCGTCGGCGATCAGCGTTGAAAGACGAAACCACTCTTCATCGTTAAGCTCATCGAAGAACATAGTTGTTTCTCCACACAGCCAGGCCGGGGCTGCGATTGTCGGCGCCGCCGTCACGCATCGCGTCACGGGGCGGCCCGGTTGCACATTATGGTTATCCGATTGTTGTGCATGCCGGCGCGACACCGCACTTTCACGGTGCCGCCATTCCCGGCAATGGCGCACAAATCACGGTCTCACTCCAATGTGGGAATTTTTGTGCACGAAGCATACCATCCTCAGGGTTTATCTCAATATGACAATGACTTAATGTTACGCACTGAAACAACCTGCCATGGATGCGCAATCCATTTACCGTTGAATTTTTTTACGCGATCGTTATGCGCAACGCTGGGAAGCCCCGTCTGGCGGGGCTCCGCGGGGCGCGGCCACTGCCCTTCCGGCAAGCGATCCGCGGTGTTCTGACCCTCGGCTGAAACAATCCCTCGAATGCCCGGCCAAAATCGGTAAATCAGGGAAAATTTGGTAACAAGATATTCACGGATCGGTAAATCGTTCAAATTCCGTTGAACCGAAATTTCTCCGCGCACAATCTTTTTATTGTTTCTCGGCGAGTAATGAAAGCGGTCGACGGGCGATGCACATTGTTTCCCGGCGTGCAAGCGTCGACGGGCCTGTTACATCTTCGGGGGGAATGGGCAGGCGACGGCGGCGGGCGCGACGGTCGGGCGCCGCGTTTCGCGGCCGGACGATGCGCGATCTGCGCGGTATGGAGCGCGGCGCCCGGCCGCGCGTCAGCGCAGATCGCCGGCCAGCGACGCGGCCACGTCCGTCGCGATGCGCTGCGGCGGCACCGTATAGGCCGGGTGATCGCAGCCGATCGACAGCGTCGCGCCGTCCTTGAGCGCCGCGCGCATCGGCCCGCTCAGTTCGAAGCGCACGAAATGCACGGCCGAGGTCTTCTCCGCGTTGTCGCGCTCGAGATCCTCGTCGGCGATCGCATAGACGTCAGGATGCCCGTCGACCCGCAGGTACACGCGATCCTCGACGCCGATCAGCCGCGCGAGTGCCGCGCGCCGCTCGGCTTCGTGCTCGTATTCGATCTGCAGCGTCGCCTTCAGGTTGGTGCCGTCGGGCACGAGCGGCAAATAGGCTTCCAGTTCGCCTTCGATGCCGGCCTCGTCGAAGATCTTCTCGATGTGCAGCATTTCCTGGATCTGGTAGCGGATCGTGGTCTCGTCCTCGAACAGGAGGCGCAGATGGTTGCCGAGCGCCACCGCGCGGCGGCGCTTGTGCGCGACGAGCCGCGCATGTTCGGTCTTGCGGATCTTCGCGTACGCTTCGAGCGTCAGCAGCGAGTCGCGGGTCAGCGTCATGGGATGTCCTCGGATAACGTCGATGTCGTCGTGAAGCGGCCGGTTCAGATGCCGTACGCGCGGCGCAGCAGCGTCAGCGGATGCGCGAGCGGCGCGGCCGGCAACCCTTTCTCGTCGATGCCCTGCACGATGTGATGGCCGGCGAGCGCGCAGTCCGACGACACGAAATCGGGCTTCGGCTCGGCCATCGCCTTGAACACCGGCGCGCCGATCCGCATCGCGTCCGCATGGAAGGCCTTCTTCACGCCGAACGTGCCCGCGTGCCCGGAACAGCGCTCGACGACGTTCACGCGCGTATCGGGCACGAGCGACAGCGTGTCGGCCGTCTTGCGGCCGATGTTCTGCACGCGCGCGTGGCACGGCACGTGATACGACACGGTGCCGAGGCCCTGCTTGAAATCGGTCTTCAGCAAACCGTCGCGATGCCGCGCGATCACGTACTCGAACGGATCCCAGAATGCATCGGCCACCGCGCGCACGGCTTCGTCGCCGGGGAACATCAGCGGCAGTTCGCTCTTGTACATCAGCACGCAGCTCGGGATCGCGCCGATCAGCGCATAGCCTTCGCGCGCATAGCGCTCCAGCACCGGCATGTTCACGGCCTTCTTCGCGGCGACGCCCGCGAGATTGCCCTGCTCGAGCAGCGGCATCCCGCAGCACGCTTCGCGCGTGACGAGCTCGTACGGGATTTCGTTGTGCGCAAGGATCGCGAGCAGGTCGTGGCCGATGCCCGGCTCGTTGAAGTTCACGTAGCACGTCGCGTAGATCGCGACCTTGCCGGGCGTGCGTTCGCCGTCGCGGACCGGCGGGCCGTCCGAGCGCTGCGCCGCGCGCCGGAACTTGCGCGGCGCGAACTCCGGCAGCCATGCGTTGCGATCGACGCCGAGCGCCGCTTCGAGCGCGTGGCGCGCGGGCGGCGTGCGATTGACCGCGTTCACCGTCTGCGTGACGATCGGAATGCCCGCGAAATGGCCGAGCGCGTCGGTGTTCGACAGCACCTTGTCGCGCAGCGGCGCCTCGCCGCGCTTGTAGCGCGCGGCCTTGCCGCGCAGCATCAGGTGCGGGAAGTCGACGTTCCATGCGTGCGGCGGCACGTACGGGCATTTCGTCATGTAGCAGAGGTCGCACAGGTAGCATTGGTCGACGACCTTGCCGAACGCGTCCTTCGGCACTTCCTCGATGTCGCCCGTCGGCGTGTCGTCGACGAGATCGAACAGCGCGGGAAACGCGCCGCACAGCGATACGCAGCGCCGGCAACCGGCGCAGATGTCGAACACGCGCGTCATTTCCGCGTCGATCGCGGCCTGGTCGTAGAACGCTTCGGACTGCCAGTCGAGCGGATGCCGGGTCGGGGCTTCGAGACTGCCTTCCTTGTGGGGCATGAGGCGCTCCAGCGTGGCGCGCATGCGCGCGAACGCGCCGCCCGCGCGGCGCGGGCAGCGATCAACGCACGGCCGGCCGCGGGACCTGCCCGGCCGGGCCGTGCAGCCTTGGGGCGCAGCCCGCGTCAGTCGACGAGCGCGTCCAGCGCTTTCGTATAGCGGTTCGCGTGGCTGCGTTCGGCCTTCGCGAGCGTCTCGAACCAGTTCGCGATTTCGTCGAAGCCTTCTTCGCGCGCCGTCTTCGCCATGCCCGGATACATGTCGGTGTACTCGTGCGTCTCGCCGGCAATCGCCGATTCGAGGTTCAGCCGCGACGAGCCGAACGGCAGACCCGTCGCCGGATCGCCGACTGCTTCGAGGTATTCCAGGTGACCGTGCGCGTGGCCCGTTTCGCCTTCGGCAGTCGAGCGGAACAGCGCGGCGACGTCGTTCTGGCCTTCGACGTCGGCCTTCGAAGCGAAATACAGATAACGCCGGTTCGCTTGCGATTCGCCCGCGAATGCGGCCTTCAGATTCTCTTCGGTCTTGCTGCCCTTGAGTTGAGCCATGTGCGCCTCCGTTCGAACCGGCGCGGCCGCGTGCGAAGCCGGGCCGATGATGGATGTGGGGAACGATGCGTGCGCCGGACGCGCACGCTTCGTGCCTTTTAATCTAGGCGCTGGCGTTCGCATCCCCCAATAGGCTTTTTCAATCCGTGCGATAGCGGGGAGCGGGAATGGGGGACGGGTTGAGGCGGGCGCTGGCTGGGGGTGGCGTTTCGTGCGGCGTTTGGCGTTCGGCGTTTGGCGTTCGGCGTTCGGCGTTCGGCGTTCGGCGTTCGGCGTTCGGCGTTCGGCGTTCGGCGTTCGGCGTTCGGCGTTCGGCGTTCGGCGTTTGGCGTTTGGCGTTTGGCGTTTGGCGTTTGGCGTTTGGCGTTTGGCGTTTGGCGTTTGGCGTTTGGCGTTTGGCGTTTGGCGTTTGGCGTTTGGCGTTTGGCATTCGGCGTTCGATGCGACGCGCGGTGTACGCACACCGGCGTCGCCCGTCTACGTCACGCATCCGTCGCGCGCTTCAACAGCAATTCCCTTTCGCGCTCGTTGCGGGTCAATTCCGCCGCGCGGCGGAACTCGAGCTTCGCCTCGTCGGCGCGGCCGAGCTTCGCGAGCAGGTCGCCGCGCACGCTCGGCAACCAGTGATAGCGCGCGAGCGCCGGATCGTCGCGCAGCACGTCGACGATTTCCAGCGCCGCGGCAGGCCCGAACGCCATCCCCACCGCCACCGCACGGTTCAGCTCGACGACCGGCGACGGCGCGACTTCCGCGAGCGCGTCGTACAGCGCGACGATCTGCGCCCAGTCCGTATCCGACGCGTGCCGCGCGCGTGCATGGCACGCCGCCAGCGCGGCCTGCAGCGCATACGGGCCGCGCACGCCGCCGAGTTTCGTCGCCCGCTCGAGCGCCGCGAGGCCGCGCCGGATCAGCAGCGGATCCCAGCGGCTGCGGTCCTGGTCGAGCAGCAGCACGGGCCGCCCCTGCGCATCGGTCCGCGCATGCATGCGCGACGCCTGCAGTTCCATCAGCGCGACGAGCCCGAGCACTTCGCTTTCGTCCGGCACGAGCCCGGCGAGCACGCGGCCGAGACGCAGCGCCTCGTCGCACAGCGCCGGGCGCGTCCAGTCGTCGCCCGCGGTCGCCGCATGGCCTTCGTTGAACACGAGATAGATCACTTCGAGCACCGACGCGAGCCGCGCGGGCCGCGCGTCGGCGGCCGGCACCTCGAACGGCACGCGCGCCGCCGCGAGCGTGCGCTTCGCGCGCACGATGCGCTGCGCGATCGTCGGCTCGGGCGACAGGAACGCACGCGCGATCTCGCTCGTGGTCAGCCCGCCGAGCAGCCGCAACGTCAGCGCGACGCGCGCATCGGTCGACAGCACCGGATGGCACGACGTGAAGATCAGCCGCAGCAGGTCGTCGCCGATATCGTCGTCGCGCGCGTCGGCGAGCGCCTCCGCGATGTCGGGGACGACGTGCGCTTCGAGCGCGTCCATTTCATGGCCGAGCTGGTCGCGCTTCGCGGCATGCAGCGACTCCTGCCGGACCCGGTCGAGCGCGCGCCGCTTCACGGCCGTCATCAGCCACGCGGCCGGATTGTCGGGCACGCCGTCGACGGGCCAGTGCTCGAGCGCCGCGACGAGCGTGTCCTGCGCCAGTTCCTCGGCCACGCCGACGTCGCGCACCACGCGCGCGGCGCGCGCGATGATCTTGGGCGCCTCGATCCGCCAGACCGCTTCGATCGCACGGTGAGTCGCCTCACGCGTCACGACGCTTGCCCCTGGGCGGACACATCGAGCGGCATGGCCATCAGCTCCCATGCGTGGCCGTCCGGATCGTCGAACCCGTGGCCGTACATGTTCGGATACTCGCGCGGCGCTTGCGGCGCGGACCCGCCGGCCGCCAGCGCCTTCGCGACGATCGCGTCGACCTCGGCGCGGCTGTCGCACGACAGGCACGTCAGCGCCTGCACCTGCGTCGCCGGATCGACGATGGTCTTGCCGGTGAAGGTCTGGAAAAACGGCCGCACGAGCAGCATCGCGAAAATCGTGTCGCTGATCTTGATGCAGGCGGCCTGATCGTTGGTATAGGCCGGCACGACTTCGAAACCGAGTGCCTGGTAGAACGTCTTCGAGCGCGGCAGGTCGGCCACGGGCAGGTTGATGAAAACCATCTTGTGCATGACGGGTGCTCCGGTAGGATTGGCTTCGAGTAAAGTCAGGCGTGGCCGTGCCCGACATTGAGTTCGCGGAACCGCTCGACCGCCTCGCTGGGCGTCAGGTCGTCGAGTTCGAACAGCGGCCGCACCTCGATCTCGCAGTCCATCTCCGCACCGAACGGCGCGGGAAACCGGCGCGTCCATTCGAGCGCCTCGTCGCGCGAGCGCACCTGGATCAGCGTATAGCCGGCGATCAGCTCCTTCGTCTCCGCGAACGGGCCGTCGACCACCGTGCCCTTGCCGCCGGTGTAGCGCACGCGCCAGCCGCGCGCGCTCGGCCGCAGGCCGTTCGCATCGAGCAGCACGCCGGCCTTGGCCAGCTCCTCGTGATAGACCGTCATCGCCTCGACCAGCCGGTTGTCCGGCAATGCATCGGATTCGCTGACGGCGTTCGCCCGGATCATGATCATGAATCGCATCGTTCACTCCTTGTCATCGGTGGAAAGGGGCGTCCGTTCATCGGCGCCTTATCCCTACGACGGGCGGCAGACTGCCGGATCGACATACGGCGCGACGAATCCGGGTTAACACCGAGCCGCGGCCGTCACAGGAAACACGGGCCGACCGCGCGCACTTCGACCGTGCACCATTGCGCGGCCGGGCACTGGCGTGCGATCGCGATCGCTTCGTCGCGCGTGTCGACGTCGACGATGAAGAACCCGCCGACCATTTCCTTCGCCTCGGCGAACGGGCCGTCGACGAGGCGCGTCTCGCCGTCGCGCACCTGCACACGCGTCGCGCGCTCCGAGCGCTCGAGCGACTCGACGCCGCGCAGCACGCCGCGCGCCTTCAGCGTCTGCGCGAAATCGACCATCCGCGCGTACAGCGCCTGCCCCTCCTCGAGCGTGCGTTCGGCGCGCTGGCCGGTCGGTTCGACAATCAACAGCATGTAGGACATGGAAATCTCCAGTGGGGGCCGTGCGCAAGAAGCGTTCGGATCGCAGGCCGGAATGACACGTCAGATGCGAAGCGTAACAGCCCCGGGCGGCCCTGCCGTCATCGTTGGCCGTTCGACACTGGCCTGATGGCCAATTCGATCTCAGCACGCGATTTTGCCGTCAAGATGCTTGCCCGAACCTTCGAATTTTCTTCCTGTGGAGCATTCCATGTCACGCCTGATGCCACCGCTCGCGCTCGCCACATCGCTCGCCACGCTCGCCCCGCTCGCCCCGCTTGCCGCGTTTGGCCTTTCAGCGCCGGCCGCCAGCGCCACCACCACCACCGCGCTGCCGGTCAGCGCGGGCTGCGGCGGCCCCACGACGGCGATTGCCGACCTCCGGCATGCCGGCGGCCGGTCGCCGCTGGCCGGGCGCACCGCGTCGATCGAAGCGATCGTCACCGCGGCATTCGGCGGTGCCGACGGCTTCGGCGGATTCTTCGTCCAGCAGGCGGATGCGCAGCGGCGCCACCGGCCGGGCGTCCCGGAAGGCCTGTTCGTCTACGCGCCGCACGCGCGCGTCCGCCCGGGCGAACGCGTGCACGTCACCGGCAGGATCGAGCAGAAGTACGGCCGCACGCAACTGGCACTGTCGGGCCGCGTGGCCGTCTGCGCGCGCGGGCAGGCCGTCACGCCGGCCGCGCTCGTGCTGCCGGTCGACAGCGAGTCCGTATTCGCCGCGCATGAAGGCATGCGCGTGCGCTTTCCGCAAACGCTGACCGTCAGCGATACCTACGACCTCGGCCGCTACGGCAGCATCGTGCTCAGCCACGGCCGCCTCTACATGCCGACGCACGTGGTGCCGCCGGCTGACGCCGCCGCGCAGGCGGCGGCCAATGCCCGCAATCGCATCGTGCTCGACGACGGTTCGAGCCGCGTGAACCCCGCGACCGCCCGCTATCCGCCGCCTGCGCTGGGCGCCGCCAACACGCTGCGCGCGGGCTACACGGTGCGCGGCGTCGAAGGTGTGCTCGAGCAGCGCTACGGCACGTGGCGAGTGCAGCCCGTGCCGGCGTCTGCGCCGGTCTTCGACGCCGCATCGAATCCCCGGACCGATGCACCGCCGCGGCATCCGCGGGCCGACGTGCGGGTTGCGTCGTTCAACGTCTTCAACTATTTCAACGGCGACGGAACCGGCGGCGGCTTCGACGATCCGGCCAATCGCGGCGCGAAGACGCCCGCCGTCTTCGCCCGCCAGGAAGCGAAGATCGTCGCCGCACTGCGCGCATTGCGCGCCGACGTGATCGGCCTGATGGAAATCGCGAACAACGGCCACGGCCCCGCGAGCGCCGTGCAGCGTCTCGCGGCCCGGCTCGGCGACGGCTGGCGCGCGGTCGATCCCGGCACGGCGCGACTCGGCCGCGATGCGATCGCGGTCGCGCTGCTGTACGACAGCCGGACGATCGAACCCGTCGGGCGCGCCGCGACCGTCGCGCTAGACGGCGGGAATCGCCCGCCGCTCGCGCAGACGTTCCGGCGCATCGGCGGCACCCGCGCATTCACGGTCGCGGTCAATCACCTGAAATCGAAGAACTGCCCACGGGCGAGCGGCCCGGATCTCGACCAGTCGGACGGCCAAGGCTGCTGGAACGCGACGCGCACGCGTGCGGCCGAACGCATCGCCGCGTGGCTCGCCACGTCGCCGACCGGCGCCCCGGCCGACGGCGTGCTGCTGATCGGCGACCTGAACAGCTACGCGAAGGAAGACCCGCTGCGCGCGCTCGAATCGCGCGGCTACACGAACCTCGTCGCCCGCTTCGCCGGCAACGCCGGCTACAGCTACGTATTCCGCGGCGAAGCGGGCAACCTCGACCACGCACTCGCCACGTCGCCGCTCGCCGCGCGCGTGAAGGCCGCGCATGCGTGGCACATCAATGCCGACGAACCGGTCGCGCTGCAATCCGTGCCCGATTACAAAACCGCGGCGCAACGGGCGGCCTATTACGCACCCGATGCCTATCGCTCGTCGGATCACGACCCCGTCGTCATCGACCTCGCACCGGACGAAGGCGCCACCTGAGCCATCGCGGGCACAAACCCTGCTCCACCGAGAGACGGGCGATTAGTGCAATTGCATCAGCGTGATGCGTGCAACGGCACTATTTACCTGGCGCATCGGGCGACGCCATATTTACCGGACTTTCACGTCGCGCCAACGGCTTGCTGGTCGCTTCGCCCCGAAGCGCGAAATTTTTTCAACCGCCGCCCCGTCCCATTGCGCGGGGCTTCCCGGGAAATTTGCCGGCGAATTGAAAATTTGTCTCGAAACTCAATTGGCTGATGTGAATCACATTGGTTGCTGGGATTCGTCTTATCTTCAAATTAGCCTGCAAATCAAATCGAAGGAGGATAAACACCATGGCGCTCACCGACTCGATCGAACACAAGCTGGACCGCGGCCTGTCCGACATCCGTCGCACCGGCCGGCGCGTGGGACGCACGACGCGCTCGGCGGCTCGCGACCTGCATGCGGACGTGTCCGACGATCTGCGCGGGCTGGTCGATGAACTGGAAGACCTGCTGAAGAACGACGGCGACGGCGATATCGCCGCGCTGCGCAAGCGCGTGCAGGCGCGGCTCGACGAAGCGCGCAGCACGCTCGACTACGCGTCGGGCACCGCGGTCGCGCGGCTGCGCGATTCGGCCGAACGCGTATCGCAAGCCGTGCACGACAATCCATGGCAGACCGCAGGCGTCGTCGCGGGCCTCGCGTTCGTCGCCGGCCTGCTCCTTTCCCGCCGTTGAACGGGGCGACTACCCCGTCCTTCCTCCCCCCGACAACGAAGGAGAAACGCCATGCAGAAGTCCCTCGCCCTGAAAGCCGCCGCCGCCGTCATGCTCGCCAGTCTCGCACTTGCCGGCTGCACCACCACCCCCAACAAACCCGACAACGCGTCGGCCAGCGCGTCGAAACGCGAGTCGATCGACGCGAGCGTGAACGCGACGTTGTCGCGCCTCTATTCGACGGTGCCGGGCTCGCGTGAACTCGTCGCGAAATCGCGCGGCGTGCTCGTGTTCCCGAACGTGCTGCAGGCCGGCCTCATCGTCGGCGGCCAGTCCGGCAACGGCGCGCTGCGCGTCGGCGGCAGCACCGTCGGCTACTACAACACGTCGTCGCTGTCGGTCGGCCTGCAGGCCGGTGCGCAATCGAAGGCGATCGTGTTCCTGTTCATGACGCAGGATGCGCTCGACTCGTTCCGCAAGTCCGAAGGCTGGTCGGCCGGCGCAGACGCCTCCGTCGCGGTCGTGAAGATGGGCGCGAACGGCGCGATCGACTCCAACACGGCCACCGCACCGGTCGAGGTGCTGGTGCTGACCAACGCGGGCCTGATGGGCGATCTGTCGGTCAGCGGCACCAAGGTCACCCGGCTCCACATCTGACGATGCGGCACGGCCTCCGGGCCGGTTCGCTTCCCGGCAACGCCGCGGCCCCGGCCGCGGCGTTTTCTCGTGCGCCGCGCGCGGCGGGTATGATGGCGGCACCTTTGCGGGCATACTGCCGATCGGGCCGCCCTGCCGCGCTGCGCCGCGACATCCGTGACGTTCGCGAGCCGATCGCGCCCGAGGCAACGAAATTCAATCAAACCAGGCATCAATCTGCGCGAACCATCCATGGATAGCGGACACGATCACCAAAAATTCTTCTATTTCCTGCTGTTCGCGGTCACCGTCGGACTGTGCTGGATACTCGCGCCGTTCTCCGGCGCCGTCTTCTGGGGCACCATTCTCGCGATCCTGTTCCAGCCGGTGCAGCGCTGGCTCGCCGCGCGCTTCGGCAAGCGGCGCAACCTGGCCGCGCTCGTGACGATGTCGCTGATCATCCTGATCGTGATCCTGCCGCTCGTGTTCGTCATGGCGACGCTCGTGCAGGAAATCGCGTACGTGTACCAGGAACTGAAGAGCGCGCAGCCGAATTATTCGCAGTACTTCCATGACATCATTCATGCGCTGCCGACGTCGATCCAGAACCTGCTGCAGAAATACGGGCTGACCAACATCCCCGGCATCCAGAAGAAGCTGACCGACGGCGCCGCGCAGATCAGCCAGTTCGCGGCGACCCAGGCGCTCAGCATCGGTCAGAACACGTTCCAGTTCGTCGTCAGCTTCGGCGTGATGCTGTACATGGTGTTCTTCCTGCTGCGCGACGGCGGCGAGATCGGCCGCCGCGTGCGCCGCGCGTTGCCGCTCGACGAAGAGCACAAGAACCTGCTGCTCGCGAAGTTCACGACGGTTGTGCGCGCAACCGTGAAGGGCAACATCGCGGTCGCGCTCGTGCAGGGCGCGCTCGGCGGCCTGATCTTCTGGATCCTCGGGATCGAGGGCGTCGTGCTGTGGGGCGCGCTGATGGCGTTCCTGTCGCTCCTGCCGGCGATCGGCGCGAGCCTCGTGTGGGTGCCCGCCGCGCTCTACTTCCTCGCGATCGGCGCGATCTGGAAATGCGTGATCCTCGTCGCGTTCTGCGTCGGCGTGATCGGCCTCGTCGACAACCTGCTGCGCCCGATCCTCGTCGGCAAGGACACGAAGATGCCCGACTGGGTCGTGCTGATCTCGACGCTCGGCGGGATGGCACTGTTCGGCATCAACGGCTTCGTGATCGGGCCGCTCGTCGCTGCGCTGTTCATGGCGAGCTGGGACATCTACGCGCGCGCCGAACAGGGGGAGTGACGCCGCGCGTCACGGATGCCGAAGATGCACCGCTTGGTTCGATCGCGCGCCGCCGTTTGCCGACAATTACTTTAGGGAGAGCGACCGGAAAAATATTTGAGCAAGTCCTAAACTGATACCGGAATATTCGGACTCAATGCGCGCGAGCGCGACGGCTCATGCGTCCGGATCGACGCGCAGCACGAGCTTGCCGCGATGGTCGCCGTCGAACAGGCGGTTCAGCACGTCGGGGGCGTTTTCGAGCCCGTCGGCGACGGTTTCCTCGGCCTTGAGCCGGCCGTCGCGCAGCCACCCTGCGAGCGTCTGCACCGCTTCGCGGCTCTTGCGGTAGTCGAGGATCAGGAAGCCGCGCATCGTGATCCGCTTCGAGATCAGCACGCCGACGTCGTCCGCCGCGCGGCCGCTGTTGTAGTTCGAGATCACGCCGCACAGCGCGACGCGCCCGCCGATCACCATCCGCGACAGCACCGCGCGCATCACCTCGCCGCCGACGTTCTCGAAGTTCACGTGCACGCCGTCCGGCGTCGCCGCCTTCAACTGCTCACGAAAATCGTCGGCCTTGTAGTCGACGGCCGCGTCGAAGCCGAGCGTCTCGGTCAGGTAGCGGCACTTGTCCGCGCCGCCCGCGATACCCACCACGCGCGCACCGTGGATCTTGCCGATCTGGCCGGCGATCGAGCCGACCGACCCGGCCGCGGCCGACACGACGAGCGTCTCGCCGGGCTGCACCGGCGCGATGTCGGTCAGCCCGTAGTACGCGGTCAGGCCGCTCATCCCGCACGCGCCGAGCAGCGTCGGCAGCGGCAGGCCCGACTGCGCGGGCAGCTTCACGAGTTGCGCGGCCTGGTCGGCCGGCACCCGCGCATAGTCCTGCCAGCCGACCAGCCCCTGCACGAGATCGCCTTGCGCGAACCCCGCGTGGCGCGACGCGACCACGCGCCCGATGCCGAGCGCACGCATCACCTCGCCGATCGCGACGGGCGGCAGGTATTGCGGCACGTCGCTCATCCACACGCGGTTGGTCGGATCCATCGACAGATACAGCACACGCACGAGCACTTCGCCGTCAGCGAGCGCCGGCACCGGCGTTTCGACGAACGAAAAGTGTTCGCGGCCGACCCGCCCTTCCGGGCGTGTCTTCAGCAGCAGCTGGCGGTTCACGGGTGTCGACACGATGTTCTCCTCCGGTTGTGTTTATCGATGCGCGTCAGACCGCGCACATGCCGCCGTCGATCACGAGTTCGGCGGCCGTCACGAAGCGGCTTTCGTCGGATGCCAGATAGACGGCCGCATGCGCGACGTCGTCCGGTTCGCCGAGCCGGCGCAGCGGAATGCCGCGCGCGAGCTTGCGCGTCGCATCGCGTTCGCCGAGCGACTGGAACAGCGGCTCGACGATTCCCGTGCGAATGAACGCCGGGTGAATCGAGTTGCAGCGCACGTCGATCTCGCGGCGCGCGCAGTCGATCGCGACCGACTTCGTCAGCGACGCGACCGCGGCCTTCGACGCGTTGTACGCGGTGAAATCCGGCTCGACCTTGAACGCGGCCACCGACGAGATGTTGATGATCGATGCGGGATGGCTCTCGGCCAGATACGACAGCGCATGCTTGCAGCCGAGCACGATGCTCTCGACGTTGACCGCCATCACGCGCCGCCATTCGTCCAGTTCGATCTGCGCGGGTGAGCCGATCGAGCCGACACCCGCGTTGTTGACGAGCACCGAAAGCCCGCCCATCGCATCGACCGCCTGCGCGAGCAGCGCTTGCCAGCGCGCTTCGTCGCGGACGTCCTGCGTCGCGGCAAACGCGACTGGCGTCGCGTGGCCCGCGTTGAGTTCGTCGGCGAATGCATCGAGCACCGCCGCGTCGGCGATGTCGGTCAGGAACACGCGCGCGCCCTGCTCGACCATCCGGCGCGCGATCGCGCGGCCGAGGCCGCCGGCGGCGCCCGTGATGTACGCGCACTTGCCTGCGAGGCGCGGGGAAACGACTGTCATGGGACCTGCTCCTGTCGTGAATCGTCGCGGCGGACCGGTGCCGCGACGGCGGTTGCCGTGCGCCGGCCGACGGCCGCGCGGTATGCGCGAGTATAGCGAGCCGGCCGCACCGCGCCGGACGAATCCGGCGGCCGGCCGCTGCCGGCCCCGCTCGAACGAACGCCAGCGTACGCGATTGCCGCCAATCGATGAAATGAATCTTCGTAATGCCCGGTCATAGACATGGCTCATGACCTTCGGCTCCGCGGGCGGCGGGCCGGGCGGGCGCGGCACGGCCGATCACCGCGGATATCGGCTCGATAACGACCGGGAACCGGCTTTTGACGATGACGGAGAACGAATGGGATGGGACTCGGAGGAAGGTCGCCGCCGTGGCGACGACCGCATCCGGCACCGGCGCACCGATGCGCGGCAATGAACAGCCGTCAGAACCCGTCGCCGGACGTGCGCACGAACGCGCAGAACTGCGGGGAATGCGTGTCGATCATCTGCTGGAACGGTGCGCGATGCCCGTACGCGATGCCGGACACGAGGAGCAGGCAGACGGCCGCGATGCGCGGCGAGAACGCGCGCTTGTGCGCCCGCCGGTAGGCGCGCAGGAACACCAGCGCGACCAGCGCGCCGAGCAGCCAGCCGACGACGACTTCCGGGACCGTGTGCGAATGGTCGAACACGCGCGCGACGCCCGTCAGCGCGCCGACGACGAGACCGGCCGCCACGCCCGGCTCCTTGCCCGGACGGAATGCCTGCCACAGCATCGACAGCGCGACGGTCCACACGGACGTCGACAGCATCGTATGGCCGCTGATCACGCGGAAATCGAGCTGCGGGATCTCGACACCGCAGCCCGCATAGAGAATCTTGGTCGCCCCGACCAGGCTCATGCCGGCCGCGAGCAGCGCGAGCCAGCGCACCGCGAGCCGCCAGTTGGACAGCGCGAGCCAGACGGCGCAGGTCAGCGCGACCGGCAAGGTCAGCGCGGCATCGCCGATGTTGCTGATTTCACTCCACATGACGGACGTCGAACGGCTGGCAAAAGGCGCAGTTTAACGCAGGCGCGCCACGCGCCTGTTTCAGCCTGTGACAAGCTGTATCAGCCCGCGACACCCGTGATCAGCAGCAGGTTCGTGCCGGTGATGACGGCAAACAGTACCCAGGCGGCGGCCTGCATCCTGCGGCCGATCGCATGCTCGCCCATCGTGTTGCGATCGCTGACCGACCGGATCAGCGGCCACATCGCGAACGGCAGTTGCAGGCTCAGCAGCACCTGGCTCCAGACGAGCAGTTGCCCGACCGAGTTTTCGCCGAGCCACAGCACGCCGATCAGCGCGGGCACCAGTGCGAGCCCGCGCGTGATCAGCCGGCGCTGGTAGCACGGGATTTTCGTATGCAGGAAGCCGTCCATGATCACCTGGCCGGCGATCGTGCCGGTCAGCGTCGAGCTTTGCCCCGACGCGAGCAGCGCGATGCCGAACAGCAGCGCGGCCGCGCCGCCCGCGATCGGCGTGATCAGCCGGTACGCCTGTTCGATGTCGGTCACGTCGTGCTGGCCGGTCGCATGGAACGCCGCGCCCGCGACGACCAGGATCGCCGCATTGACGAGCATCGCGACGAACAGCGACACGCAGGTGTCGATGCGCACCAGCGCGAGCGTGTCGCGGATCAGGCCGCGCGCGCCGCCGACGACATGGCGCGTCTGTACGACCGACGAATGCAGATACAGGTTGTGCGGCATGATCGTCGCACCGACGATGCCGAGCGCGAGCACGATCGCGTCCTTGCGGTCATGGCCCGGATTGCCCGGCACGAGCCCCTTCGCGACCGCATGCCAGTCGGGCGGCGTGATCGCGACCTGCGCGACGAAGCAGAACGCCATCGTCGCGATCAACCCGAGCACGATCGCCTCGATCTGCCGGACGCCCTTGCCTTGCAACCCGAGCACGATCACCGTATCGAGCGCGGTCAGCACGATCCCCCACGCGAGCGGCACGCCGAGCAGCAGCTTGAACGCGAGCGCGCAGCCGAGCACTTCGGCGATGTCGCACGCGATGATCGACACCTCGGCTGTCACCCACTGCACGATGCGGCCGAAGGTGCCATAGCGGTCGTAGCTGGCCTGCGCGAGATCCCTGCCCGCGACGAGGCCGAGCCGCGCGGCGAGCATCTGCAGGAAGATCGCGGCGACGCTCGAGAACGCGACGACCCACAGCAGCGAATAGCCGAATTGCGAGCCGGCCTGGATGTCGGTGGCCCAGTTGCCGGGATCCATATAGCCGATCGCGACCAGCAGGCCCGGGCCGAAGAAGCGCTTGAGCTTCATCCAGCGCGACGCGCCGGCGTCGATCGTGATGCTGCCCTTTACTTCCGACGGGCAGAAGGGGGCTGTGGCGGTAGTGGGGAGCAAGGGCATGGAAACCGGGGATCGTGATCGCGACACGGTGATTTTACGTTCATCCGCCCCGCTTTCTCACGCGCGTCGCCGCACACCCCGGCTCGCCCGCTCGCCGTCGGCTGTCGCGAGCCGCGGCGCGGGCTGCGGATCGGCCTGCGGGTCCGGCGTCCCGGCACCGTTCGTCAGGATCCGCTCGCGCTCGGCGACGCGAAATTCGGTCGGCGACACCAGGAGGCGCTGGCGAAACAGCTTGGCCAGACGCTCGCCGCTGCCGAAGCCCGTGCGCCGCGCGACCTTGTCGGCCGGCAGCGTCGTGTGGACCAGCATGTGGCATGCGCGTTCGAGCCGCACGTGCTGCACGAACTCGGTCGGCGTCACGCCGATTTCCTTCTTGAAGCGCCGCAGGAAATTGCGCTCGCTCATCGCGACCGTCTGCGCGACTTCCGCAACCGAAATGCGGTTCGCGCTCTGCGCGCGCAGCTGCTGCACCGACATCCGGATCGACGGGCTCGCGCTCAGTTCGCGAAACGCCCACATCGACTGCGCATAGCGCTGCTCGACCGGCTGCATCAGGTTGCTGGCGATCTCCTGTGCGGCGCTGTCGCCGAGATCGGCGCGAAACATGTCGAGCACGGTCGCGAACACGTCGGCCTCGCCGGCCTGCAGTTCGATCGTGGCCGTCGCATCGCGGGCGCGATCGGTTCGCGCGCGATCGGCTTCCGTCTGCCGCTGCGACGCGGCGAGCGTCGACAGGCCCATCGCATCGACGATCCAGCGCGCATGGCGGCGGATGTCGCTCAGGCGGCGCCGCAACGCATCGTTCCAGTTGATCGACGCGCGCTCACCATGAAGATGAAAGAACGCGAGCGCACGATGGCCATGCTCGTCGCCGAGCGGATCGGCCGCGATCTGCACACCGGACGACGACTGCAGCAATCCCCCGTTTTCGGATACGTACTTCAGCTGGTAATCCGCATTGAACGCGTTCAGGCGATTCGCCAGGTTGAAAGCCTCGCCAAGACGCGCGGCCTCGGCCAAGGAAAACCCCGTACTCAAATAGATTACGACCCACCTCTGATCTGCTGCTTCCACTGGCCAAGCCCCCGGACTGTTTCGACTTCTTTTTTTAATACCGTCGAACTGTCAGGCTTATATTTGGTTTGAACACGTGCGACAGCGACGGCTATCTCGAAATATGAAGCGACGGCATCTTAGCCGAACTAGCCGAACGGGTCGTCTCTTTGTCACGAAATGGCCGACCGTGACAGTATGATGGCGGATTTCTACAGGCTGTCGCCGAGCGATGATCTGGCCGCGCGGAAATGCGCATGCCGATGGGGGGACTCGCATCGTGACGCCTGCCTCGCATCGCGCACCCGCGTTCCGTTGTTCGCGCATCCATTAGAATCGCTCCACCGCCCACCACGCCGCCTTCGTCCGTGCCCGCCGATCATCGTCTCGACCTGAACCTGTTCCGCGTGCTCGATGCGGTCTACGTGCACGGCGGCATCGGCGCGGCCGCCCGTGCGCTGCACCTGACGCAGCCGGCCGTCACGCATGCGCTCAACCGGCTGCGCGCGCATTTCGACGACCCGCTGTTCGTGCGCCAGGGCAACCGCGTCGTGCCGACCGAGCGCACGCGCGCGATCATCGCGGACGTGCAGCTTCACCTCGCCGGCCTGCAGCGCGCCGCGCGCGACCCGGCGGCATTCGACCCGGCGACGCTCGACCTGAGCATCGCGGTCGGCATTCGCGACGTGCTCGAATCGATCGCGCTGCCGCAGATCGTCGCCGCGTTCGCCGGCGAAGCACCGGGCCTGCGATTCGTGAGCCGCCGCGTCGCGGTGCACGACATCGAACGCGAACTCGCGTCGGGCAACCTCGATCTGGCCGTCGATCGACGCGTGCAGTCCGGCCCGCGCATCGTGACCGAGCACCTGCTCGACGATTCGCTCGTCGTCGCGATGCGGCACGATCATCCGTTGACCGGTGGTCCGCTGCGGCGCGGCGACTATTTCGCCGCGCGGCATGTCGCGGTGTCGTCGCTCGGCGAACCGCAATCGCTCGACGTGCTGCTCGGCAACGACGGACGCTTCCGTCACATCCAGCTCGTCTGCCAGCATTACTTCGCCGCCTGCCAGATCGCCGCGGCGGGCGACCTGCTGCTGACGCTGCCGCGCACGTATGCGCTGCGCATGGCGGCGATGCTGCCGATCGCCGTGCAGCCGCTGCCGCTGCGGCTCAAGCCGTTTCCGCTGCTCGCGTACTGGCACGAGTCGCGCGAGACCGACCGCGCGCACCAGTGGGTGCGCAAACGCGTCGCCACGCTCGTGCGCCGGAGTGCCGGCGTCGCCGGCTGATCCCGGCGAGCCCCGTCGACGCGCGTAGCGGCCGCGTTTTTCCTCGAGACGGTATGCTGACGGCTCGCACGCCGCGCATCGTCGCGGCCGCCTCTTACCCGCTTACCGGAGACTTGCCATGCCGCTCATCCACGCTGCCGCCACCCTCGCCGCCGACGCGCCCGACTACGTCGTCCAGCTGCAGGCCGGCACGCACACGCTGACCGGCGACGAAGCGCCGCGCGAAGGCGGACGGGGCCTCGGGCCGGCACCGTTCGAGTTCGTGCTGGCCGGCCTCGCGCAATGCACGGCCGCGACGCTGCGCATGTACATGCAGCGCAAGACGTGGCCGGCCGCGCGCATCGACGTGCGCACCGAACTGCATGCCGATCGTGACGGGCAGCAATACGTGCGCCGCGTCGTGACGCTCGACGGCCCGCTCGACGATGCGCAGCGCCAGCGGCTCGCGGAAATCTGCGAGAAGACGCCGGTGACGCTGTTCATCAAGCGCGGCACGCGCATCGAAACGACGCTGAACTGACGGGCGGCGTACCGCGCCGCACGCGATCGACGCGTCACAAGCAAAACGGGCGGGCCGCGCGCGATGCGCGGCCCGCCCGTTTGCGGATCTCGTCCGGCGCTCAGAGTCCGAGCGCGGACAGGTCCAGCTTGCCGTCCTTCACCGGCGGGCACCAGAAATACGCGCCCGTCAGCGGTCGCGTGAAGCGGAACAGGCCGTCGACGATGCCGTCGTCCGCGCCGCTCATCCGGCGCATCTGCACGTCGAACGCGCGGAACGAACAGCCGAACGCGACGAAGTAGAGCCCCGCGCGGCGCGCATCGGACCACGGCGACGAACGGCGCAGCATGAATGCCTCCGGCTCGAAGCTCTCCTGCGCGGTGCGCTTCACGTGCGCGAACTCGGGCGCGTCGTCGAGCTCCTCGTTGTCCGAGCGGCGGCGGCCGATGATGTGATCCATGTCGCCCGACGCAATGCGCTCCATCTGGTCGAAGTCGTGCAGCCATTGCTGAACCGCGACGAAGCTCGAACCGTCGAGCCCCGCGCCCTGCCCCGTGACGACCGCCGCGGCCAGCGCATCGTCGCCGGTCGGGTTCTCGGTGCCGTCCTCGTACCCCGACAGGTCGCGATCGTTCGAATAGCGGAACCCGTCGACCGCGTCCTGCAGCACGAACGCCGGCGCGAGCGCCCGCTCGATCGCCCGCGCGCGCAGCACGAGTGCGCCGCGATCGTCGCCGCGCAGCCAGACCCAGACGTCGGCCGGCGTGATCGGCAGCGTACGGTCGTTCACCGCGAACGCCGGGTACGCGGTGAGCCCCGGAATCGGGCGGCCGAGATGCGCGGCCAGCGCGTGCCCGAAGCCTGCGACCGTGTCGCGCCCGTCGACGAGCTCGCGCAATGCCGCGAGCGCCGCGGCCACATTGACGTTGTTCGAAATCGTGAAAGTGAGGTATCGGGCCGCCGTGTCGATCGGAGCCAGGATGCCTTGCTGAACGTCGCTCATCGTTTCCTCAGGAGTGTATCGGGGTGAATCCGCGGGGCCGCAGCGGCCGGCGCGCAACGGCAGAGTGTAATCGATGCCGCCCGCCGCCCCGTGCGGCACCGCACCGCGGAACACGCACGAAAGAGGGGCAAAACCCCGAATACTAACCGCATCGCCGCTGCAACGCCGCATTCGTCAGACGTTGCAGCGCGTCCGGCTCTGCTGATAAAATTCCTTCACGTCTTTTTCGGCGTCCTTTCAACCATTCACTTCAGGGAGGTGCAGATGTTCCGAATGCCAGCAACCTTCCCGAACGTGGTCCCACGACGCGGCTGATCCAGCCCGTCGTCCGCGCCGGCTTGCGAGTGCTTCTCTAGCCCGCCAGCCCGCGCATTTTCCCGACAGCCCGTTTCGTTTCGCCCGCGTCGTGCGCGCGGTCCGGCTGTCGCGTTTTCGACGTTCTCCGAACCGGAAAGTCCCGTCGCGCGATGCGCCGGGCAACGATACATGACCAGAAAAACCACCCATCTGGGCGGCCAGGCATTCCAGGCCGTCTTCGGCTTCACGTTCCGCTACTGGCGCAAGCAGCCGGTGCGCATCGCGACGATCACGACGCTGGCGCTGCTCGGCGCGCTTGCCGACGTGCTCACGCCGCTGTTCGCCGGGCGCCTCGTCGATGCGCTGTCGAGCGGCCTGACCGACCGTGCCGCCGCGTGGCATGCGGCCGTCACCGCGTTCGGCACGCTGGCCGCGCTCGGTATCGGCGCGACGCTGCTGCGGCAGGGCGTCTACCTGAACATCATCACGCTCACGCTGAAGATGATGAGCGAGATCGCCGCGGCGTCGTTCCATCGCGTGCAGCGTTTCTCGACCGACTGGCACGCGAACAGCTTCGCGGGGTCGACCGTGCGCAAGATCACGCGCGGGATCTGGGCGCTCGACCTGCTGAACGACACGGTGCTGATCGCGCTGCTGCCGTCGGTCACGATGCTCGTCGGCGCGACCGTGCTGCTCGGCACGCACTGGCCGGTGATGGGGCTCGTCGTCGGTGCGGGTTCGCTGCTGTACATCTCGGTAACGGTCGCGGTGTCGCTCGGCATCGTCGCGCCGGCCGCGCGGCTCGGCAACCTGTGGGACACGCGCATGGGCGGCGCGCTCGCCGACGCCGTGAGCTGCAACGCGGTCGTCAAGGCGTTCGGCGCGGAAACGCGCGAGGAAGCGCGGCTCGATCGCGTGATCGGCAAGTGGCGCCAGCGCACGCGCCGCACGTGGGTGCGCGGCACGTTCAACGGCGGGCTGCAGGGCGCGATGCTCGTCGCGATGCAGGCGGCGATGATCGGCGTCGCGCTGCGGCTGTGGGCGAACGACGAAGCGAGCGTCGGCGACATCGCGTTCTCGCTGACGATGTTCTTCATGCTGCAGGGCTACCTGCGCGACGTCGGCATGCACATCCGCAACCTGCAGCGCTCGGTCAACGACATGGAAGAACTCGTCGCGCTCGAGCGCCAGCCGCTCGGCATCGACGATCGGCCCGGCGCGCCCGCGATCCGGATCGGGCAAGGCGAGATCCGCTTCGAGCACGTGACGTTCCGCTACGGCAACCATCCGGTGCCGCTGTACGACGACTTCTCGATGCGCATCGCGCCCGGCGAACGCGTGGGCCTCGTCGGCCATTCCGGGTCGGGCAAGACGACCTTCATCAAGCTGATCCAGCGCCTGTACGACGTGTCGGGCGGCCGCATCACGATCGACGGCCAGGACATCGCGCAGGTGCGGCAGGATTCGCTGCGCAGCCAGATCGCGATCGTCCAGCAGGAACCCGTGCTGTTCCACCGCACGCTCGCGGAGAACATCGCGTATGCGCGCCCCGACGCGAGCCGTGCGGAGATCGAGCGCGCCGCGCGTCTTGCCAGCGCGCACGACTTCATCGTCGCGCTGCCGGACGGCTATGACACGCTCGTCGGCGAGCGCGGGATCAAGCTGTCGGGCGGCGAACGCCAGCGCGTCGCGATCGCGCGTGCGTTCCTCGCGGATGCGCCGATCCTGATCCTCGACGAAGCGACGTCGAGCCTCGACAGCGAAAGCGAGGTGCTGATCCAGCAGGCGATGGAGCGGCTGATGGTCGGGCGCACGACGCTCGTCGTCGCGCACCGGCTGTCGACGGTGCGCGCGCTCGACCGTCTGCTCGTGCTCGAGCGCGGCAAGGTGATCGAGGAAGGCAGCCACGACGCGCTGATCCGCATCGACGGCGGGACGTATCGCCGGCTGTTCGAGCGGCAGGCGCTGGAACTCGCGAAGGGCCTGATCGATCCGCCGCGGCGCACGGCGGACGGTCATGCCGGGCCGCTTGGGGAGCCGGCGCAAGCCTGATGGCAACCCGATCGCCACCGGACGCGCGGCACACCGCCGCCGCGCCCGGTTGCGCCACGCGGGACGGCGATGCGATCGTCGGGAATTCGCGAGGCCGTTGCGCGCGTCGTCGATTCCATTCGACCGCGCCACGCGAGCCGCCGTGCGCTGCCCGGCAAACCCGTTGCGAACGAGGCGAGCCGCGATCACTTATCATGTCGGCCAGGCAATTTGCGACGAAAGGCAGATCATGTTTACAGGCATTGTTCAGGGTGTTGGCGTCATCAAGGCCATCAAGGATCACGGCGAACTGAGAACGTTCAGCATCGAATTCCCCGAGCGGTTCACCACCGACATCGAGATCGGCGCGAGCGTCTCGGTCGACGGCGTCTGCCTGACCGTGACGACCATCCACTCGCCCGAGCTGATCGACTTCGACGTGATGTTGCCGAGCCTGCGCATCACCACGCTCGCCGACCTCACGACCGGTGCCCGGATCAACGTCGAGCGGGCCGCGAAGGACGGCGCTGAAATCGGCGGGCATCCGCTGTCCGGACATGTCGACTTCATGGGAACGATCGCGAACATCGCGTCGTCCGAACACAACCGGATGATCCGCATCGGCGTGCCGGCCGATTTCAGGCGCTACGTGTTCGCGAAAGGCTATATCGCGATCAACGGCTGCAGCCTCACCGTGTCGGACGTCAATCGCGACGAAGGCTGGTTCGACGTCTGGCTGATTCCCGAAACGCGACGCGCGACCACCTTCGATGCGAAGGGCGTCGACGACCGGGTCAATATCGAGATCGAGCGCAGCACGCAGGTCGTCGTGGATACGATCCGCGAGTCGGTCAAGGAAACCCTCGGGGAATTGACCGGCGTCGTCACGACGTTGCTCGCGGAGAAGGGCATCGATATCGAGGAACTGCTCGCGCGGAACGTCGCGAAGCTGCCGAAGGCGTAACGGCAAAGGACGCCGCCATTCCCGGTGACGCCCGATTCACCGGGCGCCGGTTTCCGTCGCGATGCGGCCGGTCGGCCGCCCCGCACGCGGCCTTACTCCACCTCCACCTGCGCCCCCTTCCCCACCGCCACCCGCTGCGCGCGATAAATCCCCGCGTGTCCGGAAAACAGATAGGCGACCACGCAGGCGACGATCGCATACACGCCGACATCCGCGCCGAACAGTTCGATCGCCATGATCGTCGACGCGATCGGCGTGTTGGCCGCGCCCGCGAACACCGCGACGAAACCGAGCCCCGCCAGCACGGGCACCGGCAGCGCCAGCACCTGTCCGAGCGCGTTGCCCAGCGTCGCGCCGATGTAGAACAGCGGCGTCACTTCGCCGCCCTTGAACCCCGACGCGAGCGTGACGACGGTGAACGCGAACTTGCCCGCGAAATCGTAAGCCGGCAGCGGCCCGTGAAACGCGGCTTCGATCGTCGGAATGCCGAGCCCGAGGTACTGCGGCACGTTCAGCACGGTGGCGGCCACCGCGACCAGCAGGCCGCCGAGCACCGGCTGCAGCGGCGCATGGCGGATCACGCGGCGAAACCACGCGGTCAGCGCATGCGTCGCGAACGCGAACAGCCGGCCGACGACGCCGAACGCGACACCCGCGACGACCGTCGCGGCCAGCCCCGTCGCCGACACGGCCGGCACGAACGGAATCGCATAAGCGGTGTGATGCACGCCCCACGCGCGGCACACGACATCCGCGACGATCGCCGACGCGACGCAGGTCAGCAGCGCGTCGTACCGTACGCGGCCGATCGCGAGCACCTCGAGCCCGAACACGGCGCCCGCGAGCGGCGTACCGAACACCGACGCGAACCCGGCCGCGATGCCGCCCATCAGCAGCACGCGCCGATGCTCGCGATCGAGCCGGAACAGGTGCGTGACGCGATCGGCGAGCGCGCCGCCCATCTGCACGGCCGTGCCCTCGCGGCCGGCCGACCCGCCGAACAGGTGCGTGACGACGGTCGCGACGAGCACGAGCGGCGCCATCCGCTTCGGCACCAGCGCCTTCGGGTCGTGAATCTCGTCGATCAGCAGGTTGTTGCCGCGCGCGACCGACTGGCCGAACCGGTGGTAGACCCAGCCGGTCGCCAAACCGGCGGCCGGCAGCCCCCACAGCAGCCAGGGATGCGCGACGCGCGTGCCGGTCGCCCAATCGAGCGCGATCAGGAACAACGCGGAAGCCGTGCCGGCCAGCGCGCCGAGCAACGCAGAGAGCGCGAGCCAGCGGCACACGTAGCGCACGGTCGCGAAAAAATCGGCAGAAGTCGAGAAAAACATGATTTCCAGATTCGACGGGACATCAAAACCTGGGCGGCAGAATACCGCATGGACGGCCTGCGACCTCCTGACGACCCAGGAACACGCAGGCATCATCAGCCGGGCAAACCGGCGGTTGAGGGCCGAACCGCGCGCGACGCGCCGGGATCGACCGCAGGGAGGCATGCCATCTCCGCAGGCGGCAATTGTACGCGACGCCGCGCGGCGCGCGCAATGCGGCCCCGCCGGGGCCGCGGCGCGCCGTCAGTCGAGCGGCATGCGCGTCACGCGTGAAATCAGTTGCGGCGCGATCCGGTCGAGCGGCAGGATCGCCGACGCCGCGCCGATCGCCGCGGCCGCCTTCGGCATCCCGTAGACGGCGCTCGTCGCCGCGTCCTGCGCGATCGTGTAGCACCCCTTCGCGCGCATCGCCTTCAGCCCGAGCGCGCCATCGCGCCCCATCCCGGTCAGCAGCACGCCGAGCGCGTCGCCCTCCCAGCCGTCGGCGACGCTGTTGAAGAACACGTCGATCGACGGCCGGTACGGCGTCTCGGCCGGATGCCGCGTATAGCCGAGCACGCCGCGCGGCGAGATGTACAGGTGATCGTTGGTCGCCGCGAGCAGCACCTCGCCCGCCTGCGGCACGCTGCCCTGCCGCGCGACGCGCACGGGCAGCCGCGTATAGCCGTCGAGCCACTCCGCCATGCCGACGGCGAACGCCTGGTCGACGTGCTGGACGATCACGAGCGCAGCCGGGAAATCGGCCGGCAGCGCGCGCAACAGCGCGGTGAGCGCGGTCGGCCCGCCCGCCGACGCGCCGATCGCGATCAGCGTCGGCTGGCCGCGCGCGGGTGCCGGCCCGGGCGGCACGAGCGTCGTGGTCCGGCTTTCGAGCAGCCGGCCGATCTGGTCGATCTTCGCGAGCAGCGGCTGCGGCGCCGCATCCGACGGCAGGCCGAGCGCGAGCGTCGGCGTGTCGACCGCGTCGAGCGCGCCGGCCCCCATCGCCTCGTAGACCGACGACGTGTTCGCGCTGACGCTCGCGGTCACGATCAGGATCGCGCACGGCGCGCGCGCCATGATCTGCCGGGTCGCGGCCACGCCGTCGAGCTTCGGCATCACGAGATCCATCAGCACGAGGTCGGGCGGATGCGCGACGCAGAAATCCACTGCCTCGTCGCCGTCGGTCGCCACCCACAGCACGCGATGATCCGTGCGCAGCGCGATCACGCGGCGCAGCGCCTCGACGGCAAGCGGCAGATCGTTGACGATGCCGATGTTCATCCGCGTGCGTCCCCGATCAGGTCGTGCACCGCGTCGAGCAGCGCCTCGTCGTGGAAACTGCTCTTCGCGAGGTAGTAGTCGGCACCGGCATCGAGCCCGCGCCGGCGATCCTCGTCGCGATCCTTGTACGACACGATCATCACCGGCACGCGCTTGAGCGTCGGATCGCCCTTGATCAGCGTGACGAGTTCGATCCCGTCCATGCGCGGCATGTCGACGTCGGTGACGACCAGGTCGAACGCGTCGCTGCGCACCGCGTTCCAGCCGTCCATTCCGTCGACCGCGATGGTCACGTCGTAGCCGCGCTTTTCCAGCAGCTTGCGTTCGAGCTCGCGCACCGTCAGCGAATCGTCGACGACGAGCACGCGGCGGCGCCGGTCGGCGAGCGCGAGCTGCCGGTCGCGCGCGAGTTTCGCGAGCTGTCCGCCGCGCACGAGCTTGTCGACGGAGCGGATCAGATCCTCGACGTCGACGATCAGCACCGGGTCGCCGTTCTCGAGCAATGCGCCGGCCGCGATGTTCTGGATCTTGTGCAGGCGGCTGTCGAGCGGCTGCACGACGAGCATCCGTTCGCCGAGGAAGCGGTCGACGGCGACACCGTAGAGCTCGGGCTCGCCGCCGACGACCACGACCGCCGTGCTTGCGCGCGCGACGCCGGGCTCGCCGGCATCGAGCAGCTGGTGCGCGGCGACGAGGCCCGCGCGCCGGCCGTCGAACGGAAAATGCGGCTGGCCTTCGAGCACGTCGATGTCGTCGTGCGACAGTTCGAGCGTGCGGCGCACGTGCGCGAGCGGGAACGCGTACGGCTCGCCGCCGACCTCGACCAGCAGGCTGCGGATCACCGACAGCGTGAGCGGCAGCTGCAGCACGAAGCGCATGCCCGCGCCGGGCTCGTTGAAGATGCGCACCGCGCCGCGCACGCCGCGCACCATCTCCTGCACCGCGTCGAGGCCGACGCCGCGCCCCGACACGTCGGTCACCGCATCGCGCATCGAGAAGCCCGGCAGCAGCAGGAATTCGAGCAGTTCGGGATCGGACAGCCGCGCGGCCGTCTCGTCGTCGGTCAGGCGCTGGCGCACGACCGCCGCGCGCAACGCATCCATGTCGACGCCCGGCCCGTCGTCGATCACGCTGACGAGCAGCGAGCCGGCGCTATGCCGCGCTTCGAGCGTCACGCTCGCCTCGGCCGGCTTGCCGCGCGCGAGGCGCGCGTCGGGCGCTTCGACGCCGTGGTCGATCGCGTTGCGCAGCAGGTGGCCGAGCGGCGCGTCGAGCAGGTCGAGGATGTCGCGGTCGACCTGCGTGCCTTCGCCGACGATCGAGAAGCGCACCTGCTTGCCGAGCGAGCGCGCGAGATCGCGGACGATGCGCGGATACGCGCGCGTCGCGTCGCCGAACGGCCGCATCCGGCACTGCAGCGCCTCGTCGTACAGCTGTTCGGCGATATGCGTGCTGCGCCGCTCGAAGCGGTCGAATTCGTCCATGCGCTCGGCGAGCGAACGCTGCAGGTCGTTGAGCATGTGCCGCACTTCGTTCACCGATGCGAGCACGCCCGCGTCGAGATCGTCGGCAAACTGTTCGTACAACAGATCGAGCGAACGGGCCGCGTCGCGCTGCGCGCGCTTCACGCGCAGCATCGATTCCGCGAACGGCTTGAGCCAGCGCGATTCGACGAGCGACTCGCCGGACAGGCTCAGCAGCCGGTTCAGCGTATCGGCCCGCACGCGGCGCATCGCGCCCGCGCCGGCCGCGCGGCCGGCCTGGACCGGATCGGGCATGGCCGCCGGCAGCGCGAGCGGCGGCACCGCGGCGCCGGCCCCCACGGGCTCGTTCGCGGCGCCGTCGTGCTCGCGAGACGGCACGACGGACGGCACCGCGGCCGCCGGCGGCGGCGCGAAAGCCGGTGCCGGCATCGCGTGCGCGCCGTCGGCGCCCGTCAGCGCCAGCGCGAACGCCTCGATCTCCGCCGGCGACACGGGCTGCGCCTGCGGGTCGGCGACGCGCACCAGCAGGTCGACGCCGGCCAGCAGCACGTCGACATGCGTGGCCGTCAGCGCGATCGTGCCGGCCTGCGCCGCGACGAAGCATTCTTCCATGCGCCCCGCGATGTCGACGCCGAGCGGCACGCCGACGATGCGCGCGGCGCCCTTCAGCGAATGTGCGGCGCGCATGCACGCCTCGAGCGCGACGGAGTCGGGCTCGCCCGATTCGAGCGCGAGCAGGCGCTCGGACAGCGCCTGGGTCTGCGTGCGCGTCTCCTCGCGATACAGCTCGAGCAGCGACAGTTGGCTCAGATCGTCATCGCCGCTCATCGCATGCTCCGTGTCACGGCGTCGAACAGCCGATCGTCGTCGAGCAAGCCGATCGACTTGCCGCGCCACGACAGCACGCCGCGCGACAGGCCGGCGCTCGCGCGCCCGACCGTCGCCGGCACGGGCACCCATTCGGATGCGCCGAAGCGCAGCACGCCCTCGACTTCGTCGACCGGGAACACCACCGGCTCGCCCTGGTGCGCGGCGACCAGCAGCCGCGTGAAACGGCCGTCCGCGCCACCCTCGCGGCCCTTGCCCGCGTCGAGGCCGAGCAGCGCGCCGATCGAGATCGCGATGCGCAGCGTGCCGCGAATGTTGACCACGCCGCGCACGGCCGAATGGCGGCGATGCGGCAGCGAATGGATCGGACGCGTGCCGGCGATCTCGCGCAGCACGCCGATCGGCAGCGCGAGCCATTCGTCGGCGACGCGAAACGCCAGTGCCGCCTGATGCGTATCGTCGTCGCCGTGCGCGCGGGTCGCGTCGAACGCGCTGATCCGCTGCGTCGCGTCGGCCAGCTCGGCGGCGCCGAGCGGGCGTTCGAGCAGTTTCGCCGCGTGATACGCGTAGACCGGGCAGTTCAGGCAGCGCAAGCAATCGGCCAGCCGCTCGCACGAGCGGTCGCCGTGCGTGCCGATCCGGTTCCAGCAATCGTCGACGCCGATCGTCGTGTCGTCAGTGGCAACGGCGTCGCGGTTCATTCGTTCCTCGGTCATCCCGATGTCGGCTCCCAACCCGTATTCTCGTTATCCGGCCGAGCGCCGCGCACGCTCGAGCAGCCATTGCGCGCCGGCGCCGTCGCCGCCCACGTCCAGCAAGGTCGCGAGATGCGTCAGCGCTTCGTGGTGCGTCGGCCGCAGATACAGCGCCTTCCGGTAGAAATCGCCCGCTTCCGCGACGCGCCCGCGCGCATCCGCGATCAGCCCGTTCAGGTAGAACGCGTCGGCGTGCGGCCCGGCGTGCGCGGAGAACTGCGCGAGCACGCGCTCGGCCTCGTCGAATGCGCCCGCGTTGGCCAGCGCCTGCGCTTCCTCGAGCGTCGGCGCGGCACCGTCGGCGGCCGCCGTCGCCGGCGCGGGCGCGGGCGTGCCGGCCACGTTCGCCGCATCGGCCAGCGGGTCGACGCGCACGTCGGCCCGCGGCCCGAATGCCGTCGGGCGCCCGGCCGGTTCAAAGGCAGCGCGCGACGGCGCGGCATCGCGCCACGTCGGCGGGACGACGGCCAGCAGCGGACGCGTCGCAGCCGGCGGCGCCACGGCGAAACGCTCGGCGCGCCGGTACGGCGCAACCGCGGGCAGCGGTGCCGCATGGCGGGCCGCGTACCCGTCCGCCGCGGCGCCATCGCGCCCGCGATGAAACGCGAACGCCAGCGGCACGCGGGCCGAACGCATCCCGTGCCGCATCGCGACGCCCGTTTCGGCCGGCCCGACGAACAACATGCCGTCGTCGGCGAGCGCGCTTTCGAGCGAACCGATCACACGGTCCTGCGCGTCGCGGTCGAAATAGATCAGCACGTTGCGGCAGAACACGAAATCGTAGCGGATGCCCGTATCGGGGCCCGGTTCGACCAGGTTCGCCTGGCGAAACTGCACGCACGCGCGCACGCGCTCGTCGAGCAGCCAGCCGTCGGCGACCGGCGTGAAGTAGCGGCCGCGGAACTCGGTCGCCGTGCCGCGAAACGCATTGCGCCCGTAGCAGCCGAGCCGCGCCTGTTCGATCGCGCGCGCGCTCAGGTCGAGCGCGTCGATCGTGAAGCTGGCCGGCTCGAGCCCGGCGTCGAGCAGCGCCATCGCCGCCGAATACGGCTCCTCGCCAGTCGAGCACGGCGCGCTCAGCACGCGGATCACGCGCCCGGGCGTCGCGGCGAGCCGCTCGGCCGCGTGCCGCGCGAGCGTCACGAACGCCTCGCGATCGCGGAAGAACCACGTCTCCGGCACGATGAACAGCTCGATCAGCGCGCGCCGTTCGTCAGCCGACGCGTTGAGGTGCTGCCAATAGGCGTCGAGCGCTTCCGGCGTGACGGGCGGCCGCGCCGCCGACGGCAGCCGCTCGCCGTCGCCCTGCAGCGCCTGCACGCGCTCCGTCAGCGCGCGGCTCAGAAAATCGTTGCCGAGCGAATCGGGGTCGATGCCGGTCTCGCGCAGCAGCCAGCCGCGAAATCGCGAATCGGACTCTTTCATGCGGACTCCCCTCCGTGGCCCGGCAGGCCGTCGAACAGATACAGGCGCGCAACGTCGTCGATCAGGTCGGACACCGAGACCTGCTGCACGATCCCGTCGGGCGTGTTCGCGACGCGCCCGAGCCAGCGCGTGCGCGCGGTCGATACGCCGCTGGCGCGGAACGCAGTGCGATCGATCCGCAGCGTCTGCGTCGCGCGCTCGATGATCAGGCCGATCACGCGCTCGCGGTCGAGCTGCCCGGCGCGGTAGCGGACCATCACCAGCCGCGTCGAACGCAACGCATGCGCGCGCCGTCCGAGCGCGAGCATCGGCACGTCGATCACGGGCACCGGCTGGCCGCCGCGCATCAGCAGCCCGGCGATCCATTCGGGCGCGCCGGGCACGGCCTTGGCGGTCGCGAGCGGCAACACCTCGTCGATGTCGGCCGCGTCGAGCGCGTAGCGCTCGCCGTCGAGCTCGAACATCAGGAACAGCGCGTGCGCGGCGCCGTGCGACTCGGCGCGCGTCACGCGTCGACCTTGAAGCGCGACACGCTGGTGCGCAACTGGTTCGCGACGAGCGTCAGATCGTCGATCGCCTGCGACGACTGGCGCAGCGATTCGGCCGTCTGCTGCGCGGCTTCCGACAGCTGCGACAGCGCCTGCGTGATCTGCTCGGCACCGTTCGCCTGCGTCTGCATTCCTTCGTTGACCATCTGGAAGCGCGGCGCGAGCGTCTGCACCTCGGCGATGATCTGCGACAGCTGCCCGCCGACCTGCTGCACGTCGAGCATGCCGCGGCGCACTTCCTCGGAGAACTTGTCCATCCCCATCACGCCCGCCGACACGGCCGACTGGATCTCCTTCACCGTCTGCTCGATGTCGTAGGTCGCCACCGCCGTCTGGTCGGCCAAGCGGCGGATCTCGGTCGCGACGACCGCGAAACCACGGCCGTACTCGCCGGCCTTCTCGGCCTCGATCGCCGCGTTCAGCGACAGCAGGTTGGTCTGGTCGGCCACCTTGGTGATGGTCGCGACGACCTGGTTGATGTTCAGCGCCTTCTCGTTGAGGATCGCGAGCTTCGCGTTCACCGAACCGGCCGCGTCCATCACGCTGCGCATGGTCTCGCCCATCCGCGTGAGGCCGCTCTGGCTCACGCCCGCGAGCGTCGCCGACTGCTCGGCCACGCCGTTCACCTCGTTCATCGTGCGCAGCAGGTCGCGCGACGTCGCGAAAATTTCGCGCGACGTCGCGCCGATTTCGGTCGTCGTCGCCGCGGTTTCATTGGCGGTCGCCTGCTGCTCGCGCGACGTCGCCGCGATTTCGGCGACCGACGTCGTCACCTGCAGCGACGACTGCTGCGCGCGCGCGACCAGCTCGGTCAGCTCGTCGGCCATCCGGTTGAAGCCCGTCTCGAGCGTGCCGAATTCATCGCGACGGCGCAGGTCGAGGCGCCGCGTCAGGTTGCCGGTACGCATCACGTCGTGCACCTCGACGAGCCGCGCCATCGGCACGGTGACGGAACGGTACAGCCCGTAGCCCAGCCCCAGCGCGGACAGCAGCACGATCGCCAGCGCGGTCGCGAGCACGACCTCGGTGTCCTGCACCGATTCGCGGATCAGCTTCGCGGACTGGTCGGCGAACTTGCGGTTCTCCTGCACCAGGATGTTCGCGTTGCGCACGACCTCGGCCCATGAAGGCTGCACCTTCGCATAGGCGGCGACGGCCTCTTCGCGCGACACGCGGCTCTTCTGCACCGCGTCGTTCAGCAGCGGCAGGTAGCGGTCGAAGGCGCCTCGAAACGTCGCGAAGCGCTGGCGGTCGTCATCGCGGAACGTCGTGTTCTGGTAGTCGACCGACAACGACTCGACCTCCTTGAGCGCCTCGCCGATCTTCGCGAAATCGCGCTGCACGAGTTCGGGATCGGTGTCGACGAACGTCGCCTGCTGCAGCGCCGTGAACGATTCGTTGACCGCGCCGCGCAGCGACGCCGCGAGATAGACGCCGGGCAGCGAATCGCGTTCGATGCTGACGGCTTCGCTGTTGATCGCGCGCAGGCGCTCGTAGGACACGCCGGCCATCACCAGCATCAGCACGAACAGCACGCCAAAGCTGATCAGGATACGGTTGCCGAGCGTCAGCCGGGCGGCGCCGCTCGTCGTGTGCAGGCTTTCATTGGTCGCGCGGGGCGTCACGGTGGCCATGTTCGTTATGGGCTTTCTAAAATCAGCGTTGAAAAAAACCGCGCCCGCCCGCGCGCCGGACGGCGCGCCACGAGCGCATCGGGGTCTGCGGGCAACGCGGCACCGGCGGGCCGCGCCACGAAATCATCGCTCCGCTTGTGCCGGCAGCCGAAGCGCGACCATGAAGCCGCGCGCCGTATTGCGCATCAGGATCTGGCCGCGATGCCGCGCGGCCGTCGCGCGGACGAACGCAAGGCCGAGACCGAAGCCGCCGCGCGCCGCGCCATGCGCGGATTCGAGCCGCACGAACGACTCGGTCGCGGCCGTGCGCTGCTCGGGCGCGATGCCGGAGCCGGCGTCCTCGACGCCGATCAGCCAGGCACCGTCGTCGTCGCTCAGCGTGCAATGCACGTCCGTACCGGCCGGGCCGTACTTCAGCGCATTGTCGATCAGGTTCGCGACCGCGCGCGTGAGCATCATGCGGTCGCCCATCGTCACGCACTCGGTGTCGGGCACGTGGGCAACGACCCGGCTGCCGAATCCGGCCGCCTTCTCCCACAGCTGGTCGACCGCGTCGAGCACGATCTCGTTGAGGCTCAGGACCTCGTGCGCGCGGCGTTCCGACTGCGCGCGGGTCAGGTGGATGAAGCCGTCGGCGAGCGCGAGCGCGCGCCGGGCGTGGCCGGCAATGCGCTCCATGATCGCCGGCATGTCGCCGTGCTCGGTCCGGTAGACCTCGAGCAGCGCGAGAATCGACGTCTGCGGCGAGCGCATGTCGTGCGACAGGAAATCCAGCGCTTCGTCGCGCTGCCGCGACATCAGGTACGAATTCGAGTGATAGCGGATGCGCGCGGTCAGCTCCATCGCGTCCGGGAGCTTCACGAGATAGTCGTTCGCGCCGGCGATGAACGCCTCGCGCTTGACGATCGGCTCTTCCTTCGCCGACAGCACGATGATCGGCACGCGTGCGGTGTCGGCGTTCGCGCGCCACGCGCGAACGAGGTCGAGGCCGTCGATGTCCGGCATCACGAGATCCTGCAGGATCACCGTCGGCTTCACGTCGCGCGCGACCGCCATCGCCCGGTGTGCGTCGGTGCACACATGCAGGTCGATATCGTGCTCGCTGCGCAGCGCGCGACGGATCACCTCGCCGACGAACGGCTGGTCGTCGACGAGCAGAACCGATAGCCCCGATTCGAGACAATCCGGCGCATTTTCACCGCTGGATTCTTTCATAAATACCGTTTCAAACGCCAAATCTCCAATTGATTCTTTCATAGGAGTTGTTTATCCGACTTGGACGCCATCTTAAAACATGGCGGCAGAGAAATCCGCCTGTGTTGCCGAACTGGCCTGTCGGCATTGCCTCGCGGGGATCCGAACGTCGAATTCACCCCGACGACGGTCGCATTACCTCCGCGCGCTTTCTCTCAATAAAGATAACCGGCTGATTCTAAATGAAATTAGAACACAGCATCTATCTCCTTCCGGTTTAGTTTTGCCAAATATGGTGAGAGAGCGGAATTCAGATTAATCAGATCATTTCCGGGCGCGAAAGACGACAACGTTTGCGAAGCCGTCGCGACGAGGTTTGCATGCGCTGCAAGGCCCGCGCGTCGAACGTATCGGGGCAGGATTTCGATGCGACGGAATGGGGAAGGTGGAGAGGGGAAAAGTGCGCGCCGCGCCAGGATCGGCCGCGACGCGGCACGCATGGAACGCCGCTGGCCGGGGCCGGTGGCGCAGCAAGGCGGCCGTGCGCTCACGCCCGGCCGCGCGGCCGGTTACCCGCGCGCGTGCTGCGCGGACACTTCTTGCAGGTCGAGATCGCGCTCGACCATGTGCAGCATCTCGTCGTGAATGCGGCCCGAACGATGCAGGCGCAGCAGCTCCACGCGCCCGGCCTTGATCGCGGCCAGCACGACGTCGTAGTGCGCGACGCGGACCTCCGCCGGATATTCGGGCTCGTTCCTCGCCCGCTCGGTCAGCTCCGCACGATACGTGTATTGCTCCAGCAGGCGCGGATGAATCACCTTGCCGCTGTCGTCGCGCACCAGCGGCTGGATCGCCGCGAGCTGCGCTGCCTCGATATGCGCCCACGTCTGCGGCTCGGTCAGGTGATGCGCGGCGCGCTCTTCGCGTTGCGGCAGGCGCAGCAGGCGGATCAGCGGGCCGATGGTCGTGCCCTGCAGCAGCACGGTGACGAGGATCACCGCGAACGACGCGACCAGGATCACGTCGCGGCCCGGCAGCGCCTCCGGCAACGACAGCGCGATCGCCAGCGTCACGACCCCGCGCATGCCGGCCCAGCTCATGACCGTCGCGGCCTTCCAGTCGGGTGCGCCGCCGCGCCGCACGATCCCGCGCACCGGCCACTTCAGCACCTCGACGGCATAGATCCACACGAAGCGCGATACGATCACGGCCGCCAGCACCGCGAGCACGGCCGGCATCATCGTGGCGAGCACCTGCTCGAAGCCGCCGAGCCGGTGGATCGCGCCGCGCAGCGACAGCCCGATCAGCACGAACACCAGCGCTTCGAGCAGGAACACGATGACCTGCCAGAACGCGGTGCCGCGCGTGCGCACGGCCGCCGAGAACACCTCGTGCTGATGCCAGCCGACGATCATGCCGGTCGTGACCGTCGCGATCACGCCCGACACCTCGGCCATCTCGCCCGCGATGTATGCGATCCAGCCGGCGATCACCGCGACGGTGACCACCAGGTAGTCGTCGTCGAGCAGCTTCAGGAACCACACGACGAGCTTGCCGACCAGGAAGCCGACCACGACGCCGCCGAGCCCGAGTTCCGCGAAACGCACGACCGCGTGCTCGAGGCTGAACGCGCCCGTCAGCGCGGCGGCGACCGCGAAGCGGAACAGCACCAGGCCCGCCGCGTCGTTCAGCAGGCTCTCCCCTTCGAGCAGCACCATCAGACGGCGCGGCAGCGCGACGCGTTCGAGCACCGCCTTCGCGGCCACCGCATCGGGCGGCGACACGATCGCGCCAAGCGCAAAGCACGCGGCCCACGGCAGCGACGGCACGACCCAGTGCACGGCGAAGCCGACCGCGAACGTCGTGAACACCACCGCGCCGATCGCGAGCAGCAGGATGCCGCCCACATTGCGCTTGAACTCTTCCCACACGGTGAAATACGCGCCGTCCATCAGCAGCGGCGGCAGGAACACGAGCAGCACGAGTTCCGGATCGAGGTTGATCGGCGGCAGGCCGGGAATGAACGCGATGCCGATGCCGCCGATCAGCAGCGCGGCCGCTGGCGGCAACCGCAACCGCTTGGCGATGTATTCGAGCGCAACGATCGCGAGGAATGACAACAGAACCAGCTTGAATGCCGAGACGGGGGACATGAATCGACCTCGTGAGGAATGAATGCGTACGCCGGCCGGTGTCGTACCCCGGCTGGCCAATTCGCGCGATTACATCACGATGCGATGCGTGCAGTCGAGCGCGTTCGGCCGGCGCGGCACGCGCTGCCGCGACGATGGCGCACGGCGGACATCGCCGCGATCCGTCGGTGTGCGCCGAAACGAAAACGGCACGCGGGCCGGCGCGATGCGCCCGCCCGCGTGCCGTCATGCGGCGCCTCTCGCGCTAGCGGCGCCGCACGACCATCAGGCGCGGCTCGGTCATGTCCTCGATCGCGTAGCGGATCCCTTCGCGGCCGAGCCCCGAATCCTTCACGCCGCCATACGGCATGTTGTCGACGCGGAACGACGGCACGTCGTTGATCACGACGCCGCCGACCTCCAGTTCGTCCCATGCGCGCTGCGCATGCGCGAGCGAATCGGTGAACACGCCGGCCTGCAGGCCGAAGTCGCTGTCGTTGACGCGCGCGAGCGCATCGTCGAATCGCTCGAACTTCTCGAGGATCGCGACCGGACCGAATGCCTCCTTGCGGTAGAGGTCCTGTTCGCGGCCGACGTTTTCCAGCAGCGTCGCCTCGAACATCGCGCCGTCGACCTTGCCGCCCGCGACGATCTTCGCGCCCGCCGCGACGGCCGCATCCATCCAGCCCGACAGGCGGCGCGATTCGGATTCCGAGATCATCGGGCCGACGAACGTCGACGGATCCTTAGGATCGCCCATCTTCAGCGAACGCGTCTTCGCGACCAGCTTGTCGCGCAGCGCGTCGTACAGGTCCGCATGCACGAGGATCCGCTGCACGCCGATACAGCTCTGGCCCGACTGGTAATACGCGCCGAACGCGAGACGCTCGACCACGTAGTCGAGCTGGTCGCGCTGGTCCGCGTCGACGATCGCCGCCGCGTTGCCGCCGAGCTCCAGCACGACTTTCTTCTTGCCGGCCTTCTCCTTCAGCGCCCAGCCCACGGCGGGCGAGCCCGTAAACGACAGCAGCCTGAAGCGCTCGTCGGTCGTGAACAGGTCCGCGCCGTCGCGATGCGCGGGCAGCACCGAGAATGCGCCCTTCGGCAGGTCGGTTTCGGCGAGCACCTCGCCGATGATCAGCGCGCCGATCGGCGTGCGGCTCGCGGGTTTCAGCACGAACGGACAGCCTGCGGCCAGCGCCGGTGCGACCTTGTGCGCGGCGAGGTTCAACGGGAAGTTGAACGGCGAGATGAACGAGCACGGGCCGATCGGCACACGCCGCGTATAGCCGGTGTAGCCTTGCGCGCGGGCCGAGATCTCGAGGTTGATCACTTCGCCGTCGATGCGCACCGACTCCTCGGACGCGACGCGGAACGTATCGATCAGCCGCGTCACTTCGCCCTTCGAATCGTTGATCGGCTTGCCGGCCTCGATGCACAGCGCCTCGGCCAGCTCGTCGAAGCGCTCGCGAAAGCGCGCGACACAATGGTCGAGCACCGCCTGCCGCTTGTAGGCCGGCAACTCGCGCATCGGCTTCGCGGCGTCGACCGCCGCGCCGATGGCCGCATCGATCGCCTTCGCGTCGGCCAGCGCGACGCGCGTCGCGACCTTGCCGCTGAACTTGTCGGTGACTTCGAGATCGGTGTTCGCGTAGACGGCCTCGTTGGCCAGATAGTACGGATAGGTATCCTTCAGCATGGAACGCTCCTTCCGGTGAACGGCGGATTCAGAGTTGCGCCGACAGGCGCTTGATTTCGCGGTTGAGCACGCGCTCGTTGTCCGAATAGTCGATCGGCACGTCGATCACGTGCACGCCCGGCGTCGCGAAGCAGTCGCGCAGCAGCGGCCCGAGATCGTCGGCCGCTTCGACGCGATGCCCATGCGCGCCGTAGCTCTGCGCATACGACACGAAATCGGGGTTCTTCAGCGTCATCGCGAAATCGGGGAAGTTCATGTTTTCCTGCTTCCAGCGGATCATCCCGAACGCATCGTCGCGCAGGATCATCACGACGATGTCGAGCTTCAGCCGCACGGCCGTTTCGAGTTCCTGCGAATTCATCATGAAGCCGCCGTCGCCGCAGACGGCGATCACCTTGCGCTGCGGATGCACGATCTTCGTCGCGATCGCCGACGGCAGGCCGGCGCCCATCGACGCGAGCGCGTTGTCGAGCAGCAGCGAGTTCGGTTCGTGCGCGCGCCAGTAGCGCGCGAACCAGATCTTGTACATCCCGTTGTCGAGACAGACGATCCCGTCGACCGGCAGCGCGTTGTACAGGTCGTTCACGATCCGCACCGGATACATCGGGAAGCGCGGATCGTGCTGGCCCTTCTCGAGGTGCGCGTCGAAATGCGCCTTGATCATCTTGAAGCGCTCGAAATCCCAGTGCGATTGCGGCGTCACCGCTTCCTTCATCTGCCACACCGCGTTCGCGATGTCGCCGACCACTTCGATCTGCGGGAAGTAGACGGGATCGACCTGCGCGCCGAGGAAGTTCACGTGGATCACGGTCTTGTCGTCCGTGCGCATGAAGAACGGCGGCTTCTCGATCACGTCGTGGCCGACGTTGATGATGCAGTCCGCATGCTCGATCGCGCGGTGCACGAAGTCGCCGTCGGACAGCGTCGCATTGCCGAGCCACAGCGGATGCGTTTCGTCGATCACGCCCTTGCCCATCTGCGTCGTGAAGAACGGGATGCCCGTCTTGTCGACGAATTCGAGCAGCATCTTGCAGGTCGTCTTGCGGTTGCCGCCCGCGCCGATCATCAGCAGCGGGTGACGCGCGGCCTGGATCGCGTCGACCGCGTGCGCGACCGCCTTCTCCTCTGCCACCGGCCGCCGGCTGTAGCTGCGCGGAATCGGCTTGCCGTCGCCCTCCTCGTGCGCGATGTCTTCCGGCAGTTCGAGGTGCGCGGCGCCCGGACGCTCCTCCTCCGCGCGGCGGAACGCCTCGCGCACCGCCGACGGAATGTTGCCGATCGACACGATCTGCCGCGTGAACTTCGTGAGCGGCTGCATCATGTCGACGACGTCGACGATCTGGAAGTGACCCTGCTTGCTTGACTTGATCGGCTTCTGCCCGGTGATCATCAGCATCGGCATGCCGCCGAGCTGCGCATACGCGGCAGCCGTCACGAAGTTGGTCGCCCCCGGCCCGAGCGTCGCGAGACACACGCCGGTGCGGCCCGTCAGGCGGCCGTAGGTGGCGGCCATGAACCCGGCCGCCTGCTCGTGCCGGGTCAGCACGAGCTTGATCTTCGAGCGCCGCAGCGATTCGAGCAGATCGAGGTTTTCCTCGCCGGGAATGCCGAACACGTACTCGACGCCTTCGGCTTCCAGCGCCTTCACGAACAGATCCGATGCTTTCATGGGGGACTCTCGGTTGATGCCGCCTGCCCGGCTTACGGGCGCGCGACGTTCAGAACGCGCGCCGGCCTACGGCACGCGGACGCTTTACCTACTGGACACAAACCACGGCACTCCCCGCCGTGCGGAGCAACGTGTGCAACGCACGACGGCGCCTCCCTGTGCAGGAAGACAAACGGATTCACCCGCGCGCAGCAAGCACGCGCGGGCGGCAAGGACGTTTTTGATTGTAGACGGATTCGCGGAATTCCGACTTCGGCCGAATGGCCGGGTCCGGTCGCGCGAAAGGGTCGGCCTGACGGCCAATTCGACCTCAAGCGGCGCGCGCGGCCCTATCGTTGGGGGCAAGCCAATTTCATTCATCGAACCTGTGAACCACGGTTGACATACCGAGATCCATGCCCTACAGTGCCCCTACGTTCAGTATCCGGACCACCGATGTCTTCGACGCGTGGTTTGCCGGCCTGCAGGATCGCGTCGCCAGGCGGCGCATCCAGGCCCGCATCGACCGCCTGTCGATGGGCAATCCGGGCGACTGGAAATCCGCCGGCTCGCCCGTCGTCGAAATGCGTATCGACCACGGCCCCGGTTATCGCGTCTACTACGTCAGGCGCGGAACGATATGGGTGATCCTGCTCTGCGGCGGCGACAAGTCGACGCAACAGGCGGACATCCGCGCCGCCCATGCGATGCTCGAGCGGCTCGATCTGGAGTAACCGATGGACAAGATCAAGACCCGGCCGTGGGATTCGGCCGAACACCTGAAGACCGACGACGACATGGCCGACTACTTCGAGGCCTGCCTGCAGGAAGCCGGCGACGACCCGGCCTTCATCGCGCATGCGCTCGGCGTGATCGCCCGCGCGCGCGGCATGTCGCAGGTCGCGCGCGACGCGGGCCTGTCGCGCGAAGGGCTGTACAAGGCGCTGTCGCACGACGGCAATCCGAGCTTCGGCACGATCCTGAAGGTGATCAAGGCGCTCGGCCTGCAACTGCACGGCGCGAAAGCGCACGCGTGATGCGCGATCTGCGGGCCCCGCCCGGCAACCGGCTCGAAGCGTTACACGGCGATCGGGAGGGCCAGCACAGCATCCGCATCAACGAGCGATGGCGGATCTGTTTCGAATGGCACGACGATGGCCCCGCCCAGGTCGAGATCGTCGACTATCACTGACTGGAGCCTCGCATGCTCAAGAACGGAATGCGCCCGATTCATCCGGGCGAAGTCCTGCGGGAAGAATTCCTGGTTCCGCTGGAAATGAGCGTCAATGCGCTGGCGCTCGCGCTGAACGTGCCGGCGACGCGCGTGCACGAAATCGTCAAGGAACGGCGCGGCATCACCGCCGACACGGCTTACCGGCTCGCGCGCTACTTCGATACGTCGCCGGAATTCTGGCTGAACCTGCAGGCCGCTTACGACCTGAAGACTCTGCCGACGCGCAGCGAGATCGACCGCAAGGTCGAACCGCGTGAACGCACGCACGCATAGACACGACCGACGCGGTCGTTCGCCAGCGCAGCCGCATCAATGCAGCCACCCCGCCGCCCAGCGCGGCACCAGCGACACCAGATACAGCCCGAGCCCGATCAGCCCGCCGACCAGCGTGCCGTTGATGCGGATGTACTGCAGGTCCTTGCCGATGTTCAGCTCGATCTGCCGCGACATCTCGCGCGCATCCCAGTTGCGCACCGTGTCGCGGATGTGACGCATCAGGAAATCCGCAAAATCCGGCGCCATCTCGTGCACGGCCTTCTCGATGTGCTCGTTCAGCGACGCGCGCAGCGCCGGGCTCTCCGCGAGCCGCGCGCCGAGCCAGCCGCCGAGCGTCGCGGCCTGCCGGTGCAGCGTCGAATCGGGCCGTGCGAGATCGGCCTTCAGCCATGCGCGCAACTGGTCCCACAAATCGCGCACGTAGTCGTTGAACGCGTCACCGTCGCGGATGTAGCGCTTGATCTCGTCGCCCTTCGCGATGAACGCCGGGTCGTGCTTCAGCCGCTCGGTCAGCCGCACGACCGTGCGGTCGAAGCGCTGCCGCAGCTCGTGTTCGGGATCGGCCGCCACGCCCTCGAGCACGCGGCTCACCGCGCTCGCCAGCATGCGCGCACCGTTCTCGCCGAACCACTGCGTCGGCATGATCTTCTCGATCTTCGGGTATTGCGTCTTCAGCCATTCGACGATGAAGCCCGCGATCACCTCGCGGTTCTCCTCCTTGTCGAGCACGTCGACCACCTGTTCGATCGCATCGTCGAGCAGCGCCTGGTGGCGGCCGTCCTTCGTCAGCGTATCGAGGATCGCGCCGGCCGACTGGGACAGGTCGATCCGGTCGATCACCGCGCGAAACGCGTCGTGCACGAACGACTGGATCCGCGCGTCGTCGGTCATGTCGAGCGCGAAGCTCATCAGCTTCGTCACGTAGCCGCCGAGCGCGTCGGTGTTCGCGGGCTCGCCGAGCCATGCGCCGAGCTTCTGCGCGGGATCGTGCTGGCGAATCTGCGCGGCGAGTGCGTCGGGGCCGAGGAATTTTTCGCGCACGAACACCGCGAGGTTGTCGGCGATCTTGTCCTTGTTCTTCGGGATGATTTCGGTGTGGCGCGACACGAACGGGATCGGCACACGGCGGAACAGCGCGACGACCGCGAACCAGTCGGCGAGCGCGCCGACCATCGCAGCCTCGGCCACCGCCTTGAAGCCGTCGACCCACGGGCCGCGCGGCAGCAGGATCGTCGTGACGAATACCGCGACGGCGGCCAGCAGCAGCCAGAGCGCGCGGCGCTTGCTGCGTTTCAGTTCGAGGGCTTTGTCTGTCGTCATGGGCGACCGGTGAAACGGCAATGCCGCTAATATGCACCGATCGCCGGCCCGCGACAAACCCGTGCGCGATGCGCGCGGCGGGAATGTTGTCCTGAACGGGCTTCTTCCTGCGTTCAAGCGATCCGACGCGAACACGGCCGCCCCGGCCACGTTCGCGCCTTGCCTCAGAGAAACGTTTTCAGGTTCACCGCCGGATCGGCGAGCTTCGCCGGATCGGGCACAGCCCCTGCTGCGATCAACCGCCGCGACGCGCCAATGTCGCGCCCCAGGTTCGCCGCGGCCACCGCGACGATCTTCCCGTCGTCGCCCAGCCCGAACACCGTGAACGGCCCGCTCGCGGGATCGCCGCGCACGACGGTCGTCCGCTCGCTGCCGAACAGGCCGAGCATCTGCAGGTTGCAGTCGTACTGATCGGACCACAGCCACGGCAGCTCGGCATAGGTTTCGTCCGCGCCGAGCAGGTTCGCCGCCGCGACGGCCGGCTGGTTTTCCGCGACCTGCCACGACTCGATCCGCACGTGACGCCCGAGCAGCGGATTGAAATGCATCGTCACTTCGCCGGCGGCGAAGATCGCGCAATCGGCCGTCCGGCATCCCGCATCGACACGGATCCCGTTGTCGACCTCGAGGCCGGCCGCCTGCGCGAGTTCGACATTGGGCACGACGCCGATCCCGACGACCACGATATCGGCCGGCACGTCGCCGCGATCGGTCTCGACGATCGCACCGCCGCCCGGTGCGCGGCGAATCGCGCGCGGCAGCGTCGCCATCTGGAAGAGCACGCCGCGCGCGTCATGCAGTTGCCGCGCATACGCGCCGACGACTTCCGGCAACGCACGCTGCAGCAGGCGCGCAGCCGGGTCGATCACCGTCACGTCGCAACCGAGCTGGCGCGCCGCGGCCGCCACTTCGAGGCCGATGAAGCCGCCGCCGAGCACCGCCACGCGACGCCCCGGCGCGAGCTGCGCGCGCAACGCACGCGCATCGGCCACGGTGCGCACGTAATGCGGGACGACGCCTTCGTCGACCGGCCCGCCGAACGCACGCACGCGCGAACCGGTCGCGAGCACGAGCCGCGTGTACGGCACCGTCGCGCCGTCGTCGAGCCGCACGCGCTGCGCAGCGCGGTCGATCGCGTCGACACGCGAGCCGAGCCGCAACTCGATGCGCTGCGCGTCGTACCACGCGGCGTCGCGGATGAACGCGCGCTGCTCGCCGCCGTCCGTCAGCAGCGCGTCCTTCGACAGCGCGGGCCGATCGTACGGCAGCTCGCGCTCCGCGCCGATCATCACGATGCGTGCGTCGGCGTCGCGCGCGCGCAGCGCCTCGGCCGTGCGCCGCGCCGCGTGGCCGGCGCCGACGATCACGAACGGGTCAGCCGACATTGACTTCCACCTGCCCGTCGACGATCCGGATCGGATAGGTCCGCACCGGCTCGGTGATCGGCGCGCATTTCGGCGCACCCGTGCGAATGTCGATCAGCCCCTGGTGCAGCGGGCATTCGACGCAGCCGTCTTCCACATAGCCTTCGGACAAGCGCGCGTGACCATGCGAACAGAGGTCATGCATCGCGAACAGTTCGTCGCCGATCCGGAACACCGCGATCGGCTTCTGGCCGGCGACGCGCGCCGCCGGTTCGTCTTCGGAGAATTCGTCGAATGTGCCCAGCGGGTGCCATTCGGCGAGCGTTGCTTCGGTCATGTCGTTTCCTTGGCTGTCGGATCGGTCAGATCGGGGTGGCGAGCAGCGTCTGCACGCGCGACGTGTCGTAGATCACGCGCTTGGTCTTGTAGCGCAGCCCGTCGGGCGTGCGCACGACCGTGTCGTAATACTTGCCGGCCTGGTACACGTTCGATTCGCCGTTGCTGCGCGTCTGCACGACCACGTAGTTGCTCTCGGTGTCGATCTCGCCGTCGCGTTCGGCGACGATCGTGAGGCCCGACGTCATGTGCCGGTACGTGTGCTCTTCGAAGATGTTCGCGTGTCGCAGCGACACCACTCGGTCGCGCAGCATCCGCTGGTTCGTGCAGTGGACGATCCCGACCGGCAGCCCGAGATCCGCGTTCTCCTTCGGCACGATCTCGTACGTGCAGTCCTCGGTGAACATCTCCGGCCAGCGTTCGAGCCGGTCGTTGTCGAGGTGGCCGATGTAGCGGTTCTGGAGCATGTAAATCTCGAACCACGTCTTCATGTCTTCCGTCAGGTTTTCCATCGTTCCGCGCTCCCGCTTCAATATCCCATCAGCTTCTGATAACCGACCCAGAACTTGCGGATCAGGCTTTCGGTGATCACCGTGTCCTGCTGGTCCGGATTGCCGCGCGACATCTCGATCACCGACGTCGCGTCGGCGTCGCGCACCGTGCCGCGCTGCACGAGTTCGGTCGCCTCCGTGTCCTCCATCGAGATGTAGCCGGCCGGCCCGACGAGGTTCGCCTGCTTGATGCGCAGCGCGCGCAGCTCGGGCGTGTCGTCCGCGTAGCCGAAGAAGTGGAAGATCAGCTCGAAGTTGTCCGGCCCCTTCGGCAGGATCTGGCGCGCGACCAGCGTGTTGTGGATCTGCTGGATCACGAGCTGCGGGAAGATCGGCTGGATGTGGTTCGTGCAGTCCTCGTCGTATTCCGATACGAGATCGAGGATCGACTCGTCTTCGAGATGGAAACCCTCGTCGAACGAGCGGATGTTCTGCTGCTTGTATGCGGCCGACGTGTCGTCGCCCGTCTTCGTCACCGTGATGATGCTGTGCAGCCCGTGGTTCGCATCGGGAATCGAGCGCGCCTTCATCCCGACGCGGAAGATGTTGAAGGTCGTATGGAACAGGTGCAGCATGCTCGCGTGATACGGATCCTTCACGTTCTCCATGTACAGCTTCCAGTTCGACTTCGAATACTGGCGCGTGCAGCCGAGATACTCGATCGGCTTGTGGAAGATCCGGTCGATCCACGGACGCATCTGCTCGCCCAGGTATTCGGGCAGCGGCGCCACGTCGTCGCTGAAGGTCGCGAACACGAGCCCGCGATAGCTGTCGACGCGCAGCTTGCGCAGCCCGTGCTGCTTCGGGTCGAAGTCGGCCGGCATCCCGGTCATCCCCTTCTGGCCGCGCCGGAACGGCACGCCGAGCAGGTTGCCCTGGTTGTCGAAGCTCCACTGGTGGTAGACGCACGTGTGCGAGCTCGCGTTGCCGCGCGACTTGCGGCAGACCTGCGCGCCGCGGTGCGCGCAGCGGTTCACCCACGCGGACAGCGTGCCGTCCTCGGTGCGCGTGACGACGACCGGCGTATCGCCGACGAACGTGCTCTTGAAGTCGCCTGCGTTCGGGATTTCCGCTTCCAGCGCGACGAAATTCCAGGTCGGCCCGCGGAAGATGCGTTCCTGCTCGCGATCGTAGACCGCGCGCGAGCTGAACACCTTGTACGGCACGCGCGAACCGTCTTCGTGCGGAAAGCGCACATCGGACGCGTCGTCGCGCGTGGCGAATACGACGGGCGATTCTGTCTGCTCCATGTCGGACTCCTTGTGGTTCCGGTTCGTTGATTCCATGGAGCCGATTTTTGAAAAGCTAATATTCGGCGTCTATCCGGAAAGTGCGATTGCGGCGGCGCAATATCCACTTTCGGCGGATTTCTGCGCTAGCATGGCGACACACGCGACCCGGCGCATGATCGCGACCCATTCGTCGGATCGAAGCGCGCGTCCACACCAAGGCCGATGCCCATGTCCCCAACGTCGTTCGAGCCGCTTGCGCTGCGCGCGCACCGGCTGTTCGAATCCCGCGATCTCGACGAGACGCGCGAGCGGATCTCGCGCGTGATGCAGCCGCACGCGCTGCTGCCGAGCGGGCGCGTGCAAGGCGCATCGCATATGGATTTCGTCCGGCTCGGCGGGCTCGGGATCGGCACCATCGCGTTCGGCGATGCGATGCGCGTGCAGGTCGACGCCGTCGACGGCTATTACCTGCTGATGTTCTGCCTGTCCGGGCAGGCGGAAGTCCACGCGATGGGCCGCCGGCTCGGCGTCGACGGGCAGACGGGCGTGCTGTGCGCGCCCGGCGAGCGCTTCGACGCGGTGCTCTCCGCCGACTGCGAGCAGTTCGTGCTGCGCATCGATGCCGCGACCGTCGGCGCGCTGACCGGCGACCCGCGCGCGATGCTCGACCCCGTGCTGCACATCAGCGATGCCGCGCTCGCCGCGTGGCGCCAGCAGCTGATGCTCGTCGCCCGCTCGCCCGAGCTGCTCGAACGTGCGAATGCCAACCCTCGCGTCGCGTCGCAGCTCGAGCACCTGCTGATCGATCTGCTGATCGAAGGCCACCCGCCGTCGCTACCGAGCGCGCGCCTCGATCCTGCGCCGGGCTTCGTGCGGCGCGCGCAGGAGTTCGTGAACGCGCATTACGCGCAGCCGCTGCAGCTCGCCGACATCGTCCAGGCCGCCAACGTGCCGGAGCGGACGCTGCGCGACGCCTTCCTGCAGTTCCGCGGAATGAGCCCGATGCAATACCTGCGCGCGACGCGGCTCGAGCATGCGCGGGAATTGCTGCGTGGGTCGGCGTCCGAGCGACGGATCGCCGATATCGCACTCGATTGCGGGTTCACGCACCTCGGGCGGTTCGCAATCGCGTACCGGGAGAAGTTCGGCGAATCGCCGTCGGAGACGCTCGACGGGAAGCGGTAGGCGGGTGCCGGGCTTGTCGGGGTCGGTTGCCTTGCGGCCTTGGCCCTTGCTGTCTTGCGCCTTACCGCCTTACCTCTTGCCTCCTTGCCTCCTTGCCTCCTTGCCGACTGCCGGCCTGATCGGGCTGATCGGCCTGATCGCCTCGCTGCGCGCCTGCATCTACGGCAAATGACATCGCATCGCGATGCCCTCTCCGCATTCGGCGTAGCGTGGCGAAATTGACCGTTAGTTGCAATTGATACGGAAACGACCGGCCCTACGCCGCCGGCGCGATCATCGCCCGCGCGATCGCGCAGAACGCGGTCGTCGCGGCGCTTTCGCCGTGCAGCCGGCGGCTCATGATGATCGGCGACGTCGCCGCGGGTTCCGGCAGCCGCCGGTAGACGACGCCCTTCACGCGCACGCCTTCCACGCTTTCCGGCACCAGCGACACGCCCACCTGCGCGGCGACGAGGCCAAGCGCCGTCTGCAGTTCACGCACCTCGTGCACGGCCGCGGGCACGAGCGCGCCGTCGCGCAGCGCGGACAACTGCTGGTCCGCGAAGCTCGGCCGCGGCGTGCTCGGATAGACGATCAGCGTCTCGTTCGCGATGTCCGCGAGCGTCAGCGGCCGGTCCGGATCGGCGAGCGGATGCCCGACCGGCAGCGCCGCGATCAGCTTTTCCTCGATCAGCGCCTCGCGCACGAGCTGGTCGTCGTCGAAGCGCAGGCGGCCGAACCCGACGTCGATCCGCCCGCCCTTCAGCGCGCCGAGTTGCTCGAGCGTGAACATTTCGATCAACGACAGCTCGACGTCCGGCTGCGCCTCGCGAAACGCGCGGATCACGTCCGGCAGCGCGCCATAGAGCGTCGACGGCACGAAGCCGATCACGATCCGCTCCGACAATTGCGCGAGCCGCCGCGTCAGCGGGCCGAGCTCGTCGGCCTGTTCGACGACCCGCGTCGCCTGCGCATAGAACACGCGGCCCGCGTCGGTCAGTTTCAGCGGCCGCGCGCCGCGCTCGAACAGCGGCAGCCCGACCTCGTCCTCGATCGCCTGGAGCTGGCGGCTCAGCGGCGGCTGCGTCATGTGCAGCCGCTCCGCGGCCCGCGTGATGTTCATTTCCTCCGCGACGGCGATGAAGTAGCGGAGCTGGCGCAATTCCATTTCATGCCTCAAAGGTATGGAAGTAGTCGGAAAGAGTGTTGGACGACGCCGGGCGGGAATTCCTACCATGTGCACCAACAGGAGGAATCGCATGATAGCAACTGCCGCCACCATCGAACGCATCGACACGCTGCTCGTCGACGTGCCGACGATTCGGCCCCACAAACTGTCGGTCACCACGATGAATTGCCAGACCCTCGTGCTGGTTCGCGTTCGATGCACGGACGGTATCGAAGGCGTCGGCGAGGCGACCACGATCGGCGGGCTCGCGTATGGCGAGGAGAGCCCCGAGAGCATCAAGGTCAACATCGACACCTACTTCGCGCCGCTGCTGCAAGGCATGGACGCGACGCGTCCGGGCGCTGCGATGGCGCGTGCGCGCAAGCTGTTCCAGGGCAACCGGTTCGCGAAGTGCGCGCTCGAAACCGCGCTGTTCGATGCGCAGGCGCGCCGCCTCGGCGTGCCGCTGTCCGAGTTGTTCGGCGGCCGCACGACCGACGCGGTCGACGTCGCGTGGACGCTCGCGAGCGGCGACACGCAGCGCGACATCGCGGAAGCCGAGGCGATGCTCGACGCACGCCGCCATCGCGCATTCAAGCTGAAGATCGGCTCGAACGCGGTCGACGACGACGTCGCGCACGTGATCGCGATCAAGCGCGCGCTCGGCGAGCGCGGCGACGTGCGTGTCGACGTGAACCAGGCCTGGACCGAAACCGACGCGATCCGCGCCGGCGCACGACTCGCGGACGCCGGCGTGAGCCTCGTCGAGCAGCCGATCGCCGCAACCAATCGCGCGGGGCTGAAACGCCTCACGCAGCTCGCGCACATTCCGATCATGGCCGACGAAGCGCTGCACGGTCCCGTCGATGCGTTCGCGCTCGCGCAGGACCGCGCGGCCGACGTGTTCGCGGTGAAGATCGCGCAGTCGGGCGGCCTGCTCGGCGCGGCGAGCGTCGCATCGATCGCGTCGGCGGCCGGCATCGACCTGTACGGCGGCACGATGCTCGAAGGCGCGGCCGGCACGATGGCGTCCGCGCAACTGTTCAGCACGTTCGGCTCGCTGAAATGGGGCACCGAGCTGTTCGGCCCGCTGCTGCTCACCGAGGAAATCCTCGTCGAGCCGCTGCGCTACCAGGATTTCAAGCTGCACCTGCCGGCCGCGCCCGGCCTCGGCATCACCTTCGACTGGGCCCGCATCGAACGGATGCGACGCGACGCCCGCTGATCCCGCACGACACGACAACCGAAACCGGAGACACAGATGAACAAGCAAGCCATCGACGCCCTGCTGAAAACCTTCGACGACGCCGCGGAAAAGCCCGGCAATCCGCGCGTGCGCGCGATCGTCAACCGGATCGTGAAGGACCTCTGCTACACGATCGAGGATTTCGACGTGCAGCCGAGCGAGTTCTGGACCGCGCTCAACTACCTGAACGAAGCCGGCCGTGAATTCGGGCTGATCGCCGCGGGCCTCGGCCTCGAGCGCTTCCTCGACGTGCGGATGGACGAGGCCGAGGAGAAGGCCGGCTTCCACGGCGGCACGCCGCGCACGATCGAAGGGCCGCTGTATGTCGCGGGCGCACCGGAATCGGTCGGCCACGCGCGTCTCGACGACGGCACCGATCCGGGCCAGACGCTGATCATGCGCGGCCAAGTGCTCGGCCAGGACGGCACGCCGCTCGCGAATGCGCTCGTCGAGGTATGGCACGCGAACCATCTGGGCAACTACTCGTACTTCGATCAGTCGCAACCGGCGTTCAACCTGCGCCGCTCGATCCGCACCGATGCCGAGGGCCGCTACAGCTTCCGCAGCGTGCTGCCGGTCGGCTACAGCGTGCCGCCGGGCAGCAAGACCGAGCAGTTGCTCGACCAGCTCGGTCGCCACGGTCATCGTCCGGCGCACATCCACTTCTTCGTTTCCGCGGACGGATATCGTAAGCTGACGACGCAGATCAACATCGAGGGCGATCCGCATATCTGGGACGACTTCGCATTCGCGACCCGCGAAGGGCTGATCCCGAAGATCAGGCAGGCCGAGGGCGCGGAAGGCAAGCCGTATGGCGTCGACGGGCAGTTCGCGCTGATCGACTTCGATTTCTCGCTGCTCAAGGACAAGCAGGACGTGCCGGCGAGCGAAGTCGAACGGGTGCGGGCGCAGGCCTGAGCGGCCGTCCCGTTCGGCGAATCGACAACGCAAGGAGCGCAGGATGCTGTTTCATGTGGAAATGACCGTCCGCCTGCCGGCGGACATGGATCCGGTCAAGGCGGCCACGCTGAAGGCCGAAGAGAAGGCGATGTGCCAGCGGCTGATGAACGAAGGCGTCTGGCGGCATCTGTGGCGGATCGCGGGGAAGTATGCGAACGTCAGTATTTTCGACGTCGAAAGCGTGCAGCAGCTGCATGACCTGTTGAGTCAGCTGCCGTTGTTTCCGTATATGGAGATGGAAGTGCGGGCGCTGTGCCGGCATCCTTCTTCGGTGCGGGAAGATGATCGGTAACCGGCGGTCGAGCACCGATAAAAAGGGCAGCCCGCAATCGAATTGCGGGCCACCCGTTTCATTTCGGCATCCGAAGCGCCAGATGGGATTGCAGTACGACTACTTCTGCGCCTCCATCTTATCGGCGACTTTGTCGCCATATACCTTCGCGATGCGTCGCGCGACGATCGCCTGAAGCAGCGTCTCGGTGAAATCGTCGGCGGTTTTCCAGCCGCTGCCATTCTTGACGAATGTGAAATCCCCCTTCAGTTGCAGCATCGACGGTGCGCCGATCGCGCCGAGCAACGGATCGCGATAGTCGATCAGCAACGGGCACGACACACGGTCACCGCCGAGCTGCTTGCAATCGGCAGCCGGCATCACGCCCAACACGCCGTTCGTCAGCGTCGCCGGGACGTCGTCGTCGCCGGGAGGCGTCCAGCCGTGATCGGGCGAGCGCGCCGACACGTCCTTGTCGATCTGCGCGACACCCGCCATGAACGTCGTGCCGATGACATCCCGCCCGAGCGGCGCGCCGAGCTTCGGATCGAGGCCCCGTACGCTATAGCGGGCCGCCACGTATTCGGAGGGTAGCGTCTGCACGACGAATTCGCTCTTGTCCTTGTCGTCGCGACGGATCACATAGCCGAGCGTCGTGTGCTGGTCGGCGACACTCAGGTCCGCCAGGCAGCCACGCGCGCGAGTAGCCTCGTCGTAACCGACTTCGCGATGATTGCTGACGGTCGGAAATGACGTGTTGCCCGGTTCGAGCATCTGCATCGGATTCTTGCGCATTGTGTCCATGCGCGCGTCGAACATCAGCGAATTCAGTGTTTTGATCGTGCTCGACGCGGCGCACGCGGGCGCCTGCGCGGGCCATAATAGGTAGGCGCCCACCGCCAGCGCGGCGGCCAGGCCGCCGAAGCCGATAAGCATCTGCTTCTTCTTGTGTTCGCGCTGGATCGACGCGACCGTTTCGCTCAGACGCTGTTCGAACCGCGGCGGATCGAGCGTCTTCAGCATTTGCAGCAGCACGAATTTCGTGTGGATATCGGCGAAGTGACCGTCCAGCAGTTCGTGCGTCGCCTTCGCCTCTGCTTCGTGTGTCGTGTAGCCCTCGGCAATCAACCAGTCGAGCAGCGTACGAGCGTAATTCGTGTCGGGAAGCTCGGCCGGTGCGTCCTTCAGGCGCTGCGCGACGCGCGCCGCCTGTTCCTCGGTCAGATAGCCGCCGGCTTCGAGTACCATCAGCAGGCTGTCGCGAGCGTCGTTTTCACTGGGTTCCGTCTGGCCCGTGTGTTCGGAAGTCATGATTGTTGTTCTCCGTCGAGACGGATTCGCTGCGCAGGCGGTACCGGCTCATTATTCAGACGAATCCCGTCGATCTCCGGAAATTACTCGATTTGACCGCACGTGTCGACATGCCCACATCGCGCTTTCCTGCGATGGCTTCGCACGCGCAATCAATATTCGCGCGCCAGATGCGCGGCAAATCCCGCTTTCCCCGGCGCGATCTCCGCCTTCAGCGTCAGCGCCGGAATGTCGTAGTCACCCGCGTTCTGTCGCCGGAACGGAATCGGCTGCGCGGTCCACAGTTCGTCCAGACGCTTGCCGAGCGCCGCACGCGTTTCGTCGAAGCGCCCGTCGTCCATCCGGTGCGTCTGGTAAATCACGAACGGCGGCAGCACGTCGAACCCCGGGTAATACAGAATCCCGTGCTGGATCGGGAACAGCACGTCGTCGATCGGCCCGTTGATCCCGCGCGCGCTGTAATGCGACTCCCAGCCGCCCGTCGTGACGATCACCATCGCGCGCTTGCCCGCCAGCGAGCCTTCGCCGTAACGGTCGCCCCAGTGCAGGTCGGAATGCTCGCCGACGCCGTACGCGAAGCCGTACGCATATACGCGCTCGACCCAGCCCTTCATGATCGCCGGCATCGAGAACCACCACAGCGGAAACTGCAGGATCACCGCGTCGGCCCACTTCAGCTTGTCCTGCTCGCGCGCGATGTCGTCGCGCTGCGTGCCCGTCTCGAACGCGCGCTTCGAATCGAGTGCGGGATCGAAGCGCGCATCGGGCGCACGGTCGGTCACGTCATCCGCGTCGAACGCGGCCTTCCAGTTCATCGCATACAGATCGGTCACCTGCACGGCATGGCCTGCCGCTTCGAGATGCTCGACGGCAAAGTCGCGCAGCGCGCCGTTCAGCGAGCGCGGTTCGGGATGGGCGTAGACGATCAGCACGTTCATGTTCACTGCTCCGTTGATGGAATGACTGCAGGATGCTGCCGCCAACGGTATATTGGAAATGAATTCCCGATATTCCAGGTATAGCCATGAACAATCTCAGACGACTGGATCTGAACCTGCTGGTCACGCTTGACGTGCTGCTTGCCGAGCACAACGTCACGCGGGCGGCCGAGAAACTGAACATGTCGCAGCCGTCGGTCAGCGTGCAGCTGCAGAAACTGCGCGACCTGTTCGGCGATCCGCTGTTGCTGCCGGGGCCGCGCGGGATGCGGCCGACCGCGCGCGCGGAAACGCTGCGCGAGCCGCTGCGAGATGCGCTCGAAGCAGTCGAACGCGCGGTGCTGACGGCCACGCCGTTCGATCCGGCAACCGCGACGAATACGTGGCGCGTGGCCGCAACCGACTACGGCGAATCGACGATCGTGCTGCCCGCGCTGAACACGCTGCGCTCGGCTGCGCCCGCGACGCGCCTCGCCGTCGTCGAACTCGTGCCGCCGCGCCTCGAGCAGGACGCCGAGCGCAACGGTATCGACCTGGCCTTCCACACGACAGACGGTTCGCCGGAAGGGATGCGGCGCCTGCCGCTGTTCGTCGAGCGCTACGTGCTGGTCGGCCGCGCCGGTCATCCGAAACTGAAGCGCCGCCCGACGCTCGCGCAGTTCGGCGCGCTGGAACACGTGATCGTGTCGCCTGACGGCGGCGGCTTCTTCGGCGTGACCGACGAAGCGCTCGCGAAAGCCGGCGCCACGCGGCGCGTGGTGCTATCGGTGCCGCATTTCCTGTTCGTGATGACGGCCCTCGCCAGCACGGACCTCGTCGCGATGCTGCCCGAGCGGCTGGTGCGCAACACGCCCGCATTGCGCGTCGTGGAGGCGCCGGTCGAGGTGCCCGGCTACGAGATGTCGATGCTGTGGCACGAACGCGTGCATCGCGATCCGGCGCATCGATGGTTGCGGGAGACGATCGCCGCTTCGGTGTAGATCGCCAGACGGGCGGTCGGCGCAGTGAGGCCACCGCGAGGTTCCGAGACACGACGTGCGCAGCGCGATGCAGCGAAGAGCACGCAGCAGAAACGGGCTTCTTACCAATGCGGCTTCATGCGTCGGCCGCCTTCGCCGACCGTCCTCGCCGCTCGCCCGAATCCGATCGCCGCACAAACACCTTCATTCAGCACTTGAAACCGCCTCGGACACTGTATATATTTACAGTGATTTTGTTCCATTTGACCCGAATTCCGTCACCCATGACGGTCGGACTTTTGTGAGGCGACCATGTTCCAGTCATCCGCATTCGATCCCGAGCAACCCGGCTTCAACCCCGTCCACTTCGAGCGCGCCGCGCGGCAAGCGGTCGTCGATCTTCAGCGTGTCGTCGGCGGCCCCGCGCAGCGGGCGCTCGGCTTGCGGCGTCGCAGCCATCCGGCCGCCGTCCGCACGATGAGCTGGCAGGCACTGCTGAATGTCGAGGAGCTGGCGTTCTCGAACACCGGCTTCCTGAACCGCAACGATCCGATGGTCGTCGACGCCTTCATCCGGCTGCGCGACAGCCGGATGGTCGCCGCGGACGTCGAGGAAGCCGTCGACTGGAAGCGCGACGACGACGATCTGCCCGCCGTCTATCTGATCGTCAAGGCGATGCTGGAAGCGGAAGAGCGCGAGACGCAACGCGTCGAGATGGAGTGACGGCGGCGCCTCGCGGCCGTACCGTCACAGCCGCGCCGCGAGCCGCGCGCCCTGATCGATCGCGCGCTTCGCATCGAGCTCGGCCGCCAGTTCCGCGCCGCCGATCAGATGCACGGAGCGTCCGGCTGCCTGCAGCGGCGCGAACAGCGCGCGCTGCGGCTCCTGCCCCGTGCACAACACGATCGTGTCGGCTTCGATCAGTTCGTGATCGGTGCGCTGCTCGCCGTACGACACGTGCAGCCCGCGCGCATCGATCAGTTCGTAGTTCACGCCGCCGATCATCTTCACCTGCTTCATCTTCAGCGTCGCGCGGTGAATCCAGCCGGTCGTCTTGCCGAGCCCCTTGCCGAGCGGCGCGGCCTTGCGCTGCAGCAGCGTCACTTCGCGAGCGGGCGCCGCGACCTGCGCGCGCGTCACGCCGCCGCGCGTCGCGGCCGGATCGGTCACGCCCCACTCCGCTTTCCACTCTTCCAGATCGAGCGTCGGCGACTCGCCGTCCTGCACCAGATACTCGGCGACATCGAAGCCGATGCCGCCCGCGCCGACCACCGCGACACGCCGGCCGACCGGCTGCCTGCCGGCGAGCACGTCGATATAGCTGAGCACGTTCGGCCCGTCCTGGCCGGGAATCTTCGGGTCGCGCGGCGCCACGCCGGTCGCGAGCACGATCTCGTCGTAACCACCCGCGATCAGGTCGCTCGCGTCGACGCGGCGATTCAGGTGCAGGTTCACGCCGGTCAGCTCGACCTGCCGGCCGAAGTAACGCAGCGCTTCGTCGAACTCCTCCTTGCCCGGAATCCGCTTCGCCATGTTGAACTGGCCGCCGATCTCCGGCGCCGCGTCGAACAGGTCGACGTGGTGGCCGCGCTGCGCGAGCACGGTCGAGCATGCAAGCCCGGCCGGCCCGGCACCGACCACCGCGATGCGCTTCGGCTGCTGCACGCGCGTGTAGATCAGCTCGGTCTCGTGGCAGGCGCGCGGGTTCAGCAGGCATGACGCGATCTTGTTCCTGAACGCGTGGTCGAGACACGCCTGGTTGCAGCCGATGCAGGTGTTGATCTCGTCGGCGCGGCCCTGCGCGGCCTTGACGACGAACTCGGCATCCGCGAGCAGCGGACGCGCCATCGACACCATGTCCGCACACCCGTCCGCGAGAATCTGCTCGGCCACTTCGGGCCGGTTGATCCGGTTGGTCGTCACGAGCGGAATGCCGACCTCGCCCTTCATCTTCTTCGTCACCCACGCGAACGCGCCGCGCGGCACCGACGTCGCGATCGTCGGCACGCGTGCCTCGTGCCAGCCGATCCCGGTGTTGATGATGGTCGCGCCCGCGCGCTCGACGGCCTTCGCGAGCTGCACGGTCTCGCTCCAGTCGCTGCCGTCGGGAATCAGGTCGAGCATCGACAGCCGGTAGATCAGGATGAAGTCGCGCCCGACCGCTTCGCGCGTGCGCTCGATGATCTCGATCGGCAGGCGGATCCGGTTCTCGTACGAACCGCCCCACTGGTCGGTGCGCTTGTTCGTATGCATCGAGATGAACTGGTTGATCAGATAGCCCTCGGAGCCCATGATCTCGACGCCGTCGTAACCGGCCTCGCGCGCGAGCTGCGCGCAGCGGACGAATGCACGAATCTGCCGCTCCACGCCGCTCGCGCTGAGTTCGCGCGGCGCGAACGGCGAAATCGGCGACTTGATCTTCGACGGCGCGACTGCGAACGGGTGGTAGCCGTAGCGGCCGGTATGCAGGATCTGCAGCGCGATCTTGCCGTCGTCAGCATGCACGGCGTCGGTGATCACGCGATGGCGCCGCGCGCCGGCCGACGTCATCAGCGTGCCGCCGAACGGCTTGGTCCAGCCCGCCACGTTCGGCGCGAAGCCGCCGGTCACGATCAGGCCGACGCCGCCGCGTGCGCGTTCGGCGAAATAGTCGGCGAGCCGCGGCAGCGTCTTGCGGCTGTCCTCGAGGCCCGTATGCATCGACCCCATCAGCACGCGATTCTTCAGCGTGGTGAAGCCGAGGTCGAGCGGCGCGAGCAGATGGGGAAAGGAGGTCGTCATGATGATCCTGCCGGTAAGCGATGCGTGTCATCGTAGGCCGCACGCCGCCTTGAACGTGAGGGGGCAAACAGCCATAATGCTTGTCATTTCCGGCCAAATCGACATGACCTCCCCGTCTCGCAAGGATCACCTCGGGCTACGCCGGCCGACGATTCCGGTCGCCTATACGCGCCTGCTGCTGCAGGCGCTGGCCGCACGCGGCGTCGACCTGGCCGCGGTGCGCGCGGGCACCGGGCTGCGCGATGCGGTGTTGGCCGAACCGGACGCGCGCGTCGCGCCGTCGCAATGGGGCCGGCTCGTGCTCAACGCGATCGAGATCGGCGGCGATCCGGGCATCGGGCTCGCGTTCGGGCTGCTGCTGAAACCGACCGTGCACGGCTTCCTCGGCTATGCGACGCTGACCGCGCGGGACATCCGGGAAGCGCTGGTCGTCACGCAGCGCTACTTCCGGATGCGCAACCGCCAATATCGGCTGACCTATGCGGAGGACGCGCACGGCGCGACGCTCGAGCTGCACGGCGTGCAGGCGAGCCCCGTGCTGCAGCATCACGTGATGTTCGAGTTCGTGCTGACGGGGCTCGCGCAGAACATCTCGCAGTGGTCCGGACGCGCGTCGCCGCCGATCGTGCTGCGCTTCACGTGGCCCGAGCCGGGTTATTTCGCGCGTTATCGCGACCAGTTGCCGCCGGTCGAATTCGGCTGCGCGGCGAACGCGCTGTGGATCGCGCACGACGTGCTCGACTGGCCGCTGCCGCTCGCCGACGAAGTCGCGCACCGGCAGGCGCTGGTGCAGGTCGAGCGCGAGTATGCGCAGGTACGCCAGGAGGAAGGCGATCTCGTCGAGCGCGTGCGCGCGGAACTGGCGCGAACGGCCGGCGACTATTCGAGCCCGGAGGCGCTCGCCGACGCGCTGCTCGTATCGACGCGCACGTTGCGGCGCCGGCTCGAGGACGCCGGGTCGAGCTATCGGCAACTGCTCGACGAAGCGCGGTTTCGCGACGCGAAGCAATTGCTCTGCGCGTCGGACCTCGACCTGAAGACGATCGCCGAGCGGCTGCAGTTCACCGACCCGGCGAATTTCACGCGCGCATTCCGGCGCTGGGCCGGGCAGACGCCGAGTGCGTATCGGGAAGCTGCGGCGGGAACCGCGCACGAATAACGGGAAAACGTGGGTGGCACCATACCGCCATACGCGTGGCCCCCATTTCATTGTCATCGGTATGATGAATGCCACGCCAACGCGATACGGGCCGACGCCCGCTTCCACCCATGTCCAGTCACACCACCGTGATCGAGTCGACGATCGACCGTATCGATACGAACCTGGTCCGTATCGCGGTCGACAACAAGAAGGTGCCGATTTATCGCGTGACGATGCAGGACGCCTGCTACTTCCTTTGCGCCGACGATATCGACGCCGACGCGTTCAAGCAGGTCGATCTGTTGAAACCCGGGATGGCGGTGCGCGCGTGCGTTTTCGACGACCATGGTCGTCGCCGAATCGCGTGGATCACCAGCAACGATCTGACGATTCAGCCCTACGACGCGCTCGCGCAAAAGGAACGTAATCTGTCGCTGCTCACATGGGCGTCGTGCGTGTTCGCGCTGAGCCTGCTGATCGGTAGCGCCGCGTTCAAATCCGGCTGGGCGCTCGTCCTCGCGCTGACCATGTTCGTCAGCATCATCAGCATGCTGGGCACGCTGCTCTCGATCGCCGGCTTGTCCGAACTGGTGTTCCGGCCGCAACGGCGCGAAGCCCAGGAAAAGTGGCAATGCCAGCCGCACCGGATCACATTCGAACGGAGCAACGTATGACCGATCGTTCCATGCGAATCGCGTCCGGCTGCGTGACGTCCGTCAGTCAGAAGACGATCAGTACGAAGGTCTGGAGCAACAACCTCGGCTGGACCACGCAAAGCATCGAGGAGATCGAGCTTCGACTCGACGCTTTCGATGCGCCGCTGACGCTCCGGACCGGCGCGACACGCGACCTGTTCGTCGTTGCGGGCGACCGGCTGGATGTCGCGTATGCCGCGTGGCGCGATAATCTCGCAATCTGCGGCATCCGCAACGTGACTGACGGTTCGATCTATCTCGTTCGTCTCGCACGCGTCGCCAGCGCCCGAACCGATGTCATCGTGACGATCGGCGTTCTGATCACCGTCGCGTTCGCCATCGGTATCATGTCCGCGCTACAAGGCAGCACGGACGGCATGCTCGACATCTTTGCGTGGTTTGGCGGAACCGCGCTCGGCTTCCTCGCGCTAAGCACCATCCTGCGTTCGGTGTTCGGCGTGATTGCCTGGCCCGAAATCCGACGGCTCAATCAGCCCGGCGGCAGACGCGAGATGAATGCGGCAAAAAACGCGCTGTCGCTCAAGGCGGCAGATGCGCCGCACATCCGCTTCCTCTGAGCCGACGAGCGCGCGACGCGTCAGCCACCGACGTGAATCCACGCACCGCCGTCACCCTCACCCGCCTCGATCCGCACCTCGCCGTTCGCGGCGACGATCGCCTCGTACACCGCGTCCGTCACGCACACCACCGGCACCGCGATCGCATATAGCTCGGCGGCGACGATCGCGCCGATCGAGATGATCAGATCGCGCTCCTTCAGCACGATCCCGACCGGCCCCGTGCCGTTGCGCACCGCTTCCGCGAGCACGCTGCTGCTCGAACTCGAGCCCTTCGCGTGCGGCATCACCATGACCCGGCCGGCGAGGCTCGCGCCCGCCTGCGGATGTCCGCGATCGACGATCCGCCCCGCCCCCGAGTCGTAGCCGCCCCAGAAGCTGAGCGGCTTGTCGAGCACGATCGTCTTCGCGCATGCGCTGCCCGGCACGAGCGTGTCACCCGTCAGTTTCCCGATCGTTGCATCAGTCATCGAATCGCACCTTTCCTTCGAACGCGGAACGCACGCACTCGCGCATGCTGCCGTACGCCACCGTGACGCCGATGTTCGCGGGCGCATACGACGCCCACTTCCCCGAGTTGGTCATCACCAGGCCCGACAGCTGTTTCATGACCGGCGTGATGTACGTGCAGGTATCGACGACGATCTGGATGCCGCGCGCGTCGAACTTGCCGGCGAGCCCGAGCTCGCCCAGCTCCCACAGGATGAAGCGGCTCGTGTTCACGTAGAAATCGCACTTCGGCCGGCCGTCGAACTGATCGAGCAGCGCGTCGAGCGTGCGGAACTCGGCCAGCGAGAAGTGCGGCGTGCCGAGCGCGACCGCGACGAGCGCATCGCCGGCCGCGCCGTGGTTCAGCGTGCGGCGGATCTCGTCGAGATCGGCCATCGCGACATCGACCGTGCGCTGCGCCGCCCGCCCGTGCAACGCGGCGTCGAGCGTCGGCGCCTCGGGCGTGACGCCCACCGCATGGAACAGCGCGACCGCCCCGCTCGATGCGGCAGCCGCGCCGAGCGCCTTGAGGTCGTCTTCGGTGGTGTCCGCGGGCAACCCGACGATCGCCGGCACGGTCGCGCCGGCGATCCGGCCGATCAGAAGCCCAAGCGCCGCGAAATAGATGTCGCGCGAGGGCCGGTTGCCGAAGTCCGGCGCGTTGAACACGATCCGCGCCGCGCGATTCGCTTCGACGTGCAGCCCCGCATACGGCGCACGCCCGGTGATCGCGGCGGCCAGGTCGAGAAAGTCGCCGTAGCGGCTGGTACGCGCACCGAGCACCGAATTGGCGAACACGATCGCATTGGATTCCGCCCACGCGATCTGCTCGCCGAGGCGCGGACGATTCTTCAGCTGATACGGCGCGCACGTGAAGCTCGATTCGCAGCCGAGCTGCAGATGCGCATCCATCAGGCGCTGCGCGTCGCGCTGGATCGCGCGGTCGCCGTGATACAGCTCGGGATGGATCAGGTCGAGCGACCCGACGTTCAGCGTGGTCGGCACCGCGACCCGCGCGCCGTTGTCGACGAAATACTCGACGAAGTCGAGGCTGGTCCGGCCGTGGTAAAGACAGCCGTCGATATGCGCGGACGTGATGTCGATCAGGTGCGGCGCCGACATGACCTCGGCCGTGCGCGCGACGATCCGCATCGCGCGTGCGACGCCGTCGCCGAATGCGCCGCGCAACATCGCGTCGTCGCGTTCGCTCAACTGCAGCATGGGGGCTCCTCGTGTCTCGTCCGGTGGATCCGGATCGCTTTTGTCATACTACCGCACGTCGCGCCTAGCGCTGCGCCGTCAGGCTGAACAGCTCGTCGCGCAACGCCTGGGCGCGGCCCTGGCCGAACTGCGTCTCGAACTCGTCCTGCGCGGCTTGCCACGCGACCTTCGCCTGCGCGTAGGTGCGCTCGCCGAGCTTCGTCAGGCTGAGCGCATGCGCGCGGGCGTCATGCTCGGACGCGGCCGCGGCGACGAAGCCGTCGCGCTGCAGCGGCTTCAGCGCGCGCAACAGCGTCGTGCGGTCCATCACCAGCCGATCGGCGAGTTCGCTCATCAACAGGCCGGGCCGGCGCGACAGGTTCGCCATGATCGAGAACTGCGCGGCCGTGACGCCGACCGGAGCCAGATGCCGCTCGTAGAGTTGCGTGACGAAGCGCGCCGCCTGACGCAGCGCGAGGCAATTGCAGGCCTGGGCCATCTGGATGTCGTTCATGATCGGCAATTTATATGTGCATATGCATAAAGTCAATGTACACTCGGCCGTAACAAGGGCCGGCGCTGGCCGCGCGCATCCGGCGCCGCGCCATCGCTTCGAGGAGACGGACATGGACTACATCGACAAGCTGCGGATCTTCCGGTCGGTGGTGGAAATGCGCAGCTTCACGCGCGCGGCCGACATGCACGGCCTCGCACGGCCGGTCGTGTCGCGGGCGGTCGCGGATCTGGAAGCGCGCTTCGGCAGCCGCCTGCTGCACCGGACCACGCGCCAGGTCTCGCTGACCGAAACCGCCGAGCGCATCTACGAGCGATGCGCGGCGGTGCTCGACGAACTCGACTCGCTGGAAGCGCAGGCGCAGTCGTACACGCGCGAGCCCGAGGGGCTGCTGCGACTCGTCGCGCACACGACGGCCGCGCTGAACCGGCTCGTGCCGCTGATCGCCGGTTTCAAGGCCGCGCATCCGAAGGTGCGGCTCGACGTCACGCTGACCGAGCGCCCGGTCGACCTCGTCGGCGAAGGCTACGACATCGGCATCGTCGTGCCGTACATGCTGACGAGCGAGACGACCGTCGTGCGGCTGATCGAACGCATTCCGGTGGTGATTGTCGCGACGCCCGCCTACCTGCGCGCGCATCCGCGTCCCGAAACACCGGCCGAGCTCGCCGGCCACATGTTCGTGCCGATGTCGCCGTCGCTGCGCCGGCCCGCGCTGTCGTTCCGCGTCGACGGCGACACGCTGACCGTGCCGTTGAGCTTCGACGTCTCGTCGAACAGCCCCGTCTTCAACCGCGAAATGGTGATGCACGACTTCGGCATCGGCGTGGTGCCGAGAGCGCTCGTCGAAGCCGAACTCGCGTCGGGTGCGCTCGTGCAGTTGCTCGAGGGCGCCGATCTCGTCGACGCGTTCGTGGAAATCAAGCTCGCCTACGCGAACCGCGCGCTGCTGCCCGCGAAGGTCAAGGCGTTCATCGACTACACGGCCGCGTACTACGACCGCGAAGGCTCGATTGTTCCGGCCGCGGCCTGATCCGGCGCGCAAACGCACCTTTCCACCGCCGATTGGTACAGCCACGGCACCAATCTGATCCTGTCTCGCCGCTCGCTTCGCATCGCGTGGGCACCTAATATGTGCACATGCACAAGTCCACGCTTATCGATGACGATTGCTTCGCGGTCCGGCAAGCCGCCCGGCGAATCTCGCAGTTCTACGAGCGCTACCTGTCGCGGGCGGGCGTCACGCCGTCGCAGTACAGCATTCTCGCGCTGCTGCGGGAGCGTCCGGGCCTGACGATGGCGACGCTGTCGGCCGTGCTGGTGATCGAGCGCACCGCGCTGTTGCGCGCGCTGAAGCCGCTGGTCGGCGCCGCGCTGGTCACGGGCCAAATCGAGCCGCGTTGCCGGCGCCAGACGTTCGTGCTGACCGCGCACGGCGAAACGAAGATCGCCGACGCGCATGTGCACTGGCTCGCCGCGCAGGAAGCGTTCGAGCAGCGGTTCGGGCCGGCGCAGGCGGCCCGCCTCAGAGACGAATTGTTCCGGATCACGCACAACCTGCCGGAACGCTGACTTCCCCGATCGGCGACGCGTCGTCGGTCGTTTTAATAAGTGCATATACATAGGTGAATCGATGGAAACGACCCAAGCCGCTGCCTCCCGCGAGGCAGCCACAACCGACCGGCCGGCAAAGCAGCGCCGCGTGCCGTGGATGCGGATCGCGGTGGCCGCCGTCGTCGTCGCGGTCGCGGCCGCGGCGCTCGACTGGCTGTTCGTGCTGCGTTTCCAGGAGAGCACCGACGATGCGTATGTCGGCGGCGACGTGACGGTGCTCGCACCGAAGGTGAACGGTTTCGTCGACAAGATCCTCGTGACCGACAACCAGCGCGTGAAGGCCGGCGACGTGCTCGTGCAGCTCGATGCGCGCGACTACGATGCGAAGCTCGCGCAGGCGAGCGCGGAAGTCGATAGCGCGCGCTCCGCGGTGGCCGAACTCGAAGCGAAGCAGCAACTTCAATACGCGGTGATCGGCCAGCATGCGGCGGACCGGAATGCGTCGTCGGCCGAACTCACGCGTGCGTCGTCCGATCGCGTGCGCTACCGCGAGCTCGTGAAATCCGATGCGGTGTCGAACCAGATCGTCGAGCGCGCGGACGCCGATTACTCGAAGGCGGATGCGGCCGTCGCACGCAGCGACGCCGCGCTGCTCGCGTCGAAGCGGCAGCTCGACGTGCTCGGCGCGCAGCTCGCCGATGCGCGGGCCCGCGTCAACACGGCACTCGCCGCGCAACGCGTCGCGGCGCTGAACGTCGAATACACGACGATCCGCTCGCCGGTCGACGGTTACGTCGGCAACCGCACGGGCCGCGTCGGGATGCTCGCGAACGTCGGCGTGCCGCTGCTGACGGTCGTGCCCGCGACCGGGCTGTGGATCGACGCGAACTTCAAGGAAGACCAGCTGCGCAAGATGCACTCAGGCGATCGCGTCGACGTCACGCTCGATGCGTCGAGCACGCGCCTCCACGGCCGCGTCGACAGCCTGGCGCCCGCGACCGGCGCGACCTTCAGCGTGCTGCCGCCCGAGAACGCGACCGGCAACTTCACGAAGATCGTCCAGCGTGTGCCGGTGCGCGTGCATCTCGATCCGCAGCCGGGCATCGAGCACGTGCTGCGCCCCGGCCTCTCCGCGGTCGTGACCGTGCATACCGACCACGCGAACTGAACGGGAGCCTGCGATGACCACCGCGATTTCCGGCGACCCCGCGTCGCAACCGACCAGGCAGCGCGTCTTCGCGTTCGCGCTGATGTGCGTCGGCTTCTTCATGGCGACGCTCGACATCCAGATCGTCGCATCGTCGCTGCGCGACATCGGCGGCGGGCTCTCCGCGAGCCAGGACGAACTGTCGTGGGTGCAGACGGCCTACCTGATCGCCGAGATCATCGTGATCCCGATGTCGGGCTGGCTGTCGAAGGTGATGTCGACGCGCTGGCTGTTCACCGCGTCGGCCGTCGGCTTCACGATCACGAGCATGCTGTGCGGGCTCGCGTGGGACATCAACTCGATGATCCTGTTCCGCGGGATGCAGGGTGCGCTCGGCGCCGCGATGATCCCCACCGTGTTCACGACCGCGTTCGTGCTGTTCCCGGGCAAGCAGCGGCTGATCGCGTCGACGACGATCGGCGCGCTCGCGTCGCTCGCACCGGCGATCGGGCCGGTGATCGGCGGCTGGATCACCGATCAATGGTCGTGGCACTGGCTGTTCTACCTGAACCTCGTGCCGGGCATCGCGGTGGCCGCGCTGGTGCCGCGCTACGTGCACATCGACGCACCGGACCTGAGTCTCGTCAAGCGCGGCGACTATCTCGGCATCGTGCTGATGTCGGGCTTCCTCGGCTGCCTCGAATACGTGCTCGAGGAAGGCCCGCGCAAGAACTGGTTCGGCGATCACGTGATCGTGTTCTGCGCGTGGATCTCCGCCATCTGCGGCTTCCTGTTCATCGTGCACGCCCTGACCGCGGAAGACCCGATCGTCGACCTGCGCGCGCTCGCCGTGCGCAACTTCGGGATCGGCAGCCTGCTGTCGTTCGTGACGGGTATCGGGATCTTCGTCACCGTGTTCCTGACGCCGCTGTTTCTCGCGCAGGTGCGGGCGTTCAGTTCGCTGCAGATCGGCATCGCGCTGCTGTCGGTCGGCGCGTTCCAGCTGCTCGCGCTCTGCGCGTATGCGTTCGCCGCGCGCTACTTCAGCATGCGCGCGCTGCTCGTGTTCGGGCTGATCTGCTTCGGCCTCGGCTGCTACCTGTACACGCCGATCACGCACGACTGGGGCTGGCGGGAACTGCTGCTGCCGCAGGCGCTGCGCGGCATCGGCCAGCAGTTCAGCGTGCCGCCGATCGTGACGATGGCGCTCGGCTCGCTGCCGCAGTCGCGACTGAAATCGGCGAGCGGCCTGTTCAACCTGATGCGCAACCTCGGCGGCGCGATCGGCATCGCGGTGAGCGCGACGATGCTCAACGACCGGCTGAACTTCCACTACCTGCGCCTGAACGAGCATGTGAGCGCCGGCGAGCCGCAAGTCGCGTCGCTGCTCGACCGCCAGGCCGCGTACTGGACCTCGGTGGCCGGCAACACGCTGGATACCGCGCAGGCCGGCCTCGCGAACCTGCACCGCCTGATCTATCGGGAAGCGCTGACGCTCACCTACGCGGATGCGTACTACGTGCTGTCGCTGTGCTTCGTGGTCGCGCTGGTCGCCGTCGCGTTTTCCCGTCCCATCACCCTCAACGCGCCGCCGCCGGACGCGCACTGAAGCCAAGGTCGTCATCATGAAAAAGCTACTCGTCGCGCTGGCCGTCAGCGCCTTCGCCGCAGGGTGTGCGGTGCAGCCCGCGCAGCATCCCGCGCTGCACGATTCCGTCCAGTCGCTCGCGCCGGCCGCGTGGGACACCGACGTGCCGCGCGCCGACATCGACGCCGCCGCGTGGTGGGCGCAGTTCAACGACCCCGTGCTCGACCGGCTGATCGCGACCGTGCTCGACGGCAACCTCGATCTGCAGGCCGCCGCCGAACGCGTGAAGCAGGCGCAGGCGCTGACCGTGCAGAAGCGCGCGGTGCTGCTGCCGGAACTCGACGCGACCGCGCATGCGGCCGACGAGCGCAAGAACACGCCGCCGCCGCTCGGCTACGTGCGACAGGCCGGTGCGGGGCTCGCGCTGAGCTGGTCGCCGGACGTGTTCGGCGGCGAACGGCTCGACCTGCTGGCCGCGCAGGCCGAGCTGGTCGGGCAAAAGCATGCGGAAGACGCGATGCGGCTCGCGCTCGCGGCCGATGCGGCCTCGGCCTATGTCGACCTGCGCTGGGCGCAGCAGGAACTGAAGATCCTGCAGGACAACGCGGCGATCCGCCGGCATGCGCTCGAACTCACGCGCAAGCGGCAGGCGTTCGGGCTGTCGACGGAACTCGACGTCACGCGCGCGCAGAACCAGCTCGATGCGCTGGAGGCGCGGATTCCGCCGACGCAGGCGCAGATCTCGCATCAGCTCAACCTGATCGCCGTGTATTCGGGCCGCACGCCCGAATCGGTCGACCGGCTCGTGCTCGCGCAGGCCGGCGCGATTCCGGCGCCGCCGGCCGGGTCGCCCGCCACACTGCCGTCGCAGGCGCTGCTGCGCCGGCCGGACGTGCTGACCGCCTACGCGCAGGTCGAGCGGCGCGCGGCGCAGGTCGGTGTCGCGAAGGCCGAGCGGTATCCGAAGTTCTCGCTGAACCTGACGGACGGGATTCTGGCCGCGTCGTATCTCGGCTTGCCGACGCTGACCGACAACCTGTTCAGCGCGGCGCTGAGCGCGACGAGCCCAATCTTCAACGCGGGACGGATTACCGCCGATATCTCGCAGAGCGAAAGCCGGATGCGCGAGTCGGAACTCGGGTTGCGGCAGACGATGCTGCAGGCGTTGCGGGAAGTCGAGGATGCGCGCGCGAACCTCGTCAGCAGCGATGAAGCGACGCAGCGGCTCGGCAGCGCGCTCGCGGCATCGGACAAGGCGCTCGGGCTGGCGAACCAGCTCTACAAGGGCGGCGCGACGGATTTTCTGGACGTGCTGTCGGCGCAGGAGGTGTATCTGCGGGATTCGGACGCGCTCAACCAGCTCAGGCGCGAGCATGCGCTGGCGGCGGTCGCGCTGTATCGCTCGCTCGGGGGCGGGTGGAGCAGGAATGATGCGGCCGGTGGGCCCGAGGTGGAAGCCGTGGCGCGGAACTGAGCGAGATCACGATACGGCGCCGGCCTCGACACGTGCCGGGGCCCCGCTCTTCAGCCGCACGATCCCGGGCATTCGACCGACAACGCGATTGCGAATTCGCGTATGCCGGAGGACGAGGTCACCCTGCGTCGGGCCAACGGTAACCGATCACTTCGTTCAGCGGGTACGCAAGCTCGCGTACCTCTTCCAACTGATTGCCGCCGAACAGATGCACGTGCTCGTCGTCGTGGCGCAAGTAGAACCCGACATGCCCTTTCCAGCTCGCGGGATCGTCGCGCGTCAGGATCGCGATGCAGCCGTACACCGGCCGCTCCAGCGGCCGCCCCCATTCGAGCCACGAACGCGCGAGCGCGGAGCCCGTGCCGCGGATGCCCGCATGCGTCATGCACCAGTTGACGAACGATGAGCACCAGGAAATCTTGTCGTCGTAGCCGACGAGGTTCGTGTGGTTGTTGTATTCGACGATGCGCGGGTTCACGCTGCCGGGCGGATGGCGGCGGATGCCGAGTTCGGCCAGGGCGACGGCCATCCACGGCGGATCGGCGGCGTCCGGGTTGCGCTCAGGATTTGCTCGGGTCACGTCGTTCTCGGGCGAGTGTGATGTGCGTGCAATCTTCGCACGGATGCGGAGGTCGGCACCACCGTTCGGTCAGGCCAGGCCTCTCAAGTACGCCACCCACTTCGACGCCGGGATAGCGTCATGCGCCACCGGCGTCGAAAGGAAAATCCGGTAACCCGAATCGAGCGCGCGGCTCCAGTCGGGAGGTACAGAATTGATCGCACGCGAGGTTCGGGCGCGCATTGTTGCGCGCCCGGGCGACTCATATGCGTCGGGTATCCGGTCCCACGACGCTGCCTTTAACCGCGCGTATCGACCCAGTTGCGTGCCCAGCATTCCGAGTGTCGCAGTGCCTGCGCTTCACTCGCGAAGTAATCGAGCGAATAGAACCGGTAGCGGCCTTCGACAGACGCGCTATCGATGCGCTCGAGCAGCAGGTTGGCTGAAAAACTGCCATCGGGCAAACGATGCGCCGAGGGCCGGACGGCATAGCCGTTGTATTGGTGATTTTGTGTGTTTTGCATTTTTAATTTTAATAATGTTCGACTGCGCGCGTGCCGTGCGAAAGGTGCACGGATGCGCCGATCCAACGCCATTGCGAGCTGAACCCGAAGCAGTCGGAAAGCGAAAATACGGCGCTGCGGCCGGAGGGGGAACGAAGTGTATGGCGCCTGGTTGGCGGCTCAATGAGCAGACGCAGCCGGGAACGAGCGCGCCAATTTTACGAGACCAAGTTCCGTGCGGATGTCGCTGCGGCCCGGCGCCCATCGTGGGATGGCCGGGCCCTTCAGACTTTACAGCGGCTTGATGTCGGCCGCTTGCAGGCCCTTCGGGCCTTGCTTCGTCTCGAAGCTCACTTTCTGGTTTTCAGCCAGCGTCTTGAAGCCGTCGGCACGAATTTCCGAGAAATGAGCGAACAGGTCGTCGCCGCCGTTGTCCGGCGTGATGAAGCCAAAGCCTTTGCTGTCGTTGAACCACTTGACGATACCGGTATCCATGAAGATTCCTTGAGAAAAAATGAAGATTTGCCCTGCTGGAGAGCGCGTGAAGCATCAAGGAGGGAGAGGACAACGAATACCGCTGAGGAGAGCGAGCAATTGATGAACAGCAATCGGACTTCTTGGACTTCGACGCACACACTAACCGCCGGGCAGATGCGCGTCAACGGCTAACTTGTAACTGTTTTACCTCACGACCCGCTGTTCGGGCGAAGCGATGCGGCCCTGACTGACTGCGCGCGTGGCCTGGCCGGGCGCGCGTTGCACATGATCTCCGCACGCATGGGCCGATCGGCAACGATTTTCCCGCCTTCTGGTTTCCGTTCGATCCGCCCGCATCATGTCGACAGCCTCCACCGATTTCCGGCGCCCATGACGTCGTCGTGCTCGACGGGAATCCGCTCGACGATATCGGCATCGTCGCGGGAGAAGGCGAACACGTCGCGTACGTGCTGCAAGCGGGGCAAGATCGTGAAGGTCCGGGCGGCGGCCTTGCGCTGACCGCTTGCGCGGGCCGGCCGGCAATCGTCGGCCGGCCCCGCCCGTCACTCGACCGTCACTCCACCGTCACCGATTTCGCCAGGTTCCTCGGCTTGTCGATATCCGCGCCGCGCAGGCACGCGGCGTGATACGCGAGCAGTTGCAGCGGCACGACGTGCAGGATCGGCGACAGCAGCCCGTAGTAATCCGGCATCCTCATCACCGACACGCCCTCGCCGCCGTCGATCCGCGTATCGGCATCGGCGAACACGTACAGCTGCCCGCCCCGCGCCCGCACTTCCTGCATGTTCGACTTGAGCTTCTCGAGCAGCGCGTCGTTGGGCGCGATCGTCGCGACCGGCATCGCGTGCGTCACCAGCGCGAGCGGCCCGTGCTTCAGCTCGCCGGCCGGATACGCTTCCGCGTGGATATACGAAATCTCCTTCAGCTTCAGCGCCCCTTCGAGCGCGATCGGGTAATGCAGCCCGCGCCCGAGAAACAGCGCATTCTCGTGCCGCGAGAATTCCGCGGCCCAGCGCTCGATCTGCGGCTCCAGCGCGAGCACGTCGCCGAGCGCGCCCGGCAGCCGCCGCAGCTGCGTCGCATAGCGCGCGAGCTGCGCATCGTCGACGTAGCCGCGCAGCCGGCCGAGCGTCACCGCGAGAATGAACAGCGCGACGAGCTGGGTCGTAAACGCCTTGGTCGACGCGACGCCGATTTCCGGGCCGGCGCGCGTCAGGAACCGCAGGCCCGTCTGCCGCATCATCGCGCTGGTCGGCACGTTGCAGATCGCGAGCGTATCGATATGCCCGAGCGCCTGCGCATACTTGAGCGCAGCGAGCGTGTCGGCGGTCTCGCCGGATTGCGACACGCTGACCACGAGCGTATTCGGCAACGCGAGCGCGTCGCTGTAACGGTATTCGCTCGCGATCTCGACCTGCGCGGGCAGGCGCGCGATCGTCTCGAGCCAGCGGCGCGCGGTCAGGCCGGAATAGTGACTCGTGCCGCACGCGAGGATCAGCACGTTGTCGATCTGCCCGAACGCGCGCGCGGCATCCGGGCCGAACGCCGCCGGATCGAACAGCCCCGCATCGGGGATGGTCGCGGCCACGGCCTGCGGCTGCTCGAAGATTTCCTTCTGCATGAAATGCCGGTACGGCCCGAGCTCGACCGCGCCTTGCGTCGACGAGACGGTCTGGATCGGACGATCGACCGGCGTGCCGCCGCGTTCGAGAATACGCACGCCGCCCGGCGTCAACTCGACGATGTCGCCTTCCTCGAGAAAGATGAAGCGGTCGGTGATGCCGGCGAGCGCGAGCGCGTCGGACGCGAGGAAGTATTCGCCGTCCTTCAGGCCGACGACGAGCGGCGAGCCGACCCGCGCGCCGATCAGCCGCTGCGGCTCGTGCTTGCTGAACACCGCGATCGCGTATGCGCCGTGCAGCTGCGACGTCGCATCGCGCACGGCGGCGAGCAGGTCGCCGTGATACTTGCTATGGATCAGGTGGGCGACGACCTCGGTGTCGGTCTGGCCGTCGAACTGGTAATGCTCGTCGGACAGTTGCCTGCGCAACGTCTCGTGATTCTCGATGATGCCGTTGTGCACGAGCGCGATTTCGTCGCGCGAGAAGATCGGATGCGCGTTGCAGGTGGCGGGCGCGCCGTGCGTCGCCCAACGGGTGTGTGCGATGCCGGTGCTGCCGGACAGCCCGGCGCTGCGCACGTGCACGTCGAGATCGGCGACGCGCGACACGCTGCGTTCGCGGCGCGCCTGGCCGTCGACGACGGTCGCCACACCGCATGAATCGTAGCCGCGATACTCGAGGCGGCGCAGACCTTCAATCAGAATCGGAACGACGTTCCGTTGCGCGACCGCGCCGACGATGCCACACATGACTCGTCTCCTTCCCCTGTTTTCGTTGATCGACCGTGCGCTGTCGTATCAGCGCGATCCGGTTACCGTCGTCTCCGCCATCGTGAACCCGCATGGGCGGGAGCGAGCGGGTCGGCGTCGGCGTAATGGCCGGCACACTCCATCGCGTCGGCAACCGGGCGTGATGCGCGCTCAAGCGCGGCCTGCACGCCGCCCGCCCGGCACGTGTCGCCGCGCGTTGCGGGTTCGTCGTATCGGTTGTCCTGCTGAAACAAGCAAGGGGTGAGCCATGGATCGCCCCGCCCCGTGGTGCAATGGCCGGCGAGTCCCCGACCGCCCCGCTCCGGGCACGGATCGCGTGTTTTTGATTCACCGGTGAATCAGGGTTCGCCTCCCCCCTAGCGGGATCTTCCGCCCTCAGCACACCGATACGTCGCGCGCCACCATTTCCGAAAGTTAACCGCCGCAGGCTGTCGTTGCAGGGTTCCTGTCCGGCAACGATCCGTGCTCGTCGCGGCGCGCATCGACCAGCCGCATTGCGGATATGGCCGGCCGGCTCCGGGCGGTCGTTACAGATACGCAACATTTCGCATCGCCCGCTACGGACGATGCGAGCGCCGCGATTCGTCAGGGTCATCCTTCGTGCGGAACCACTGCGTGGCAGCCGACGACGTCCCCCGGGTTGCCCGGACCAAACTCGCATGTCGAAACGCTCCGAGGCGCGTGACACGGCGCATGCGGTTCGATCGACAGCCCGCGCGCGACGCAAGTCGCCATCCTCCGCATGACGTGACCGGCTCGATGGCGCGAACGGTCGGATCTTTACCCGCACCGCGGCAGGGCGCCGCAATCGCGCTCGTAGCAATTGTGAAACGTTCCCTGGCATTCCACCGGTGTGGCGCGAAGCGGGGCCGGCCACAGGCCCACTGGTTTGAATATTGCTCTATCGGAAGAAGGAACGGGTGCGGGCGCGCAGCGACGTGAAGACGTACGCGGCCTGACCGGCGGACATGGCGATCGACACAGCGAGAAATGCTCATGACGTGATTGACGAGGTGCAACGGGACGGCCGTAGTTCGACGATTGCGTGGCGCAGCCCACGCGGACAAAAACGGCGCGCTCGCCCCGCAACACCGCTGCATGTCGCGCGGCTGGCGCCGGCCGGTGCGGACACATGCGGAGACGGGACGGGTGGCCTGCAACCATGCCTGGCGCCAGGCGCCGGATCTTCCGGCGCGAAGATGCTCAACGAGGACAACGATGAAAAAGATCTTGCTTGTGTTCGGGACTCGACCGGAAGCCATCAAGATGGCGCCGCTCGTGCGCGCGCTGAAGGCGCGCAAGGATGTCGATGCCCGCGTATGCGTGACCGCCCAGCATCGGGAAATGCTGGATCAGGTGCTCACGTTGTTCGACATCAAGCCCGACTACGATCTCAATCTGATGCGTCAGAGCCAGACGCTGACCGACGTGACGACCGGCATTCTTCAGGCGATCGGGACCGTCTTCGACGACTTGCGTCCGGACGTCGTGCTGGTGCACGGCGACACGACGACGACGCTGGCCGTCAGTATCGCGGCGTTCTACCGCTATCTGCCGGTCGGGCACGTGGAAGCGGGCCTGCGCAGCGGCGACATCTGGTCGCCGTGGCCGGAGGAATTGAATCGCCGCGTGACCGACGCGGTGTCGTCATGGCATTTCGCGCCGACCGGCCAGGCGCGCGACAACCTGTTCAGCGAAGGCGTGCCGGTGGGTGCGGTCGTGATGACGGGCAACACCGTGATCGATGCGCTGCACGACGTCAAGCGCATGCTCGACCACGATAGCGCGCTCCACGACAAGGTCGCCGCACACTTTCCGTTTCTCGAAGCGTCGCGCCGCGTCGTGCTGATCACCGGCCATCGCCGCGAGAGTTTCGGCGAACCGTTCCGACATTTCTGCGAGGCGCTCTGCACGCTCGCGAAGCGCTATCCCGATGCACAGTTCGTCTATCCGCTGCACTTGAATCCGAACGTGCGCGAGCCGGCGCGCGCGCTGCTCGGCAGCGTACCGAACATCTACCTGATCGAACCCCAGGAATATCTTTCGTTCGTATTCCTGATGTCACGCTCGCACTTCATCATCACCGATTCGGGCGGCATCCAGGAGGAAGGGCCGGCACTCGGCAAGCCGGTGCTCGTCACGCGCGAGACGACCGAGCGGCCCGAAGCGATCCACGCCGGCACCGCGCGGCTCGTCGGCACGGACCAGGAGCGGATCGTCTGGGAGGCGTCGCGACTATTCGACAGCGACAGCGCGTATGAGGAAATGGCGCGCGCGAGCAATCCGTATGGCGACGGCCATGCGAGCGAGCGGATCGTTCATGCGCTGATGCACGCGCCCGGGGCGACCGCAAAGGCGACGAGCTTTTCGATGGGCGCCGCGGAGATGCCGTTCAACCCGCTCACCCTGGGGTTGCAGGCGTTGCGCTCGCGTTGAAGTCGCTCGCCGGACGGCATGCCGACGGTCGGCGACACGTGATGTCGCCGACCGTCATTCGTCGGACGCGAATGCCCATCCAGCGCCGTCGAATCGCGCCGTGCGATGGACGGCTGCGACCCGTCTCCGCCGCCCGCTATCCCGCTAGCGGACCACGGCATCGGCCATCGATTGCGCCTGCGCGACCAGCCGCGGATAAATCCGCTGGCCCCCCAACTGTTTGGCGAAACACGCCTGCCGCACGTTCTCCGGCACGCGCGCCGCGTCGCACGCCGCGATCGGGCGCAGCGTCACGCCCCGCCACAGGATATAAACGCGTTGGCCCTGCCGGACCGACACGGCCAGCGTGTTCGGCCCGTCCGGCACGCCGTCCTGGCTTTCGCCCAGCAGCCACGCCTTCACCACGCCGTCGGCCGGCTGCCGCTTGACGGGCAACTCGGCGAAGCGAAACGCCGCGGCGTCGTCGCTGAATACGTGCGTGTAAAGCGTTTCGTTGCCGAACATCGCGGCGACGTCGTCGGTCGGCTTGATGCCGGCGTCCGCCGTGCTCGCCCAGGCTTTCAGCAGCGGAACGGTCGTCACGACGAGATGCGTCTTGCCGTCGTCCGACTTGAAGGACAACCCGTCCGGCCCCGGCGGCATCCCGTCGACGGGGCCGACGCTCTGCACCGTGCCCTCGGCCTGCGCGACGAACCCTCTCGCCCTGACCGTGCCGATCAGTTTGGCGAGCCGCGCGTTCACGTCGGCCGTGTACTGCCGGTCGAGGCCCGCCCGATCCTCCATCCGGGCCGCCGCCACCGCCGCCGCGGCCTGCTTCCGATAGGCAAGATACGCATCCGCCGGCGATGCGATCACCTTCGCCCCGACCGCGGCGAACACCGCCGCGACCACCACCGCCCCCACCCCGATCTTCAGTCTTGAAATGCGCTTCATTTTTATGACGTCATCGATTCCCGCGCCGACAGCGAAAACGGCTGCCGTACCCCACCGCAGCCGTCCCTCAGAAACGCGTTCATTCTAACGTCGCGCGGACGCTATTCATCTACCTTGAACGCCGATACCAGTCGCGTCAGATCCGCCGCCTGCTGCTTCAGGCTCTCCGCGGCCGCCGCGCTTTCCTCGACCAGCGCCGCGTTCTGCTGCGTCATCTGATCGAGCGACTGCACCGCGTCGCCGATCTGATCGATGCCCGCGCTCTGCTCCAGGCTCGCCTCGGCGATCTCGCTCATCATCGCGCTGACGCCCTGCACCTGCGACACGACATCGCGCATCACCTTCCCGGCCTCGCCGACGAGCCGCGACCCGGTGCTCACCGTCCCCGCACTGTGCTCGATCAGCGCCTTGATCTCCTTCGCCGCCTGCGCGCTGCGCTGCGCGAGGTTCCGCACTTCCGCCGCGACGACCGCGAACCCGCGCCCCTGCTCGCCGGCGCGTGCGGCCTCGACCGCCGCATTCAGCGCGAGGATGTTGGTCTGGAACGAGATGCTGTCGATCATCACGATGATCTCGGCGATCCGCCGCGACGCGTCGCTGATCTGCTCCATCGTGGTCACGACTTCGCCGACGACCTGCCCGCCGCGCGTCGCCGTGTCGGCTGCGCCGGTGATCAGCTGCGCGGCCGTCGTCGCGGTTTCGGTGTTGTTGCGCACGACCGCCGTGATTTCCTCCATCGACGAAGCCGTCCGCTCGAGGTTGCCCGACTGCCCTTCGGTGCGTTCGCTGAGGTCGGCATTGCCCGACGCGATCTGCGCGGACCCGGTCGCAATCGACGCGGACGCCGCGCGGATCCGGTGGACGAGCGTCGACAACGACGATACGAAACGGTTGAACGCGTCCGACAGTTGGCCGATCTCGTCCTGGCTTTCGACCGTCATCCGGCGCGTCAGGTCGCCCTGGCCGCTCGCGATGTCCGACAGCAGCGTCGCCGCGCGGCGGATCGGCGCGGCGATCGCACGCCCGACCAGCCAGATCACGACCAGCGCGACGCCGAGGCCCGCGATCGCGGCGACGAGCGCCGCGCTGCGAATCGCACGCGTCACCGGCCCGAGCAGTTCGGCCTGCGGCACTTCGACGACCACGTACGCATTCAGCTCCGGAACGAACGATGTCGCGATGAAGCGCGCGCCGCCGTCGCCGTCGTAGCCCAGCGTCGCATACGGCTTGCCGGCCAGCAGCGTCGACGATGCGTCGCCAGGCAGGCCCGGTTCGTCCTTCAGGAAGTGCTTGCCGTCGATCAGCGACGCATCGCGATGCATCATGATCGCGCCGTCCGGCCGCACGAGGTACGCAAACCCGGTGTCGCCGATCCGGTATGCGGCGATTCCCCTCGCGAGCGCGTCGACGGACAGGCTCATGCCGGCAGCACCGATCGGCGCGCCGTCGAGCTCCACCCGGCTGTTGATGAACATCATGTAGCCGCCGGCCGTGACCTCGCGATCCATGTTCACGTCATAGGCCTTGCCCGACGCGAGGAAATCCGTCAGCCACCGATCCTTGTCGGTGACCTTTCGCTGCAGGCCGGCTTCGTTGTAGTAGTTGGCGCTCTTCACCGACACCCACTGCACGGACGCCGCCTTCTGCTCGTCCTTCACGTTCTTCGCGAGCTGAATCCAGCTGCGCGTGCCGGCATCGGGCTCGCCGTCGGCCTCCCATTGCAGCAGGAACGCGTCGCGCGCAAGGAGGCGCGACGCGGCGATCGGCCCGGCCATCTGCCGCTGCACGTCGGCGCGGATGCCGCTCACGGCCGTCGGCAGCTCCTCGCGGACGACGCGATCGCGCACGGCGTTGCCGATCAGACGGACGCTCAACCCGCTCGAAATCGCGACGAACACGAGCAGGCAACTCGTCATGCTGAGAATCAGCTTGTTCTGAATGGACAGCTTGCGCCAGAAATGCATGGAGTACCCTCGATAACCGCTCGGTCTGAGCCAGCCTGGGTTATCGGCAGGCACGCGCGGAATCGCATTGCCGGGTTCACATGTTCGTCATGCGAGATCCGATATGTCGTCGACGGGCGGCCGTCGCGCACCCGTCGAGGTTCGCGCGCTCAATACGCGACGAAGATCGTCACCCGCCGGTTGCGCGCCCGCGCGGCCGCATCGTCGCCCGCGACGAGCGGCTGCGTATCGGCCCGCCCGATCGCGGCGAGCCGGTGCGGCGCGACGCCGCGATCGGCCAGATAGCGCACGACGCTGCCCGCCCGCGCCGACGACAGCTCCCAGTTCGACTCGTATTTCGCGTTCGCGATCGGCACGCTGTCGGTATGGCCTTCGACGAGGATATCGCCGCTCGCATGCGCGCTCAGCGCCTGCGCGATCTGGCTCAGCACCGGTGTCGCGTCCGGCAGCAAGCGCGCATCGCCGACGTTGAACAGGATCTTCGCGTCGATGCCGATCTCGATGCCGTGAGGCGCGCGCACGAGCGAGATGCGGCCGGCCGTCTTCAGCGCGTCGAGCGATGCGAGCCAGGCGGGCGGGCGCCCGGGCATCGCTGCGGCGGGCGCGCTTGCCGTCCCATCGTCATGCCGCGCGAGCGTCTGATAACGCGCATCGAGCGCGTTGTATTTTGCGAGCTGCAGCACGTACAGCGCGAGAAACAGCACCATCAGCGTCGTGACGAGATCCGCGTAGGAAATCAGCCAGCGCCCGGACTGCGTGCCTTCGGCCTCATCGTCGTCGCGATCGGCCGCGGCCGAACCCGCACGCGCGCCGTCAGTTCGAGCGGTCATGTCGAAGCTCCCGGTGCGTCATGCGAGCGACTCCGCCGCGCGGCCGCGCACGTCGCCTGTCAGCCGCGTCTCGATCGTGTGAGGCGACTCCTTGCGCGAGATCGCGAGCAAGCCGTCGAGATACAGCTTGCGGAACCGCAGCTCGCTGTCGATCTGCGCGCGCAGCTTGCCGTAGAGCGGCAGGAACACGAGGTTCGCGAACGCAAGGCCGTAGAGCGTCGCGATGAACGCGACCGCGATGCCCGGCCCGAGCTGCGCCGGTTCGAGAATGTGGCTCGTCACCTGCACCAGCCCGAGCACCGAGCCGAGAATGCCGAACGTCGGCGCATAGCCGCCGGCCTGGTGCCAGACGCGCGCGGCCGCGAGGCGGCTGCGCTCGTAGGCGTCGAGCTCGCGCTGCAGCGCGTCCTCGAGCACCGCGGTCGACACGCCGTTCGCGAGCAGTTCGAGCCCGCGCCGCGCGAACGGATGAATGCCGCTCACGTCCATCGATTCGAAGGCGAGCAGCCCGTCGAGCTTCGCGCGATCGCCCCACTCCAGCAGGTCGGTCAGGTGCTTGCGATCGACTTCCTGCGCGCGCACGAACGCGAGCCGCAGCTGCTTCACCGCATCGAAGAAGCGCGCCCACGTATTCTGGATCATCACTGCGCCGAGCGTGCCGCCGAGCACGATCACGAGCGCTTCGAACTGGAACAGCATTGAAAAATGTCCGCCTTCCAGCGCGAAGCCGAACACGATCGCGACGCCGCCGAGCAGCACGCCGGCCAGGGTCAACAGGTCCATGGATGTCTCCGTCGGAGGGGCGTTACGCGGCGGACGAAGCCAGCGGCGCGGACGCCGCCGGCGCCTTGGCCGCGCGCACGGCATCGAGCACGCGCCGCTCGATCTCCTCGATCTCGATCGGGTCGGGCTTGAGCTCGCGGCGCATCACCCACGACACCTCGTTGCGCCGCGCTTCCGTCATCACGGAGAACAGCTTGTCGGCCACCGCGCGATCGTCGAGGCTCGCGATCAGCTTCGCGAGATCGTACGTATCGAATGCGCTGATCGCGTCGAACAGCGTGCGCTGGTCGACCCCCACGAGATCCTCGAGCGCGCGCACCTCGCCGCCGGCGCGCGGGCTGCGCCGCGAGAAATACGCGACGCCCTTCTGCCCGACGTAACCGAGCACCTTCGACTTGCGGAACGCGAACACCTCGTCGGCGATCTCGCCGTGCGACAGCTTGTTGAGCAGCAGCTTCCGGTCGACGCCGATCAGCGCTTCTAGATCGGCGAGCTCGATCAGCTCCAGTTCGCTGTTGATCGACACGTCGAGATCGTGATCGGCAACCTGCTGCGCGCGATCGACCACGCGCGCAGCATCGAACGTGACGGCCTGGCGCGCATCCGACGACGCCGGGTAATCGGCCGCGCCGCCGGCATGGTCGCCCTGCGCGGCTTCGATCGTGACGAGATTGAGCTTCTCCATGCGGCGCAGCATCGCAAGCACGTGCGGGCGCGAATGGCCGGCAATCGCGCGGCACCGGCGGATCACCTCCGCGAGCGGCACCGACACCTCCGCCGCGTGTGCCTGCATCGGCCGCCGCGACCACGCATCGTCCGAGCCGCGCGCGTCGGCACCCGCCATCAGCGACAGCACGTGCGCATACGACAGCACGCCCGGCATGAAGTCGGCATGCGTATAGGTCGCGAGCTGGTCGTCCTTGCGCTTCACGCGCCGGATCATCGTGCGCAGGATGTGACGAAGCAGCGCCGACACGTGCTCGATTTCCTCGTCGATCGTCGCGGCCGGCACGACCGTGAGCTGGCAGAACGACAGTGCCTTCGCGGTATGCGCGCGCGGCTCGGCGGCGAGCAGCGCCGATTCGCCGAAGAACTCGCCGCGCCCGAGCGTCGCGACGACGACGCGCTTGTCGTCGCAGCGCGTCGACAGCTCGACCTTGCCGTCCGCGATCAGAAAGATGACGGGCTCGCCCGCGAAGCCCTCCGAGTAGATGATCTCGCCGGGCGCGGCCGTACGCGTCCACGATTGCTGACGATTCATGTTGGTTCCCCTGCAGCGCTGGTTGTTGCGGACTGCGCGTCGCATGTCGCATGCATGCGATCGGCAGTCATCCCCGTGCCCGTTTAACGTCATCGGCGCCAGCATCCTTTAGCGGAATCCTGCGCGTTACCGACGAAAATCAACGTGAAACGTTTGCGGATTGCCGGCATCGTCAGCAGATTCTTCGATGCGTGCGCGTTCGTGCGCCACCGGGCGCGAGCGGATCACCGCATGGCCATCGCAAACGATGCGGCCGATCGTGAGCACGGCAGTGTTGACGATGCCGATGTCGATGTCGATGTCGATGTCGAAGTCGATGTCGATGTCGAAGCCGAAGCCGCGCCGAGCCGAGCCGAGCCGAAGTCGAAGTCGAAGTCGGAGCCGGAGCCGAAGCCGAAGCCGAATCACAGCGCGTATACCCGAATGCGCCACCCACGCCCGCTCGTCAGGAGATTCGCCGTCGCGCCGGCCTACCGATGCCCGCGTGCAAACGTTTCGGGATGCTGCGTTTTTTGATCGCGAGCCAGCCGCGCAGCAATTTCCATTCCGCGACATCCGCCCCTTTATTGCGCATATCGTCCGATAATTACCTTTTATTTTCGTCTAAAATCGCGCTTCTTCTTACCTTAGGATGGAAACGAAGTTTTGATTAAACTGACGAAAACTATCTCGCGCACGGCCATTGCCGCATGCGTTGCTTATGCCGGGCTGATGCCCTTGTCCCAATCCGCCAACGCCCAGGTCGAACCGCTGAAGAATCCGGTCTACGGCGTCACGCTCGATGACCTGACGAAACTGGACGCGATCATCGCGTCGCTGCAGAACCTGCCGTACCGACCGACGGTGCGCGTCGTGTTCGATCCGGGCACGTCGGCCGCCGACTACTACGCACCGCTGCTGCGCCTGCACTCGGTCGCATACGTGATGGGCGAAGTCTACGATTCGTACTATTTCCCGACGGATATCACGACGTACAAGGCGCGCACGCAGGAACTGGTGTCGCAGCTGAAGAACACGGTCGACGTGTGGGAAATCGCCAACGAAATCAACGGCGAATGGTTGCGCAACGATCCGAGCGGCACGAACACCGTGGTCAATTCGGAAGAGCAGCAGATCGGCCAGATGGTCGCGGCGGCCAATACGATCGTCAAATCGAACGGCGGCAAGACCGCGATCACGCTGTACTACAACGACGACAGCAAGGGCACCAACTGCTGGGCGAAGCCGCAGGATTACTGGAAGACGTGGCCGACCGCGTTCCTGCCCGCAACGGTTCGCCAGCAGGCCGACTACGCGCTGTTCAGCTACTACCCGTACCAGGATTGCCCGGGGCTGAATCCGTCGTGGAAAAACGATTTCGCGGCGCTGGAAAGCATCTTCCCGAACGCGAAGGTCGGCTTCGGCGAAATCGGCGTGTCGGATATCTCGGCGCCGGCGTCGGTGCAGCAGAACCTGATCAAAACCTATTACCCGATGGTCAACAGCATGACCGATCCGCGTTTCATCGGCGGATTCTTCTGGTGGACCTACGTCGAGCAGATGCTCCCGTATTCGACGAGCTCGTACTTCCAGCTGCTGCGTCAAACGATCATCACGCTCAAGTCGCCCAGCTGATCAGCCTCACCATCGAGTCGCCTGATCGTCAGCGCAGTTGCTCAGAACCACAATGTCGCGCGTACCACGAGACCACGTGCGCGTGCCGCTGACGTCAACCCGAACCGGTATTGCACCGTCACGTCGAGATAGCTCGCCGGCGCGGTATACCTGCCTTCGCGAAACCAGTACCTGAACTGGACCCCTGGCCCCGCACCGATTGCTGTCTTGTCAGGCTGACGGTTGTCGTGATCGCCCGCCACCGCGGCGTGCGGGTAGACGGTCAGCCGGTCGCTGATCATCGGCAAGCGCCACGTGTGCCCGTAACGCAACTCCGAATAGATGATGTAACGCCCGGCATTGATGAAGTACGCACCTTCTACATAGGCCTGCCAGCTGCGCCAGCTCGGTTCGGTGACCCGCAGGTCGGTGCCCGCCTCCGACGAGTAACCCAGACGCATCAGCCAGTCCGTCATCGACAGGCTGCCGATATGGAACAACCGCTCGGCGGTCACCACCACGTTCTGATCGGGTATCGGCTTGTAGCGCACGCCCACCGACCCCTGCACGGTCGGCATGCCGGTCACGTTGCCCGTGCCGTCATAGGCCGTGCCGTATCCGCGCACGAAGAACTGAAGAATGCGGCCGTTCCGATAGCCGATCTTCGGCGGCTGCCAATACGCCTCGATACCCGGCTGGAGCACGCTGATCGTGCCTTGCGGGCCGAATGCGGCCGACTGGTATGGCGCGCTCAGCACGAAACCCCAGGTGCGCTCGAGTTGCTCGACCTCCCGCCGGTAGCCGAACTTGCGCTGCGCGTCGAACGCATGTTCGTTTTCGTCGGCGTCGAGACTCTGCTCGAACATCTGGACGGACTGCTCGTTCAATCCGATCCGCTTGGCCGCATAGCCGGCGTCCGCGTAGTTCATCGCGTTGCCGGCGCCACCGGCGAAACCTTCCTGAAATGCGTCGAGCGCCTCGCGATCCTTGTGTTCGCGCAGGAGATCATAGGCGTGCTGCAAGGTCCGTTGCGCGGTATCGTCCACCGGCACCTCGGGCTGCTGATCGGCTTGCCGCGCCTGTGCCGCGATCGACGCGGCCATGCTCCGCTCGGCATCGGTCGATGCGTCGCCGGCCGCCAGCTCGGCCACGCGGAGCGCGCTGTCGTGGTCGCCCGCCTGCAAGCTCATCTGCGCGATACGCAACTGAATCACGGCCGATTTTTCATCGGCCAGCGGCGCCAGTGCGACGCCGGCCTCGTGCGGACGCTTCGCCGCGAGCGCACTGTCCGACCACGCGAGGCGCAAGTTGCGCTGCTGCTCCTTGCTCCAGTTTCCAGTGGCGACGGCCGCAGCGAAATTGCTGCACGCGACGTCGTAGCGCATCTGCCGCTGCGCCAGATAGCCATGCTGCGCCAGTACCGCCGCGCTTTTCGGAAAACGAACGCTCAGCGATTCCAGCAGCGCGTCCGCTTCGTCGACCTTCCCTTCGCGCCGGTACACATCCACGAGCAACAGCCCGAGTTGCTCGCTTCCCGGCTGAATCTTGAGGGCGCGCAACGCGTACGCTTCCGCGCGGGGCAGGTCGCCTGCGTTGATCGCCTTGTAGGCGCCATCGGCGAGCCGATAGGCTTTGGGGTTGAGCTGCTGGGCGGCGGATGCCGGCGCCTGCCAGGCGAGCGACAGGGCAATGGCCAGCGCGCTCAAGCGTGCGCAGCGCTTGAGGCCGGCCGCGATCGGACGTGTCGAGCGCTTCATGCCTGTTCTCCCGACGGCTTTTTCACCGGCACTGCCTGCTGCGTCGCGCCGTCGCCGTCGCGCAGCCGCGCGATTTCGACGAAGCGCGAGTGCCGGCCGAGTTCGGCGGCGATCTCCGCATCGCAGGCAATGAAATACGCAACGTTCGTTCGGGCGCCGCGCCGCACGACGTCCTGTTCGTCCTGCGTGAGTGGCCGCCCGACCGCGACGTTCAGCGTTCCGTCGGCGGCGGTCGAAAACGGGACGACGCGATACGCGTACTGCAGCTCGAATGCCAGCGAGTCCGCGAAGTGGCCCACCGCCACGTTGCCGAGGCTTACCCGCGGCAGATCGGCCTGCTCGGCGATCGCATCCGCCAGCGATTCGGTGGACAACGCACTGGCTTCGAGCAACAGTTCGCCCAGCCGCTTGCCGCACGTCAGTTGCCGCTCGAGGCCGTCCTCCAGTTGCGCCGGGGAAACCACGCCCCAGCCGACCAGGATCTCGCCGATCTTGTGGCGCACTTTCCCGAGTTCTTCGTTGGACAGGTATGTGTGACTGGTCTTGTCCCATGCGATCGGCTTGCCGCTCACCAGGTGGCCGACATAGATGCGCCACGCGCGACTCACCGCGCAGAAATTGATCAGGTTGTTGACGAACATCCTCGGGATCGAGAGCAGCCCCTGGAGCGGGCCGTTCAGCTTGCTGACGAAGTAGAAGCGCTGTCCGGCACGGGCGAACAGCATGAGGGTGTTGACCCACAGCAGCGGCGTGACCCAGGCACCGGCCGTCACGAGGTGAGCGCTGGCGGGAATGACGTGACCGGCATTCTGAAGAACGGAAAGCAACACGAAGTTGAGCAGCACGCCATAGGCAATCACCGAAAACAGCGACGTCACGATGCCCTTTCGATCGTGGAAGAACATGTAGCGGGTGAGGAAGTCGCCCTTCCAGCCGAGTTGCTCCCAGCCTTGAAACGCGATGCCGAGAATCCAGCGCGCGCGCTGCCGGTAGGCGGTGCGGAATGTCTTGGGAAAATACTCGCGCGTGGCCAGCAGGTTTCGACCGGCGGCACCGTCCTTGGCGCGCTCGCCGCCGGCATCGCGCACGATGTCCGCAAGCGGCGTGCGGGCGAAGGTTTCCTTCATGCCGAGGTCTCTCAAGCGAAAGCTGAAGTCATAGTCCTCGGTCAGCGAACTCGTGTTGAACGGGCAACCGTTGCGCTCCTTCATCGCCGCTTCGATCGAACGCCGGCTGTAGCACGATGCAACACCCGCGCCCGGCACGACCCCGGTCAAGCGTGCCCGCACCGGCACGTCCTTCTGGTGCGTTTCGCTGAAATCGTCGAGATAGCAGCCGGCGACGAACTCGTTCCATTTCCGGGGCAATGACAGCACGGGAAGCTGGACCAGATCGCTCTCCGCCACCGCATGGTTGAGGTACTTGAGTTCGACCGGATGAATGACATCTTCGCAGTCGTGCATGACGACGCCCGCGAACTGAATATGATGGACCGCTTCGTAACGCAGGATCGCTTCGAGAATCCAGTTGAGGCAGTCGGCCTTGCAGGTCGGCCCGTCGTTCATGACCGTGGCTCGCGTCACCCTGCCCGGATACCGGCGGACCATCCGTTCGACTTCCGCCGTGGTTTCTGCGTCGTTGTGATAGGTGCCGACGAAGATGACATACCGCTCGTACTCGATGGTCGCCAGCGTGTTTTCGATCATCTTGGCGATCACGTCGTACTCTTTCCACGCCGGCACCATGAGTGCGAGATGGCGCTCTTCCAGCGCGCGCAGCATGCCGATGTCGACGGTCTGCGATTTCTCGCGACGCAGGATGCGCCCGATTTCGAATGACCAGTAACAGCCATCCAGCGTCAGGTCATCCAGCGTGCTGACCAGGATGACGAGGGCGGTCACAATGGCGACAAGGTTGAGCGCATATAAATACGCACTCCATATCATATTATCCATTACCTTTCCGCGATTTTCGCTCGTCTGTATTTCTTCTCCGCACACCAACGGAAGACGAAACCGCCCTGTCCCCGTCGACCCCGTCACGTCCACTCGTGCGGCTAACGCCACATCCGTTCTCGTCGTTCTCAAAAGACTCGAGGCTGCCTGGAGCGCTATTGATACGACCACGCAACATCACCAAAAATGCAACGTGTTCGAGTGGATGACTTTTGACAGCCGGTTTCCCGCTGGCTTGCATTCGTCCCTGCGGGCGCCGGCGCTTGCAGCCGCCCCGATCCAGCGCCTCGCAGGTGCACCCCATACACCGTCTTTTCGACACACTGCGCTTCTAGCAAGTCGTGCGCCATCGTCGCGCCATCCTTGAGCCCTCCGGTGCCGGGCGTGTGCCCAGCATGATCGGCGAATCGAAACCGAGCCAAATGTTTCAGTGCTGAAACGTGCGGTCCGACGTTCCGAATATGAGACGTTTGGCAGGTTCGCTACCCGCGCCCCCGATCATCGCGACCGGAGCGCATCACGCGATTCCGTCGATCCTGGACGGACAGATCGACGATGAAACCGAAAATCCGGTGTTCCGGTTGCCATTGCATGGGTGCGTCGGCCGGCTCGGTTGCCGCGTTGCGGCGTGCGCAACCCCGCACGCAAACGATTTCACCTGAATCGCCCAAGCAGGCGTTACGCGCTGGTCGGACCCAATTCCCGGAACCGGTCGCGTTGCATGCGTGAAACGTTTATCGAGACAATTTCGGACGGTCGCGACGCATCGATTTTGGCGCCCCGGCCCGGTGCTCATCTCCGGCGGATGGTACGGAACTAGCTTGAAAGCCAACTGTCCGGTTTCGTTTCATTAACCGGTATCAAGCGCAAAACAATAACGACATAACACCCGATTTCAAATCGGCAATGGGGCGTGCTCGTTTCGTTAACGAGAATCCAATTTTCATATCAAAGGATGAAAATCATGCCCTCGCATCGCAATCGATCTTTTCGAATCGGGTTGAGCACCGTTGGGCTACTCCTTGCATTGAGTCCCGCGCTCGTCATTACAAGCGCGGTTCAGCATGCGAGTGCGCAGCAGACGCACCAGTCGTCTGGTGGCAAGATCACGCCCCCGCCATTGCCGAACGGTTCTGCCCACATCAACGTGAAACCCGGCATGTCCGACGAGGATTGGGAAAAGGCGTACAAGGAGACCGGACGCCCCAAGTTCGACCTGAAGTCCGTCAAGAAAGCCAATGGCAACGTGGAACGTGACTAGGGAGAAACGGCCATGAAAAAGATCTTGATTGTCATCGCCCTGCTTGCCGGACTCGCGCAAATGACCTTGCCGGGCACGGCGCACGCGCAGGCCACCACTGCACATACACTCGTGCTGTACGACAACCCGCCCAACGTCCCGTATTCGAAGCTCGGCCTGATGTACAGCATCATGTTGAGGAACCTGCTCGGCCACTTCAATACGACGGTCGACATGGTGCCGATACAGAACTACACGCCCGGGATGATCGGGAGCCACGACGCCACATTCTATGTCGGCGATTACTACGACAATCCGATTCCGGCCGCTTTCATGAGCGACGTCATGACTGCCACGAAGACCGTGGTCTGGTTCAAGTACAACCTGTGGCAGCTCGCCTGGAACAGCGCCTACACGTTCAACCAGACCTACGGGTTCAGTTTCCTCGGCCTGGCCGGCATGAACGCGACGCCGTCGTCGAGCAACCCGAACCCCGGCTTCTATGACACGGTCGCGTACAAGAACCTGTCGATGGTCAAGTACTACACGTATGACGCATCGACCGGCACCGTCAACGCGGACCCGGATGTCGGCCTGACCCAGGTGCTCGACACCACGAAGGCGCAGGTGCTCGTCACCATCAAGAACAGCCAGAGCGGCGCGACCACGCCCTACATCGTTCGTTCCGGGAAGCTGTGGTACTTCGCGGACTTGCCGTTCTCGTACATCGGCCCGACGGACCGCTACCTGGTGATCTGCGACATCCTGCACGACATCCTGCAGACCAATGCACCGGTGAATCATCGTGCGCTCGTCCGCCTCGAGGACCTGGACCCATTCACGACGACGAGTTCGATGAAACAGCTGTCGGACTATCTGTACTCGAAGAAGATCAAGTTCACGATGGCGACCATTCCGCTGTACACCGATCCGAACGGGTATTACAACGGCGGCGTGCCGCAGACGATTCACCTCGCGCAGGCGACGGGCCTCAAGAGCGGGTTGAACTACGCGCTCCTGCACGGCGGCTCGATCGTGATGCACGGCTACACCCACCAGTACAATTCGACACCGAATCTTCTGAACGCGGTCAGCGGCAGTGACTACGAGTTCTGGTATGCGGTGCAGAATCGTCCGGTCGACGAGGACTCCGTGCAATGGGCGAAAGGCAGAATGGCCGACGGATTGCTCGAGTTCACGCTCAATGGCTACAAGGTGGTAGGCTGGGCCGCGCCGCAGTACCAGGTGTCGCCGAAGGCAGCGACGGCCACCGCGCAGACGTTCCCGACCACATTCCAGCGGGCCGTCTACTACACGGCGACCAATCCGCAAATCGGGACCGGCGCGCCCAACCAGGACTTTTCGGCCGGGCAGTTTTTCCCGTACATCATCAACTCCGATTACTACGGTCAGCGAATCATTCCGGAGAACCTTGGCAGCCTTCAGTACAACATCTGCAATATCGACCCGTTCTCATGCATCACGTACACGTGGCAGCAACTCGTCACCAACGCGCGATACGGTCTGGCGGTGCGAGACGGCTTTGCATCGTTCTTCTTCCATCCGTTCTGGCTCGAGCCCGAGCTGGGCTTGCCGGCATTCCAGGACTTCCAGAGTCTCGTAACCGGGATCACGAATCTCGGCTACACATGGGCGGACGGTACGACGGCCAAGTGACGCGAACCGGTGGAGGCCTCGTGCGACCCGCAGCAGCAAGGCGGGTCGCACGTTTGCATGTGATCGGCTACGATGTCGCGCAGGAATGCTTCCGGGGAGGCCGCGATGCTCACGTACGCCATCCCGGCCTTGCGCAGGATTCGACTGCGTCTGGGCCGGTTCCGACACGCGCCGGGTTCGTCCCGCGCGGCGATGCTCGCGGCCGTCGGTGCATCGCTCGCCGTGGCCGCGTGTAGCTGGACGGCGCATGACGTGCATGCCGACGGAATCGTCTGGCAGGTGGACAACGCGACGACGAATCCCGTCGGAAACTGGCAGATGCTCGGCGTACACGATCTGTTGATCCAGTGGAGCGTCGTCGACGATACCGCGTACGTGCCCGACGCCGGCATCCGTCCCGCGGCACACCTTCCCGACTGGGGGCGCATCGGCCGCGAACCCTGGGCCAGAAACGTCATCCTGGGCCTCGCCGGTTACCAGGATGAAAAGCGAGCACGCACCCATCTGTCGACACTCGCGGACCAGTCCCTGGCGGTAGCGCGCACGCACGTTCCGCTGAATGTCACCGGCTACTACTTCCCGGTCGAAATCGACCCGACCTGGCCGGACGCGCCGAAGCTTGCCGATATCCTGAAGCGACTGCCGCGCCCGCTATGGGTGAGCGTCTACGACCAGACCAATATCGGCGGGAAGGCGCTGGCGGACTGGCTCGTGTCGTGGCTGCCGTCGGATGTCGGGGTATTCTTCCAGGACGGCTGCGGCGTCTATGCGCGCGAACCCTACGTCGCACGCACCTACGTCGACGAACTGGCCGCGCGCCTCGGAAAGCAACGTGTGCGGGTAATCGCGGAGGCCTTCCGGCCCGCCGAGCATGGTGGATTCCGGGCGGCCAGCGCCGACGAATTGAGCAGGCAGCTGACAACCTACCGGGGCTATCAAGTCTATCTGTTCGATGGCCCGCACTATGTGTCGGACACCCTCACACGTGAACTCCTCGCCCGACCGGCCAAGCCACCCGCGGCCGAGCCGGCCAAAACGAGTCCCTGATCCTGCTGCGCCGTGCTGCACTGCGGCGAGCGAGCGTCAGGGCGCCTGGCAGCAGGTAAGCAACACCCCGCGGAAACGGCGGGGCGCGATGCCCGACAGATGCTGCGCGGGCGATGCGCGAGCAGGACACGCGCGGCCGCATCGGCGATTCGTCTCGATGCACGTGCCGGTCATCCGGTTGAAAGCGCGAAGGGGCCTTGCAGGTCAGAACTCCATGTCGAGTTCGTCGATGTCTTCGTGCTCCGCCTTCGCGGCATCGATCCACTCCGCCACGAACGGATGCGCGAGCATGCGCATGCAGTACTCGGCGATATCGGGCTCGAGTTTCACGTCGTACGTCAGGAATCGCGTGACGACCGGCGCGTACATCGCATCGGCGATGCCGATCTGCTCGCCGAACAGCCAGGGGCCGCCATACGCGGCCAGACACGCGCGCCAGATCGTCACGATGCGCTCGATGTCGTGCTGCGCACGCGACCAGATCCGGAAGCCGGGAAAATGCGCACGCAGGTTCATCGGCAGCGCGGAGCGCAGCGCACTGAAACCGGAATGCATCTCGCCGCAGATCGACCGGCAATGCGCGCGCGCACGCCGGTCGTCGGGCAGCAGCCGCGCCTGCGGCCGGATTTCGTTCAGGTATTCGGCGATCGCGAGCGTGTCCCATACCGTGCTGCCGTCGTGCGTCAGGCACGGCACGAGAATCGACGGCGACAGCAGCAGCAGTTCCGCGCGCGATGCCGCATCGATCGGCACGCTGATCGTCTCGAACGCGAGCCCGCTCAGCTTCGCGAGCAGCCAGCCGCGCATCGACCACGACGAGTAATTGCGGCTGCTGATGGTCAACGTCGTCGGTCCGGTAACGTCCATGTCGTTCCCCTGATTGCCGTTCGTACCCCTGCACCGAAAGCGCGCGCCACGCCGTGCGAAGCGCACCACGCCTGTGCGACGCATTCGCTGAAGTGGCGCAGCGCGCTGCCCGGGGCAGCGGCGCGGACAGTACGCCGAGCCGCGGTGAGCAGCGGCCGAGCATCGCGTTCGGTCGTCCGGCCGCACGCGCCGCCTGCATCGCTGCATGAGTCGCCACACGTATCGCCGCGTTCGCAAAACCCCGTGCAACGCGCGTGCCAGCCGCACGCTGGCACACGGCTTGCCTCGCTCAGCGTAACGCGACGCAACGAACGACGGCCATGAACCTGCTTGCCTATCCCTTCTACCAATGGTCTGCCGAATGCCTGCGTCCGGCGCGCGCATGGGCGGCCGCCACGCGCGCGACGATGTCGCTGTGGCCGCCCGCCACGTCGACCCCGACGGGCCGCATGGTCGACGCGCTGTGCGAACTGCTCGAATGCTGCGCGTTCTCGCACCGGCGTCCGGCGTTCGGCATCGCGTCGACCGTCGTCGACGGCGAAGCGGTGCCGATCGTCGAGGAAGCCGCGGCGGCCACGCCGTTCGGCACGCTGCTGCATTTCCGCAAGGCGCGGCCGGTGGCGCGCCAGCCGCGCGTGCTGATCGTCGCGCCGATGTCCGGGCATTTCGCGACGCTGCTGCGCGGCACGGTCAGCACGATGCTGGCCGATCACGACGTGTACATCACCGACTGGCACAACCCGCGCGACATCCCGCTCGCGGCCGGCCGCTTCGGCTTCGACGAATACGTCGGGCACGTGATCGATTTCATTCGCCAGATCGGCCCGGATGCGCATGTGCTCGCGATCTGCCAGCCGACCGTCGCCGCGCTTTCGGCGGTCGCGCTGATGGCCGCCGCCGGCGACCCCGCCCAACCCGCGAGCCTGACGCTGATGGCGGGGCCGATCGACTGCCGCGTGAATCCGACGAAGGTCAACGCGCTCGCCACGAGCCGGCCTATCGAATGGTTCGCGCGCAACCTGATCAGCGTGGTGCCGGCCGGCTTCGTCGGTGCGCAGCGTCGCGTGTATCCGGGCTTCGTGCAGGTCGGCGCGTTCATGTCGATGAATCCCGACCGCCATGCGGCGTCGTTTGCCGACCTGTACTACGAGCGCGCGAAAGGCGACCCCGCGAAGGCCGACACGCTGCGCCACTTCTACGACGAATACTTCGCGACGGCCGACCTCACCGCGGAGTTCTACCTGGAAACGGTCGAGAAAGTGTTCCAGCAATACGCGCTCGCGCGCGGCGAGCTGACGGTCGGCGACCGGCTGGTGGAACCGGCCGCGATCCACCGCACCGCGCTGTTGACGATCGAGGGGGAGAAGGACGACATCTGCGCCGTGGGCCAGACGGTGGCCGCGCAGGAGCTGTGTTCGGGATTGCCGCCGTACCTGAAAACGCACCACGTGCAGACGGGCGCGGGTCATTATGGCGTGTTCAACGGCGGCCGCTGGGAAACGCAGATCTATCCGATCGTGCGCGCGACGATCCACGACAACGAGCCGTACGATCGCACCGCCGCTACGGACGGCAGCGCGAGCGGCGCGCACTACGTGACGCTGCGGGCGTTGCTCGACGCGCGCGCGGCCGGTCGCGACGCGACGACGGCCGCGACGCCATCCGATCACGTGCACTGATCCCGCGCGGGATGGCAACGCTCGGTGCGGCACACCGGCGTTGCGCTCGAATCGCCCCGCCCGGATGGCGGGGCGCGATGCCGGGCAGTGCGCGAGCGGCAACGCTCGCGCGTTCCGCCGGTGTTACGAACAGGCCTTGCCGTGCGACGCGTGGTAGCCCTTCGCCTTCGCATCGGCTTCCGACATGTAGCTGCCGTGCTTCGTCTTGCCGTAGTACTTGTCGGTCGAGCAGTGGTAGACCTTCGTGCTGTCGTTGGCCCACACCTTGCCCGCGCCGCCGCCGGGCGCCGCCGGGGCGGTCGTCGCGGGCGCGCTCTTCGCCGGGGCGGCGCCGGATGCGGTGGTAGCGACAGCCGCGCTCGCGGGGGCCGCGGCCGGTGCGCTCGCCGCGGCTGCCGACGCTGCGCCATACCACGTCTTCACGCCCTTATGGCCGGCGCATGCGCCCTTCTTCGACGCGCCTGAGTAGAACGAGCCGTCCTTGCACAGCCCGGTCGTACCGGCCGGCGCGCTGGCCGGAACCTGTGCGAACGCACCGATCGACACACCCATGCCGGCGACGAGCGCGGCGATCAACATCGTCTTTTTCATAATCCTCTCCTGATTTGCCTGAACGGGAAAAGCGTCCCGACGCTTTGCCGGGAATAACGCGTCGCGGGTCAACGGACCCAGCGGCACACGCGGTGATGGTGGTGATCGAAATGGCACACGCGGTGCGAATGGGCTTCGGCCAGCGCCGGCACGAGGGCGGCACAGGCGACGGCCGTCACGGTCAGGATCTTCGCGATGCGGGTCATGGACATTCTCCTGGGTAGGCCAGCCGGTGGTCCGGCTGTTACGTCCTTAACGCCGGTCGCCGACGCGCCGTGCACCGCACCTGCGTGGAATTGACGATCTTTGACGCCGTGTAACGAAACATCACGCGAAGCTGACAAATTGCCGGCTGTCTTTTCGATTTCCTTACGTGGCAAATGCTTCGGATCTCGAATGAACTGGGCAGGCCCCCATGCCCGAACAGGATCCATAAAAAACCGCCCGAAGGCGGTCTGTCGTGGGCACGCGGATGCCTCGCATCCGATGCGACGGAGGGCTACGCGCCAGCGTCGCCCCACGGCGTCGGCGCAGGCACCTCGCATGGCCCTTCGACGTCGATCGACTTGAAATCGGCCGGCCCGACGATCTCCAGGTACTCCATGTCGGGCGAGTAGTCGAACAGGTAGTGCACGATTCCCGGCGCCTGGTGCACGCAGTCGCCGGCGCTCACCAGCGTCTCGCGATCGCCGTACATGAAGCGCGCCCAGCCCTTCAGCATCATCACGATGTGGAACTCGGCCTCGTGACGGTGCCAGCCGGTGCCCGCCGCCGGTGCATGATTCGCCCTGACGAGCTGCGCGACGACCTTGCCGTTCGTCGCGGCCGCGATGCCGAGATCGCGATACAGGAAGAAGTCGCGCAGGCCTTCGCCTTGATATGCGGTGTCCTGCGGCTTCACGTGGGAAAACGCGGTAGGGGTCGGCGTGCTCATCGCGGCGCTCCTCGATCGAAAGAGTCGTCCGAAACAAGCATTTAGCGTTCCAGGCTGCGGCGGCCCCGCTTACTTGAGCCGCCCCGACAGGAACTGCCCGAGCCGCTCGCTCTTCGGGTTGACGAGAATCTCCCGCGGATCGCCCTCTTCCTCGATCTTCCCCTGATGCAGGAAGATCACGTGGTTCGACACGTTGCGCGCGAAACCCATCTCGTGCGTGACGACGACCATCGTGCGGCCTTCCTCGGCGAGCTGCTGCATCACCTTCAGCACTTCGCCCACCAGTTCCGGGTCGAGCGCCGACGTCGGCTCGTCGAACAGCATCACTTCGGGCTCCATCGCGAGCGCACGCGCGATCGCGACACGCTGCTGCTGGCCGCCCGACAGGTGCGACGGATACATGCCTTCGACGCGCGGCGCGAGCCCGACCTTCTCCAGATACTTGCGTGCCCGCGCAACGGCCTCTTCCTTGCCGATCCCCAGCACGGCCATCGGTGCCTCGATCACATTCTCGAGCACCGTCATGTGCGACCACAGGTTGAAGTGCTGGAACACCATCGACAGCTTCGTGCGCATCCGCTGCAGCTGCTTCTGGTCGGCCACGCGCAGCGCGCCGTTACGGTCGCGCGCGGTCTGGATCGGCTCGCTGCCGATCGTGATCTGCCCCGAGCACGGCTGCTCGAGGAAGTTGATGCAGCGCAGGAACGTGCTCTTGCCGGAGCCGCTCGAGCCGATGATGCTGATCACGTCGCCGGCTTTCGCCTTCATCGATACGCCCTTCAACACCTCGTTGTCGCCGAACTTCTTGTGCAGGTTGTCAACGGTGAGCTTGTACATGCTTGGTCCTTCCTTGCGAATGCATTAGTGGCTGCGCGGCGAGAGGTACGCGAGCCAGCGCGTCTCGAGCTTGCGGAACGCCCAGATGAGCGTGAACACGACGATGGCGTACAGCACGGCGGCGATGCCGTAGGCCTGGAACGACATGTACGTCGCGGAGTTGACGTCGCGCGTGACCTTCAGGATGTCGGGCACGGTCGCGGTGAACGCGAGGGTCGTCGCGTGCAGCATCAGGATCACTTCGTTGCTGTAGCTCGGCAGCGAGCGGCGCAGCGCGGACGGCAGGATGATGCGCGTATAGAGCTTGAAGCGCGACATCCCGTAGGCCATCCCGGCCTCGATCTCGCCGGCCGACGTGGCCTTGATCGCACCCGCGAAGATCTCGGTCGCATACGCGCATTCGTTCAGCACGAACGCGAGCAGCGTGCAGTTCATCGCGTCGCGGAAGAACGTGTCGAGCAGCACGTGGTTGTGCACGACCTGCAGGCTGTAGATGCCGGTGTAGCACATCAGCAGCTGTACGTAGAGCGGCGTGCCGCGGAACACGTACGTATAGAGCCACACGGGGCCCGAGATCCAGCGGTTCGACGACGCGCGCGCGATCGCGAGCGGCACGGCGAGCGCGAAGCCGAGCGCGATCGACACGACCAGCAGCCACAGCGTGATCGCGAGGCCGCTGAAGCGGTAACCGTCGGTATAGAGATAGCTTTGCCAGTACTGGCTGATGAGTTCGATCACAGTGCAAGCCTCCGGACGCCGACGGAATAACGCTTCTCGAGGTGGTGCAGCACGACGTTCGACACCGTCGTGATCGCGAGGTAGATCGCGCCGGCCGCGAGCGTGAAGAAGAAGAAATCGAGCGTGCTCTTGCCGGCGTCCTGCGACGCCTTCACGACGTCGGCGAGGCCGATGATCGACACCAGCGCGGTGGCCTTAACGAGCACCTGCCAGTTGTTGCCGATGCCCGGCAGCGCGAAGCGCATCATCTGCGGGAACAGGATGCGGTGGAACACGCGCCAGCCGCTCATCCCGTATGCGAAGCCCGCTTCGAGCTGGCCGCGCGGCACCGCGAGGAATGCACCGCGGAACGTCTCGGTGAAGTACGCGCCGTAGATGAAGCCGAGCGTCACGACGCCGGCCACGAACGGGTCGATGTCGATCTGGTCCCAGCCGAGCAGGTCGGTCGCGTCGTTCAGCAGGATCTGGATCCCGTAGAACAGCAGCAGCATCAGCACGAGATCGGGTACCGCGCGGATCAGCGTCGTATAGAACGTGCCGACCGACTTGAGCACGCGGTTGGTCGAGAGTTTCGCTGCCGCGCCCGCGAGGCCCAGTATGAGCGACGCGCCAAGCGACAGCACCGCGAGCTTCACGGTCTCGACCGTGCCGGCCCACAACAGCGGGCCAAATCCTTGGAAGATCATATAAGGGATCCAGAACGATGTGGCTGGATTGTCAATAGCCATTAACTGCGCATCAAACGAGTTCTGCGCACTACCTGATGCCGTCTGCTCATCAAGCCACGGGCATCACGCGAAGCGGGCGGCGCGCGCCAACCGACGTGGCGCACGCCACGGCCGGTGCGCACCGCGAAGGCGTCAGCCGCCGTACACGTCGAATGCGAAGTACTTCTTCTCGAGCTTTTTGTAGGTGCCGTCCTTGATCATGTCGGCGATCGCATGGTCGATCTTCGCCTTCAGGTCGGCGTCGTCCTTGCGCAGGCCGATGCCGGCGCCGTTGCCGAGCGTCTTCGGATCGTCGATGTCCTTCCCGGCGAAATCGAAGCTCGCGCCGCGCGGCGTCTTCAGGAAGCCGAGGTCGGCCTGCACCGCGTCCTGTAGCGCGGCGTCGAGGCGGCCGGACATCAGGTCCTGGTACACGCCATCCTGGTTCTGGTAAGGCACGACCTGCACGCCCTTCGGCGCCCAGTAGGCCTTCGCGTAGGTTTCCTGGATCGTGCCCTGCTCGACGCCGACCGACTTGCCCTTCAGCGATTCGGCCGTCGGCTGCAGGTTCGCGCCCTTCTTCGCGACGAGGCGCGTCGGCGTGTTGAACAGCTTGTCGGAGAACGCGATCTGCTCGGCACGCGCCGGCGTCATCGACATCGACGACAGCACGCCGTCGAACTTCTTCGCCTTCAGCGCCGGGATCATCCCGTCGAAGTCGTTCTCGATCCACACGCACTTCGCCTTCAGGCGCGCGCAGATCTCGTTGCCGAGATCGACGTCGAAGCCGACGACCTTGCCGCTTGCATCCTTCGATTCGAACGGCGGATAGCTGGCATCGACGCCGAACCGGATCGTCGACCAATCCTTGGCGTGGGCACCGACCGCGAGGCAGGCAAGGGCAATACTGAGCGCGAGTTTCTTCATGGCGTTCCTGTCATAGGCGAACTGGGCACGGGTCCCGTCGGGCGTCGCCGCCGCGAACCCTTCCAACCGGGAGGTCATCCGTCAGACGACTTTCCAAGTTGTACATACAACTTTGCCTTTTTCAGGTCACTGCCAGCAATCCGTGTTTATCTCTAATTGTCGGCGGATTGTTTGCGTGAGCGAATTTTCCTTATATTTCAATTCGCTACACATTACATGCAGCTGAACCCCTTGTTTCGGTGCGGGCTGGGCGCATCGTCGCCGCGCATGTATTTGTCTATACTTTTCGTTAGCCGGCGCTAGCTGGCACGGCGGCTGCGGTCCGTACGGCCCCCGCGGGCCGTTGGCTGGCGCTCCGGATGCAGGCCGGAATAACCCGAATCCCGGGCTCACAGTCGGGCCCGCGCGGCGTCGAACCCGGTACACTCCGCCCGGACACCGCACGAAGGCCCGCGCGCGACGGCGCGCGGCCGCCGTCTCTCGAACAGCAATGCAATGACCACACCGATCTATCAGGAAATCAAGGACTTCATCCTCGCGCGCATTCATGCGGGCGAGTGGGCGGAAGGCGACCAGGTGCCGTCGGAAAACGAGCTCGCGCGCGAATTCAACGTCGCGCGGATGACGGTCAACCGCGCGCTGCGCGAGTTGACGGCCGAGCAGGTGCTCACACGCACGCGCGGCTCGGGCACGTATGTCGCGTCACCGAAATACGAATCGACGCTGGTGGCGATCCGCAGCATCTCGGACGAAGTCGCCGCACGCGGCCATGGGTATCGCGCGCAGGTGCTGGAGGTCGGCGCGGCCATCGCCGACGCGAAGCTCGCCGATGAGCTGCGGCTCGACGCCGGCAGCCCGATCTTCCATTCACGCGTGCTGCACTTCGAGAACGACACGCCGGTGCAGCTCGAGGAACGCTGGGTCAATCCGTCCTGCGCGCCCGAATACGCACTGCAGGACTTCACGACGACGACGCCGAACCAGTACCTCACGCGCGTCGCGCCGCTGCAGCGGGTCGAATACCGGATCGAGGCCGCGATGCCCGATGCACAAACGCGCCGCCACCTGACGATGGACGAGCGCGAACCCTGCCTGCTGCTGCATCGACGCACGTGGTCGCAGGGGATGGTCGCGTCGGTGGCCAACCTGTGGCATCCGGGCAGCCGCTACCGGTTCACCGGGCATTTCTGACGCGGGGCGGCTACGTTCACCGCATGCCGGGCCGCGCCCAGCGCTCGATCGCGCCGACCGCCCGCCGCACCCCGTCCTCCCGCGCGATCCGCACACCGAGTTCGGCGGCGCGCGCCTGCGTGTCGGCATGCGCGGCGAACGCGATCGCGCGTGCGAGCGCGGCGGCGTCCATGCGCCGGCCCGCCACCGGCGCATCGGCCACACCGAGCCGTTGCAGCCGGTTCGCCCAGAAGAACTGATCGCCCGCGAACGGCACGACGACCGACGGAATGCCCGCCCGCGCAGCCGAATGCGTGGTACCCGATCCGCCGTGGTGGATCGCCATCGATACATGCGGAAACAACCAGTCGTGCGGCGTCTCGCTGATCACGCACACGTGCGTCGGCAGCATCGACGCATCGATGCCGCTCCAGCCCGGGTGGAACAGCGCGCGCCGGCCGTCGAGCGCCTGCAGCAGCGCGCCGACCATCGTGGCGCGATCGAACCCGGCCATGCTGCCGAAGCCGATGTACACGGGCGGCTCGCCCGCGCCGAGAAAGGTCAACAGCGCGGGCGGCGGCGTCCACGCCGGCGCGTCGGCGTGCCACTGACCGCAGGCCTGCACGTGCGACGGCCAGTCGGCCGGATCGGACAGCAGCACGGGCGACACGCCATACAGCATCGGATGATCGGTCCAGACGTGCCGGCGCGGCGGCAGGCCGCACACGCTGGCGCGCGCTGCATTGGTCGCGTTTTTGAACGCGTGCCACAGCAGCGCGTTCACGAGCCGGTGGCTCGCGCGATTCAGCCAGCGCGGCACCTTGCCGGGCGGCAGGAACGGCGACGCGAATGCCGCGGTCGGCGTGATCGGAATCATCCCCGTGCCGATCGCCGGCACGCCGCGATACTCGGCGACCGACAGCCCGACGAACGACGCCAGCCCCGACACCAGGATCGCATCGCAACCGGCCGACGCGGCCGCGACTTCGCGCATCCATGCCGCCGTGTTCGCATTCGCGATCGCCGCGAGCGCCTTCGACGTGTCGTTGAAGCCGCCGCGCCCGCGCACCGCGTCGGACAACGCGCCATCCGGCGCGATCGCCGCGCGGATATCGCCGGACAACGGCGCGCAGGGCACACCGAGCGCGGCGGCCGAGCCGAGCGTCGCGGCGTCGGCCAGCAACCGGACCTCGTGGCCCGCATCCAGCAGCGCACGGCCGAGCGCCGCGAGCGGACGCGTGTCGCCATCGGTGCCGTAAGTGATGATGACAAGCTTCATGCGTGAACTCCCCCTGCACGATGCAGGCGAGTGGATTTTAAAAAATGCATGTCGTATACTAATGCAATTCGTGCACTTTCATTCGATACCGAACCATGCCGACGACGACCGATGCTCCGGGCCGCCGCGCACGCAAGCGCATCCAGATGCTCGCGCATCTCGCCGACACCGGCGCCCGCCTGTTCGATGTGCACGGCTACGATGCCGTGACGATGGAGCAGATCGCCGCACGGGCCGATGTCGCGAAACGAACGCTGTACAACCACTTTCCGACGAAGGAAGCCGTGCTCGCGCACTGGCTCGAAGGCGAACTCGCGCGCGACCTCGCGCACCTGCAGCGCGACGTCACGCGACGGAAGACCTTCGCGTCGCGAATCGCGTGCGTGCTCGACGCGTCGGCCGCGTGGTGCGAGCAGCACCCGGTGTACCTGCTCGCCTACCTGCGGCATCGGTTCCTGAGCATCGGCGTGACGGAAGCGGAAAGCGGGAAGGACGACGGCAGCGACATCGCGCTCGTGTGGCAGCAGCTGATCGCGGCCGGACAGCAGGCGGGCGAACTGAGCCCGGCGCTGGCGGCCGACCAGCTCGCCACGTGGTTCCATCATCTGTATCTCGCGGCGATGCTGCGCTGGCTGACCGTGCCGGGGTTGTCGCTGAAGCGGGAATTCCGGTCGGTCGCGAAGCTATTCGTCGAAGGCGCGCAAGCGAAAGGCTGAGCGGCCGCCCAGGTGACGCTCGGGCAGGAAGGTGCGCGCGCATCGAACGTGCATGGCGCGCTCACGCAATTCACGCGCACGCCGGGCGCGCTGCGCGCTGGCCTGCGACCTGAAACACCATCCGGAATGGCTGCTGTCCGGCAACGCGGGCGACACACAACCGACCGACGCGTCGCGCACCGCGAGCGAAGACCGCTGCACGCTTCGCGCGATGCGCCGGTATTTTTACAACGAATGCACGCACGGGATGCCAAATCTTCCGCGCAGCAGTATGCTGGTGTCGTACGGCCCCGCACGATGCCTCGGGCAATCCCTTAGTCCGCACGTCGTCGCGCCGCCGTCGCGACCGCAATCATGCGTTTGCAAGGAGGGCTTCGTGATGGCTACCACGCATCAGCACTTCCACCTCGAACTACGGCACGCCACGGCGCCGACGTATTTCATCAGCTACCTGTTTCCCGCCTTGCTGTTCGTCTACGAACTGCTGCGCATCGGCCAATGGATCCGCGATCACGGGATGCAATTCGCCGCGTTCAAGCAGATGGGTTACGAGTACCTGCTGATGCTGCTGTTCGTCGGGCTGCAGATCGTCGTCGAGGCGATCTTCCTGCTCGGCGCCGCGATGCGCCGCGACAATCGCGACTTCGAACACCGGTTGCCGAACGTGGTCCTCGGCATCGGCTGCTCGATCGCGATTCTCGCGCTCGATCTCGCGATCCAGCTGTCGTTCTGAGCGCCGGCGGGCTCGGCCCGCCGGTCGCATCGCGCGCCTGCGCCCGGCCGTTCAGGCAAGCGCGCCGCGCAGGAACGTCGCCACGGCCGCGAGTACGTCGCCGCTCCGCTCGCGATGCGGCATGTGTCCGCATCCGTCGAGCAGCAGGAACGACGACGGCCCGGCGACGCGCGCGGCGATCCGCTTCGGATGCACGTCCGACCCGTATTCGTCCTGCTCGCCGTGAATCGCGAGCGTCGCGCAGCGCACGCGCGGCAGCGCGTCGTCGAGACTCCAGTCGCGAAACGCCGGCGACAGCCACGTGCCGACCCACGCATGCAGCACCCATTCGGCCTTGTCGCCGTGATAGCGCACGAGCCGCTCGAGCTGGCCGGGCGCGTCGAACTGCTGCCCCGCCTCGCGAATGCCGTCGAGCGTGCGATCCTCGACGAACGCCTGCGCGGCGACCGTCACCAGCGCGCGGCAACGCGCGGGATACGCGGCCGCGCAGCCGACCGCCATGCCGCCGCCGACGCTGTGCCCGAACGCCACGAACGCATCGATGCCGAACCGCTCGAGCAGCGCGCGGAAGCCCTGATCGGCCTCGTCGCGCACGAACGTCGTGCCGAGCTGTCCCGGATGGCGGTCGGACCGGCCGAAGCCGAGCCGGTCGTATGCAATCACGTCGCGTTGCGTGGCGCGCGCAAGTTGCGCAGGGAAGTCGCGCCAAAGTTCGACACAGCCGAGCGAATCGTGCAGCAGCACGATCGGCGCGGCCTGCATAGGCGCGGCCGGCCCGGTCGCGGCCGTCGCCTGCGCGGGCACCCCGCGCCAGCGCTTCGCGAAGAGACGACCTTGCGGCGTCTCGACCCAGGTCTCCTCGGTCACGATTTCAGTCATGTGCATGTCATCGTCTGCATGAAAACTGCATGAAGGCGGCCGCACGCGGGCGGACCGCAGAATGCCGACGATGGTGGCCCGGCGACGCGCGCGGCGTCAAGCAAGCCCCCACCGCCCGCGCGCTCATTCGGGCTGCGGCGGCAGATACTCCATCTGCGACTCGTCGTACAGCCGGTAGATCAGCGCCTGCATCGCGCGGATGTCCTCCGATTCGTCGAGCATCCGCATGCTCATGATGATCGGCGACACGAGTTTCGGATCGTCGAGCGGCTTGTAGCTGATGTCGTCGCGCTTCAGCCCGTACACGCTGTGCGGCACGACCGACACGCCTTCGCCCATCGCGACGAGCCCGAGCGCGATCTGCAGTTCACGTGTCTCGTAGATCTTGCGCGGCTGCAGCGCGCGATCGTGGAATGCCGCGAGCACCTGGTCCGCATAGCTCGGCCGTGGCGCCTTCGGGAAGATGATCAGCGTGTCGTTCACGAGATCGTGCAGCGACAGCACGGGTTTCGCGCCGTCGAGCACGTGACCGACCGGCAGCGCGACGATCATCCGCTCCTCGCGCAGCACGACGCGCCGCACGCTCGGATCCTCGTGACGGATACGCCCGAACCCGACGTCGATGCGCCCTTCCTTCAGCGCCTTGATCTGGTCCATCGTCGACATCTCGTGCAGGCTCAGCTCGACGGCCGGATACTCGCTGCGAAAGCGCCGGATGATCTTCGGCAGCATCCCGTACAGCGTCGAGCCGACGAACCCGACCGACATGCTGCGCTCGATCTTGCCGACCCGCTTCGTCATCGATTCGAGCTCGGTGGTCTGCGCGAGCAGCTGCACCGCGTGCGAATAGAAGAACCGCCCCGCGTCGGTCAGCTTCAGCGGCCGCGCGTTGCGCTCGAACAGCGGCACGCCGAGCGCGTCCTCGAGCTGCTGGATCTGCCGGCTGAGCGGCGGCTGCGCGATGTGCAGGCGCTCGGCCGCGCGCGTGAAATTCCGCTCCTCGGCAACCGCGACGAAGTAGCGGAGGTGTCTCAACTCCATGTTCAACCCTCCCGGACAGGCCACGGACGTTCATTCGGCCCCGCGCGCACACGTGCCGCGCCGGTCGCCTCGCGAGCGCCTGCTCCCGATGCCATGACGATACCTCAGCCCGCGCCGATACCGGCGCGAGCCGCGCCGCGCCCGCCCTCGCGGGCGGCGCACCGCGCAAAGCCGCAAAGCCGCAAAGCAAAACGGGAAGCCGCCAGGCTTCCCGTTGCTTCATCGACGCCGCGTCGCGGCAGCGTCCCGACCGCGCGTCATGCCTCGGTCGCGTACAGCGCATCGCGCTGCGCGTCGCTCAGCGAGTCGAGCGGAACGTCCGGCAGCCGATAGCAGATCATCGTGCCGTACAGTTCGGCCAGGCAGTTGCTGCCGGCGTCGAGCGCGTAGCCGTCCTCGCCGTCCGGCGCCGGCGGATACACTTCGCGCCACGCATTGATCGCGGCTTCGATTCGCACGATGGAAACGGGTCCGGCCTTCCGCTCGGCGGGTGATGCGCTCATGGATTCCTCTGGATTGCGCGCTCCGCGGGCCGGGCCGGCCGCGGCGGAACGATGGAAACGCCGGGCGCCGCCGGCCGCCGCAACGGGCGCGCGCGGGATGCCCGATCCGCGCCGCGCTCGTCGCGCCGGCCGGGCCGTGGCCCGGTAGGGTCGGGAAATATAACCGGCTTTGACCCCGTGCAGCGCAAAGCCGACAAAAAAAGCGGGGGCGGCGCCGGCTGGAACGGTATCGGGAACGACGCACGCGTCGGCTACCCAACGAAAAACGGGAAGCCCGCGGGCTTCCCGTTTTCATCGCGCACCACGCGGCCGGTGGCCGCACCGGCATCAGCCGACGGTTTCGCGGTTCTCCACGCGCTGCAGCTGCGCGCTGCGGTTCGCGGCCGCCCACGGCGCGATCTCCATGTCCTCGTAGCGCACGAAGCGGCTCTTGTTCAGGAGCCGGTAGCCGAGCCACACGACGAGGAACAGCGGAATGCCGACGTAGGTCGCGGCCACGCCCGCCCAGTCGATCCGGTTCGCGAGAAACGCCTGGTAGTCCTGGCCGAGCGCGATCACGAGACACAGCACGAACGCGAACAGCGGGCCGAACGGAAACCACTTCGACTGGTACGGCAGCTGGTCGACCGCGTAGCCCTGCTTCACGTAGCCCTTGCGGAACCGGTAGTGGCTGATCGCGATGCCGAGCCACGCAATGAAACCCGTCATCCCCGACGTGTTCAGCAGCCACAGGTATACCGTCTTGTCGCCGTACAGCGACGTGAAGAAGCACAGCGCGCCGACGGCGGTCGTCGCGTACAGCGCGTTGCGCGGCACGCCGCCCGGCGACAGCTTCGCGAACAGCCTCGGCGCACGGCCTTCCGTCGCGAGGTTGTAGAGCATCCGGGTCGACGCGTACATGCCCGAGTTGCCGGCCGACAGCACGGCCGTCAGGATCACCGCGTTCATCACGCCGGCCGCGAACGCGAGGCCCGCGTGGCGGAACACGAGCGTGAACGGACTCACGCCGATGTCGGTCACGTCGCTCTTCAGCAGGTTCGGGTCGGTATAGGGAATCAGCACGCCGATCACGAAGATCGCCAGCACGTAGAACAGCAGGATGCGCCAGAACACCTGGCGCACCGCGCGCGGAATCGTCGTGCGCGGATTCTCCGATTCGCCGGCCGCGACGCCGATCAGCTCGGTGCCCTGGAACGAGAAGCCCGCGATCATCGCGACGCCCATCAGCGCCGGCAGGCCGCCCGCGAACGGCGCATCGCCGATCGTCAGGTTGCCCCAGCCGTTGCCCGGCGCGCCCTTCAGAATGCCGAAGATCATCAGCAGGCCGACGCCGATGAACGCGACCACGGTGACGACCTTGATCAGCGCAAACCAGTATTCGGCTTCACCGAAGCCGCGCACGGTCAGCGCATTGAGCAGGAACATCACGCCGAGGAACGCGGCGCTCCACCAGACGCCCGGCACGTCCGGGAACCAGTAGTGCATCACGAGCTGCGCGGCGACCAGCTCGACCGCGATCGTCACGGCCCAGTTGTACCAGTAGTTCCAGCCGAGCGCGAAGCCGAAGCCTTCGTCGACGTATTTCGCGCCGTAGGTCGCGAACGAGCCCGACACCGGCATGAACGCGGCCATTTCGCCGAGGCTCGTCATCAGGAAGTAGACCATCAGGCCGATCAGCATGTACGCGACCATCGCGCCGCCGGGGCCGGCCTGCGAGATCGACGCGCCGGACGCGACGAACAGGCCCGTGCCGATCGAGCCGCCGATGGCGATCATCGTCAGATGGCGCGCCTTCAGCGCGCGATGAAGCTTGGGTGGGTTCGCGGACGAACCGGGTTGGTCGGAATTCGGAATTGCGGACATAAACGAGACGAACGTTGAGCGGGCCGGCATCCGGGGCCGGCGCATGCGGGATCGGGGCGCGTCGCGCCGCCTGCTGCGATGCATTCGATGCGGCCCCGATACGCGTTGCGCGCCGGGCGCCAGCGGCGAAGCGCGGATTCTACCTGATTCGCCGCGGGGACCGCTCGGGTCCGGACGCCCCGGCGCCGCATGCCGACGCGGGGTGATCCGCGCCGGCGAACCCATCCGTCCGATACGCACTCGCGCCGGCGCAATAGCCCGATCCTGTATTAAACCGACAAAATCGATCTATATGCCCTAATAATCAGACAAAATACCGGCCATCCATAATCGCGATTCAAATCGAAACGAACACCCGGCTTACGGTAATGATGCGTAATCGTTCCGAATCGAATTGGCGCATGCATGTTTTGCATCGAGCGGCGAGATTCGGGAATTCGCGAGATAATGCCGACTAATGCGAATTAATCAGAGCGCGGAATCGTCGACGACGCAATATCCGCCGCCTGCCCCGAGGATGATGCCACCCACGCCGCTCGCTACGCTGCGCCGTCATACCGCGACGGCCGTGGCACGCATACTGTCGCCCCGCGGCGTGCTCGTCGCCGGCGTCGTGCTGCTGCTGTTCAGCTGGGGACTCTCGGCGTCGCTTTTAATCGAGGCACGCCACGACGCATACGACCATGCGGTCGAAAATGCGCGCAACCTGATGCTGCTGATCGAGCGCGATATTTCCCGCAATATCGAACTGTATGATCTTTCGCTGCAAAACGTCGTCGACGGGCTCGCCGATCCGGAACTGACGGCATTGCCGCCGCGCCAGCGCCACCGGCTGCTGTTCGACCGCGCCGCGACCGGCGCGTATCTCGGCGCCATTTTCGTGATGGATCCGCACGGCAATATCGTGATCGATTCGGCCGCATCGCCGCCGCGACAAGGCAATTTCGCCGACCGCGAGTATTTCGCCGTGCATCGCGACCGGCGCGCGCAGGGCCTCTACATCAGCCGGCCCTATGCGTCCCGGCTGCGCGGCGGCGCGCTGACGATCGCGCTCAGCCGCCGGATCACGCTGGCCGACGGCCGTTTCGGCGGAATCGTCGTCGGCACGCTCAACATCGGCTACTTCCGCGCGCTGCTCGACGGGCTCGCGGTCGGCAAGCACGGCAGCGCGGCGATCGTCGAGGACAACGGCGCGCTCGTCTCGCGCCTGCCGTACGATCCGCGCGTGGTCGGCCTCGACCTTCACCAGTCCCCACTCTTCATCAAGGCGCAGCGCAACAGCGAAGGCGTGTTGACGGGCGTCGGCGCGATCGACGGCGTGCGGCGCGTCTACGTCTACAAGCATCTCGCGAATCTGCCGCTGATCGTCGACGTCGCGCCCGCCGAGATCGACATCTACGCGCCGTGGCGCCATCGCGCGATCTGGACCGCCGTGCTGATGGGCCTGTTTACCGTGTTCATCGTCGGGGGCTCGCTCGCGCTGTCGCGCGAACTCGAGCGCCGACAGGTCACCAAGTTGAATCTGTACCGGCTCGCGCACACCGATTCGCTGACCGGGCTCGACAACCGCGGCACGTTCGATGCCGTGCTCGCGACGGAAGCGCAGCGCGCGTCGCGCAGCGGCCGCCCGCTGTCGGTGCTGTTCGTCGACGTCGATCATTTCAAGGCGTTCAACGACTACTACGGCCACCTCGCCGGCGACGACGTGCTGCGCCGCGTCGCGCAATCCGCGTCGCGCTGCCTGCGCCGCGACAGCGACCACGTCGCGCGCTACGGCGGCGAGGAATTCGTCGTCACGCTGCCCGACACCGATGCGCAGGGCGCGGCGACCGTCGCCGAAGCGATCCGCCGTGCGATCGCGGGGCTCGATATCGCGCACGTCCGCAGCCCGTACGGGCACGTGACGGCGAGCATCGGCGCCGCGACCAGCGCCGGCGGGCGCGTCAACGCCGCGACGCTGCTGCGGCAGGCCGACGCGGCGCTGTACCACGCGAAGTCCGGCGGCCGCAATCGCGTGTCGAACGCCGAGGTGAATACGGCCGACGCGTGACGCGGCAGCCGGCGGCACCCGCGCCGCGCCGCCGTGGACAGCCCGCGCGCGTTCGGCTAGCGTTACGTCAGCTGCGCGTGCGGCGCCGCGCCGGCCCGCCCGCGCAGGCTGCCCGCGCATTCCGGCCACCCGCCGGCCACCCCCGCTCCGTCATGACCGCCCAGCTCCCTGCCCGATTCCCGCCGCTCCTGCGCCACGCGCTCCGTCCGCTGCTGGACCCGTACCGCCGCTACCGGCACGCGAAGCTGATCCATGCGGCGCGCGTCGCGCTCGCGATCCTCGTGTCGATCGCCTTGTCCACCGGCCTGCGCGTGCCGCACGGCGAATGGTCGACGATCACCGTGCTGATCGTCGTCGGCGGGCTGCAGCACCACGGCAACATCCGCAAGAAGGCGGCCGAGCGCGCGCTCGGCACGTCGATCGGCGCGCTCGCGGGGCTCGGGCTGATCCTGCTCTACTCCTTCCTGCACGCGCCGCTCGCGATCTACCTGCTGATGGCGATCGCGTGCGGGCTCTGCGCGTATCACGCGATCGGCAAGGCCGGCTACATCGCGCTGCTGTCGGCGATCACGATGGTGATCGTGGCCGGCCACGGCGACAACGAGATCGTCGACGGCCTGTGGCGCGCGGTGAACGTGCTGACCGGCATCGCGATCGCGCTGGCGTTCTCGTTCGCGCTGCCGCTCTACGCGACCTACTCGTGGCGCTACAAGCTCGCCGACGCGCTGCGCGCGTGCGCGGCCGTGCATGCGCGGCTCGCGGGCGACCGCCACGTGAGCGACGACGCGCACCTGAAGGAAATGGCCGCGCTGAGCGCGCTGCTGGTGCAGCTGCGCTCGCTGATGCCGTCGGTGTCGAAGGAATGCGACATCCCGGTCACGCAGCTCGAGGCGATCCAGCGCGGCCTGCGCCTGTGCATCGGCTACCTGGAGATCCTGTCGAGCACGGTGCCGGCCCGCGACGACCTCGCCGCGCGCGAATACATGCGCATCGAGATGAAGGCGATGAACCGGCGCATCCGCGACACGCTCGTCGGCGCGAGCCGCGCGCTCAAGTTCGGCACGCCGAGCCGGCTCGCACCGCGCCGCCGGCCGGCCGAGCCGCCGCACGACGCCCCGCCGGCGCAGTTGTCGGGCTACGTGTCGATCACGGCCAAGCTGGCCGGCGAAGTGGATCAGTTGCGCGAGAAACTGCTCGATACCGCGCAGGCATGGAATATCTGAACCTGCAGGTTTGACGATTCGAAGGCCGACGGACGCCGGGCGCCGGGCGCGTCAGGGCATCTTTCATTAGCCTTTCGTAAAAGGTGACCCGGCGTCCCTGAGCGCGGATGCCGCACCGGCCGACCGATCTGGCCCCGCCAATCGGGGTGCGCGCCGGCGCGCCTTTGCCAGTTTCGACCGCCGTCCGAGGCCGTTTCGCGCCGGATTCTCCGGCCGGTTAACCGCCCGTCAGGCCCGTCGCGACAGGCCCGAAGACGTATTGGCGCGAAAATCAGGTCTTGCCCCAACTTCCCGGACAGCCGATACTCGCATATTCCGCGAAATACGATCCCACCGGCTTCAATCCACGGTAATTCCTATGAGCACGATTCTCGAAAGCCTCCCGACCGGCCAGAAGGTCGGTATCGCCTTCTCCGGCGGCCTGGACACCAGCGCCGCGCTGCACTGGATGAAACTGAAGGGCGCCGTCCCGTACGCATACACGGCGAACCTCGGCCAGCCCGACGAAGACGATTACGACGCGATCCCGAAACGCGCGATCGAATACGGCGCAGCCGGCGCCCGCCTGATCGACTGCCGCGCGCAGCTCGTCGCCGAAGGCATCGCCGCGCTGCAAAGCGGCGCGTTCCACATCACGACCGCGGGCGTCACGTACTTCAACACGACACCGATCGGCCGCGCCGTGACGGGCACGATGCTCGTCGCCGCGATGAAGGAAGACGGCGTCAACATCTGGGGCGACGGCAGCACGTACAAGGGTAACGACATCGAGCGTTTCTACCGCTACGGCCTGCTCGTGAACCCGGACCTGAAGATCTACAAGCCGTGGCTCGACCAGACGTTCATCGACGAACTCGGCGGCCGTGCCGAAATGTCCGAATTCATGAACCAGGCCGGCTTCGCGTACAAGATGTCGGCCGAGAAGGCGTATTCGACCGACTCGAACCTGCTCGGCGCGACGCACGAAGCGAAGGACCTCGAAAGCCTCGAAAGCGGCATCAAGATCGTGAACCCGATCATGGGCGTCGCGTTCTGGCGCGACGACGTGAAGATCGCCGCCGAGGAAGTGACGGTGCGCTTCGAAGCCGGCCAGCCGGTCGCGCTGAACGGCGTCGAGTTCAAGGACCAGGTCGAGCTGCTGCTGGAGGCGAACCGCATCGGCGGCCGTCACGGCCTCGGCATGAGCGACCAGATCGAGAACCGCATCATCGAGGCGAAGAGCCGCGGCATCTACGAAGCCCCGGGCCTCGCGCTGCTGTACATCGCGTACGAGCGTCTCGTCACCGGCATCCACAACGAAGACACGATCGAGCAGTACCGCGAGAACGGCCGCCGTCTCGGCCGCCTGCTGTACCAGGGCCGCTGGTTCGACCCGCAGGCGATCATGCTGCGCGAAACGGCGCAGCGCTGGGTCGCGCGCGCGATCACCGGCGAAGTGAAGATCGAACTGCGCCGCGGCAACGACTACTCGATCCTGAGCACGAAGTCGCCGAACCTCACGTATCAGCCGGAACGCCTGTCGATGGAGAAGGTGGCGTCGACGTTCTCGCCGCGCGACCGGATCGGCCAGCTGACGATGCGCAACCTCGACATCACCGATACGCGCGACAAGCTGCGCGTGTATTCGCAAGTCGGCCTGCTGACGCCGGGTGAAGCGTCGGCGCTGCCGCAGATCAAGGGCGACGACAAGTAAGTCGCTTCGTTCGACGCCGGGGCGCGTAGCCGATACGCGCTTCGGCCGGGCAGGCCGCATGTGCATCGGTGCATGCGCGGCCTGCTGCATTCCCCTCCGCTGCTCCGCTTCCTGCTTCCCCCTTCCTGCTTTCCTTCCGCTATCGCATCACGCCGCATAGTGGGCGAATGCCTCGTTCACGCGACCACCGGCAACGAAGCGGAATACCTCGACCGCGCCGCGTCCGTTTGCGCCGCGATAGTGAATGGCAACGCTATCCACGCCCGCCAGCACCGAAATGAACTCGAACCGCAGGCCCGGAATGAGTTCCAGCGCCTTCGCCCAGTACGCGCGCACCGCGTCCTTGCCGCGCAGGCATCCGCTCGGCTCGCCCGCGATCCGCACGATCATCGGCGAATGCGTGACGAAGGCATCGTCGTAGTGGGACAGGATGCGGTCGAGATCGTGCGCGTTCCATGCGTCGATCCAGTCCTGCGCGAAGTGCCGCGCGAATGCGTCGGTGATCGGTTCCATCCGGCTCGTCGTCTCCGTATCGGGCGCGGCGCGAATGCCGGCCCGTGCGCTCGAGTGTAGCAGCGGCCGCACGGCGCCCGTGCACGCGCCGCGTCCGGCAGGCCCCGCCGTCAATGATGATGCCGCACCCCCGCCACGACCTGCTCGCGCGCCCCCTTGCGGCTCAGCATGAGCGTGACGACCGCCGACACCGCGAGCGTGCCCGCCACCACGTACAGCCCGGCCGCATACCCGCCCGTCACGTGCTTGAGCCAGCCGATCGCGAACGGCCCGACGAAGCCGCCGAGGTTGCCGATCGAGTTGATCATCGCGATCCCCGCGGCCGCGCCGGCGCCGGACAGGAACGCGCTCGGCATCGCCCACAGCGGCGCCTTCGCGGCGCTGATCCCGATGTTGACGACGACCAGCGCGAGCACGGTCAGGAGCGCGGTGCCCGCCTGCCCCGCGAATACGAAGCCGATGCAGGCCAGCACGCACGGCATCACCACGTGCCACGTGCGTTCGCCGGTGCGATCCGAATGCCGCGCCCACCCGATCATCGCAACGACCGCGGCGATGCTCGGGATGCCGGTCAGCAGGCCCGTCTGCCACGCGGTGAAGCCGAACTGCCTGACCATCAGCGGCGCCCACAGGCCGAGCGTATAGAGCCCCGCCGACGTGCCGAAGTAGATCAGCGCGAGCGCCAGCACGCGCGGGTCGCGCAGCGCCTGCCACGCGCCGGCCGTGTGCCCGGCATGCGTGTGCCGCGCATCGGCCTCCGACTTCAGCTTCGCGACCAGCCAGTCGCGCTCGTCCGGCTGCAGCCACGCGGCCTTCGACGGCGCATCGGTCAGGCACTTCAGCACGACGAAGCCGAGCAGGACCGCGGGCAGCGCCTCGACGATGTACAGCATCTGCCAGTCGGCGAGCCCGAACATCGGCGGCAACTGCATGATCGCGCCCGACAGCGGCGAGCCGATCGCGGTCGAGATCGGCGCGGCCGCCATGAACCACGCGGCCGCCACCGCGCGCTGCTTCGCGGGAAACCACAGGCTCAGGTACAGGATGATGCCGGGGAAGAAGCCGGCTTCCGCGATGCCGAGCAGGAAGCGCAGCACGTAGAAGCTCGTCGGCCCGGCCGCGAACGCGGACACCGCCGACACGATGCCCCACGTGATCATCACGCGCGCGATCCAGATGCGTGCGCCGACGCGATGGAGAATCAGGTTGCTCGGCACTTCGAACAGAAAGTAGCCGATGAAGAACAGGCCGCCGCCGAGTCCGAACGCGGTCGGCGACAGGCCGATCGCCTTGTTCATCGTCATCGCCGCGAAGCCGACGTTGACGCGATCGAGAAAGCTGACGAAGTAAAGCAGCATCACGAACGGAATGATGCGCCACATCAGTTTCCGCGCGACGCGGGTTTCCAGATCCGCTTGCATGTGTCTCCTCCTTCGAGGTCGAGATGTGCGCTGTCCGCGCAGGCTCGGTGGGTACCGCCGGCATCACGACGAAGCGTGCGCGCCGGCGCCCGGCTCGCGTCGAATGCGCGAGTCGCGGGCAAAAAATCCGGGGTACGGCGAACGGAAGGCGGCCGGCTGCGCGCGCGGCCGTCGCCGTTCTCGTCGCCGTTCTCGTTACTGTCAGGCGGCGACCGCCGCGTGCGCGACGCGCTCGCAGACGGCGGCCGTCACCTGCGCGGTCGTCGCGCTGCCGCCGAGGTCGCGCGTATGCAGCGACGGGTCGGCCGTCACGGCCTCGATCGCCTGCATCACGCGCGCAGCTGCTGCCGTCTCGCCGAGATGCTCGAGCAGCATCACGACCGACCAGAACGTGCCGACCGGATTCGCGAGGCCCCGGCCCATGATGTCGAACGCGGAGCCGTGGATCGGCTCGAACATCGACGGATAGCGGCGCTCGGGATCGATGTTGCCGGTCGGCGCGATGCCGAGGCTGCCCGCGAGCGCGGCCGCGAGATCGCTGAGGATGTCCGCGTGCAGGTTGGTCGCGACGATCGTGTCGAGCGACGCCGGGTGGTTCACCATGCGTGCGGTCGCGGCGTCGACGAGTTCCTTGTCCCACGTGACGTCGGGGAATTCCTGCGCGACCTGCTTCGCGATCTCGTCCCACATCACCATCGCGTGACGCTGCGCGTTGCTCTTCGTGATGACGGTCAGCAGCTTGCGCGGACGCGACTGTGCGAGCCGGAACGCGAAGCGCATGATGCGTTCGACGCCGGCACGCGTGAGGATCGACACGTCGGTCGCCGCCTCGATCGGATGCCCCTGGTGCACGCGGCCGCCGACGCCCGCATATTCGCCCTCCGAGTTCTCGCGCACGATCACCCAGTTCAGGTCGGCCGGCCCGCAGCGCTTCAGCGGCGCGTCGATGCCGGGCAGGATGCGCGTCGGCCGCACGTTCGCGTACTGGTCGAAGCCCTGGCAGATCTTCAGGCGCAGGCCCCACAGCGTCACGTGGTCGGGCACGTCGGGGTCGCCCGCCGAGCCGAACAGGATCGCGTCCTTGCCGCGCAGCGCGTCGAGACCGTCGGCCGGCATCATCGCGCCGTGCAGTCGGTAGTAATCGGCGCCCCAGTCGAAATCCTCGAACTCGAACGCAAAGCGGTCGCTGCCGCGGGCCAGCGCTTCCAGCACCTGCTTGGCCGCAGGCACCACTTCCTTGCCGATGCCGTCGCCGGGAATGGTCGCGATACGGTAGGTCTTCATGCTGACATCCTCGATTGATCGTGAGCGTGAACGCACTTTACCGAACTGGAAGTGCAGAAACCGGGGCTATACTCAAAGCATCTTTAACTTCAATTCATGAATCCCGTCATGGCGGATACCGTCCAGCCGGCCGATCTCGGCTTCTTCTCGACGCTGGCCGCGGCGGGCAGCCTGAGCGCGGCTGCGCGCGAGCTCGGGCTGACCGCGGCGGCCGTCAGCAAGCGGCTCACGCAGATGGAGCGGCGCGCGGGCGTGACGCTCGTCAACCGCACGACGCGGCGCATGATGCTGACGCCCGAGGGCGACGTGTATCTCGACTACGCGCGCCGGATCCTCGATCAGATGGACGAACTGGGCGAACTGCTCGGCAGCGCGCAGCAGCGGCCGAAGGGGCTCCTGCGCGTGAACGCGACGCTCGGTTTCGGGCGCAGCCACGTCGGCCCGGCGATCTCGCGCTTCGTCGCGCGTTTTCCGGAGGTATCGGTGCAGTTGCAACTGTCGGTGATGCCGCCGCCGCTCACCGACGACGCGTTCGACGTCTGCATCCGCTTCGGCGAGCCGCCCGACACGCGCGTCGTCGCGCGACGGCTCGCGCCGAACCGCCGGCTGCTGTGCGCAGCGCCCGCGTATCTCGCGCGGCACGGCACGCCGGGCACGCCGCACGAGCTGACGCGGCACAACTGCATCGGCATCCGGCAAGGCGACGAAGGCTACGGGATCTGGCGGCTGACGAGCGGACGCGGCGCGGCGCGCAACACGGAAGCCGTGCGGATCAACGGCAACCTGACGACGAACGACGGCGAGATCGCGGTGAAGTGGGCGCTCGACGGGCACGGCATCCTGATGCGCGCCGAGTGGGATATCCGCGACTTTCTGGCCGACGGGCGCCTCGTCGTCGTGCTGCCCGACTACGAAACGCCGAGCGCGGATATCTACGCGGTGTATGCGCAGCGGCATCAGATGTCCGCGCGGATACGGGCGTTCGTGGATTTTGTGGCGGGGGAGCTGGGTGGGTGACGGGAGGCGGGCGGAAGGCGCTGACGCACGCTGCAGGGCGAGGAGGCACCGGACGTCCCGCGCAAACCGCATGCGGCGTTGAACCGGCCGGTCGGCACGATGCCAATATTTCGGCTATTTTTCATAAAAAACGCCAAAATATTTACACTTTGACCCATGAGACACTATCGGGATGCCGCTTGCCTCAAGCCAAAGTGCTATTATTTTGGCGTTATTCGACAAAAAGCGCTGAAATATTAGCTCCGACCATGGCCAAGAAGACTGCCCCGCTCTTGCCGGCATCCAGTCGGCTGCTCGTCGACTTCGGCGAGCGGCTGAAGTTGGCGCGCCTGCGCCGAAAGCTGACGGCCAAGCAGGTCGCGGAACGCGCGGGCATGTCGCCGATGACGCTTCGCTCACTCGAGGCGGGCAGTTCGGGGGTAACGATGGGGGCCTATCTTTCCGTCATGCAGACGCTCGGGCTCCAGGGCGATCTGGAAAAGCTGGCCGCCGCGGACCCGCTCGGCCGCCAGCTTCAGGACGCCCGACTCGCCACGCCGCGGCGCTCGAAGCAAGTGGCTTCGACACCGGCCGCGGCAGCGCTGCACACGTCCGGCAAGCGCGCTCGCGCGAGCGTTTCCCCCACCGCCCAAGCCGACGGAACAACGACGACGGCATCCGGTCACGCAGTGCCTGACGAGAATCGCGGCACGACCGCCGCGGATCTGACCGCATTGCTGAAACCCGTGGGCAAGCGACACGGAGGGGCGACCAGGAAATGACGACCATCTCCGTCTATGCAGACTGGGACGGGCTGCCCGCTCCCCGAAAACTCGGTCTTCTGCACAGTCGACAGACACGTGCCAGCGAACGGTTCGAATTCCAGTACGACGCGGTTGCGCTGGATGCACCCGAGTTCGCCGGCGTGCAACTCGACTGCCGCGCGCGTAAAGCTGTTCATCTCGACGATGCGCGTGAAGATGCGCATCGCGCGAATCGGATTGTCCACCGGAAACTCCCGCGGAATACGGCATCGTGCGCGAACGCGACGCGGCGCATGCCTGTCAGTGAGCGAGCCGCGCCGCCGGCGCGGCGACCGGTTCAGTCGCGCGTGGCCGCGGCCGCGCGGGCCGGCGCGGCGAGCAGCTGCCGTGCCAGCGCGAGCGCCTCGTCACGATTCGCCGCCGCGTTCAACGGATAACCCCAGACCTTCTCGAACGCGGCCGAGAACGCATCGAGCGCAGCGCGCCGCTGCGCGTCGGGCTCGACCGCGATCATCGCGGGAATCCATTCGCGCGATTGCGCGCGATTCGCCTTGCTCCATTTCGCGAGCTGCTTGCGCATCTCGTGATCCTGCGCATCGCGATCGTCGCCGGACGGCGCATCATCGGTCAGGAACACGAAACGTTCGCGGCGCGCGAGCAACGCGTCGAGTTCGGCCAGCAAGTGCGCGGGATCGCTCGACGGCGAACGCGCGTAACGCAACCACACCAACGGGAATTCAGTCGTGACGATCTGCATGTCGGCCTCCAGATGAGAATGATTCTCATGCTAGAGATCGACGCCCGTCCCGTCATTTCTCGTGCCGGCCAACCGCTTGTTCGATCCGGCCAAGCGCGCGCGTGCCGATCCGGCACGGCTCAGCACGGCACGGTCAGCGCTGCCGGTCGGTCAGGTATTGGGTCGGCGACTTGCCGGTCGCCTTGCGGAACATCGTCACGAAGCTGCTCGCGCTCTCGTAGCCGAGGTCGATCGCGATCTGGTGCACGCGGCGGCCCGCCGTCAGCATCCGCAGCGACAGCGCGACGTGCAGCCGCCGGCGCCAGTCGCCGAGGCTCATGCCGAGTTCCTTCGCGGCGAGCCGCGTGAGGCTGCGCTCGCTGACGCCGGCGCGGCGCGCGAGTTCGGGCAGCGGCGACTTGTCGGCCGGGTCGTCGAGCAGGTGATCGATCAGCCTGCGCAGCCGGCGGTCGGCCGGCATCGGCAGATACAGGTCCTCGACCGGCGCCGCCACGAGTTCGTCGAGCAGCGTCGCCATCAGCCGCCCCTGCGGACCGTCGACGTCGTACAGGCTCGGGAAGCTCGCGGCCTTCAGCAGCAGTTCGCGCAACAGCGGCGACATGCCCAGCGTGCAGCAGCGCGCCGGCAGGCCGGGCGCCGCATCGGGCTCGACCAGCACCGCGTAGAACGTCGCGCCGGCCGAACCGCGCGCCGAATGCGTGACGCCGCCCGGAATCCACACCGTGCATTGCGGCGGCGCGCTCCACACGCCGCCGTCGATCTCGCAATAGATGACGCCGCTCAGCGTGTACAGCAGTTGCGCCTGCGGATGGCTGTGCCGTTCGAGCCGCCATTCGGGCTCGACGACCGAGCCGCCGAACACGACGAGCGGACGCGGAACGTGATAGACGTCGGCATCGGCAGCGGGGTCGGTAACGGGTGGCAGGTCGCGCATGGAGCGATGGTGTCGAAAGCGGCCGGACGGCGTGCCCGCGCGGCCTTTCGTGCTTATACCAGAAAGGCGCCGGCGCGGCCGCGCGGCTCCCGGCCGGCATCGGCAGACGCGTGCCGATCCGAATACAATGCGTCGATCCCCCCGCCGCCTCGCCAACCTTGCCGGAGCCGCCATGTTCGACCTGACCACGCTGGCCACCTTCACCGCCGTCGTCCTGGGCCTGTTCCTGATCCCCGGCCCCGCCGTGCTGCTCGTGCTGAGCCGCACCGTGCAGGGCGGCCGCAAGACCGGCATCCTGACCGGCCTCGGCGTCGCGAGCGGCGACTTCGTGCATACGCTGTTCGCTGCCGTCGGGCTGTCGGCGCTGCTGATGACGTCGGCGCTCGCGTTCAACGTCGTGAAGCTGGTCGGCGCGGCTTACCTCATCTACCTCGGCGTGCGCGCGCTGCTCGACGGGCCGTCCGATCCGTCGCTGCCGAAGGTGCCGCCCGTCACGCCGCTGACGGCGTACCTGCAGGCGATTCCCGCCGAAGTGCTGAATCCGAAGACCGCGCTGTTCTTCCTCGCGTTCATGCCGCAGTTCGTGCATCCGGAACGCGGCTCGACGTTCGTGCAGTTCGCGGTGCTCGGGCTGATCTTCGTCGTGCTCAGCTCGCTCTATACGACGCTGATCGCATGCTCGATCCGTCCGCTCGGCCGCGTCGTGAAGCGGCTTGCGTGGCTCACGCGCTGGCAGGGAAAAATCATCGGCTCGATCTTCATCGCGCTCGGGCTGCGCGTCGCCGTGCAGCAGCGCTGACGCGGGTTTCGCGTGACGTCCGACGCGGCGGCTGCCGGCGAAATCCTCTATGCCGATCCGCGTCTCGTCGCGGTCTACGACCGGTTCAACGCGGGGGATTGCGACTTCGCGTTCTACGCATCGCGCCTCGGCACCGCGCGGCAACGGATTCTCGATCTCGGCTGCGGCACCGGCACGTTCGCGCGCCGGCTTGCGGCGGCCGGACACGACGTCGTCGCGATCGACCCCGCACCCGCGATGATCGACCATGCGCGACGCCAGCCGGGCGCCGGCGCGGTGCGCTGGCTCGCGTGCGATCTCGGCGGCCTGCCGCCCGGCGCGCCGTTCGATGCCGTCGTGATGACCGGGCACGCGTTCCAGTGCCTGCTGACCGACGCGGAGATCGACGCGACGCTGTGCGGCGTGCGGCGCGTGCTGGCCGACGGCGGGCGCTTCCTGTTCGAGACCCGCAATCCGCGTGTCGAGCCGTGGCTCGGCTGGACTCCGGCGGCGTCGGCCACCCGCATCGATTCACCCGAATCCGGCAGCGTCGAACTCCATCATGCGGTGACCGCGGTCGACGGTCCGATCGTGTCGTTCGACTCGGTCTACCACTTTCACCGTGACGATACGCAGGTGACGAACGCGAGCCGGCTGCGCTTCATCGCGCAACCCGACCTGCAGGCGCGTGTCGCGGCCGCCGGCTTCTCGTCGGCGCACTGGTACGGCGACTGGCAAGGCGCGCCGTTCGACGATGCGGCGAGTGCGGAGATCATTGCGGTCTGCCACGCGTGAATGGTGGAACATCGTTCACGCGCGGCTACCGCACAGCGAGCACTCCGCGAATCGAGTCCGACCCGGTCGCGTCGTACCCCGATTCGGCCAACGCACGTCGGCCGGCAGCCAGTGAAGAAAAAGACAAGAATAGATGGAAGCATCATGCTTTGAAGAGCTTGCGCCGCACGACTGAAGGGGCGATCGAAGGTGAAGCAAATGAGTAACGATGATTTTCAGGTGATGGAACTGGCGAACGGCAAGCCGGTGAAGATGTGGACGCAAGGCGTCGCGGTCGAGGACGATGCGCGCACGCAATTGCGCAACACCGCGCAGATGCCGTTCATCTTCAAGCACGTCGCGGTGATGCCGGACGTCCACCTCGGCAAGGGCTCGACGATCGGCAGCGTGATCCCGACGAAGGGCGCGATCATCCCGGCCGCGGTCGGCGTCGACATCGGCTGCGGGATGATGGCCGCGCGCACGACGCTCACGGCGGCGGACCTGCCGGACGCACTCGGCGGGCTGCGCAGCGCGATCGAACGCGCGGTGCCGCACGGCCGCGCGCCGGGGCGCCGCGATCCCGGCGCATGGGGCGATCGCACGCCGGCCGCCGTGACTGAGTCGTGGAAGTCGCTGCTGCCGGGCTTTCAGCGGATCGTCGGCAAGTATCCGAAGCTGGAAAAGACGAACCACTATGCGCATCTGGGCACGCTCGGCACGGGCAACCACTTCATCGAGGTGTGCATCGACGAAGCGGATCGCGTGTGGTTCATGCTGCACAGCGGCTCGCGCGGCGTCGGCAACGCGATCGGCAGCCTGTTCATCGAACTCGCGCAGGCCGACATGCGGCAGCACATCGCGAACCTGCCGGATCGCAACCTCGCGTATTTCACCGAGGGCAGCCGGCACTTCGACGATTACGTCGAAGCGGTCGGCTGGGCGCAGGACTACGCGCGCCGCAACCGGCAGGCGATGATGGACGCGGTGATCGGCGCGGCGCGCGGCGTGATCGCGAAACCGTTCGCGGTCGACGAGCACGCGGTGAACTGCCACCACAACTACGTGCAGCGCGAACGCCACTTCGGCGAGGACGTGCTCGTGACGCGCAAGGGCGCGGTGTCCGCGCAGAAGGGACAGCTCGGCATCATTCCGGGCTCGATGGGCGCGAAAAGCTTCATCGTGCGCGGGCTCGGCAATCCGGAGAGCTTCTGTTCGTGCAGCCACGGCGCCGGCCGCGCGATGAGCCGGACCGAAGCGAAGCGCCGCTTCACGGTCGACGACCAGGTCAAGGCGACGCGCGGCGTCGAATGCCGGAAGGACGCGGGTGTCGTCGACGAGATCCCGATGGCCTACAAGGACATCGATGCGGTGATGGCGGCGCAGCGCAGCCTCGTCGAAGTGGTGCACACGCTGCGTCAGGTGGTGTGCGTGAAAGGATAGCGCGGCGCGCGGGCGAAGGCCGGGCGGCCGCGCGCCGCCGTCACCTCACGCACCGACGTTCCCCTGATCCTGGTCCGTCGCGCACCCTTCGTCCGAGGAAAAGCGCATTTCATGCGCGGCGGCCCCATAAGCAACAAACCATTCGTTCTAAGGACGGCAGCGCACCTGCTCCTATAATCGCTCGACCACGACAACAACAGATGGAGCACTCATGACCGATCAGGCCTCTTCGAACTGGCGCCTCGAAACCATCGCCGTGCACGGCGGCTATCGACCCGACCCGACCACGCGCGCGGTCGCGGTGCCGATCTACCAGACCGTTGCGTACGCATTCGACGACACGCAGCACGGCGCAGACCTGTTCGACCTGAAGGTCCAGGGCAACATCTACACGCGGATCATGAACCCGACGACCGACGTGCTCGAACAGCGGATCGCCGCGCTCGAGGGCGGCATCGGCGCGCTGGCGCTGGCGTCGGGCCAGGCGGCCGTCACGTACGCGATCCAGACGATCGCGGAAGCCGGCGACAACATCGTGTCCGCCAGTTCGCTGTACGGCGGTACCTACAACCTGTTCGCGCATACGCTGCCGCAGTACGGCATCACGACGCGCTTCGCCGATCCGCGCGACCCCGCGTCGTTCGAACCGCTGATCGACGCGCGCACGAAGGCGATCTTCGCGGAATCGGTCGGCAATCCGCTCGGCAACGTGACCGACATCGCCGCGCTCGCGGAAATCGCGCATCGGCACGGTGTCCCGCTGATCGTCGACAACACGGTGCCGTCGCCGTACCTGCTGCGTCCGTTCGAACACGGCGCGGACATCGTCGTGCACTCGCTGACGAAGTATCTCGGCGGCCACGGCACGAGCCTCGGCGGCGCGATCGTCGATTCGGGCAAGTTCCCGTGGGCACAGCACGCGGACCGTTTCAAGCGGCTCAACGAGCCCGACGTCAGCTATCACGGTGTCGTCTACACCGAAGCGTTCGGGCCGGCTGCCTATATCGGCCGCGCGCGCGTCGTGCCGCTGCGCAACATGGGCGCGGCGATCTCGCCGTTCAACGCGTTCCAGATCCTGCAAGGCATCGAGACGCTCGCGCTGCGCATCGAGCGCATCAGCGACAACGCGCTGAAGATCGCGCAGCATCTCGCGCGCCATGAACACGTCGAATGGGTGAACTACGCGGGGCTGCCCGATCATCCCGATCATGCGCTCGTCGCGCGCTACCTGTCGGGCCGCGCGCCCGGCATCCTGACGTTCGGCGTGAAGGGCGGGCGCGACGGCGGCGCGAAGTTCCAGGACGCGCTGAAGCTGTTCACGCGGCTCGTCAACATCGGCGACACGAAATCGCTCGCGACGCATCCGGCCTCGACGACGCACCGCCAGCTGTCGCCGGCCGAGCTCGCGAAGGCCGGCGTGAAGGAGGAAACGGTGCGGCTGTCGATCGGCATCGAGCACATCGACGACCTGCTCGCCGACCTCGACCAGGCGCTCGCGCAGCTGTGAGCCGAAGCGGGCGTGCCGACACGCCCGCTTCAAGGTGTTCAATCGCCGGTCGATGCCGGGGGTCGCAGCACCCGCATCGGCGCCTACGGCTACGCAAGGGATCGTCAATCTCGGGCTGCGCCATTGCTTCTGATCGGAATATCGACCGCACACCGATACGCGCGTGACGAAAATTTCATCTTCCGATCAGGTTCGCGATGGATCGTGTCGCTACCATCGAATGCGTGACGGGTGATGCCCGTTGCGAACCACGCAAGCGTATCGCTGTCGCACGGCACGATCACGCGTTGGGCCCGGACACTGCGAGTGCCGGGCTTTTTTTCTTCTTTGCGGAATTCCGTGGACGTGGCTTGCCGATCCGGTTCGGCCAACCGCACGTTCGCGAAGCAGCCATCTATCCGGTGCGGGATCGTTCAAAGCGACACGAACCGCGACGACACCCGTGCATCCATTGGATGGCTATGCGCGTCGCTTGGGGTTCCACGCCTTGTGTACGAACTCGAGACGGTTGCCGTCGAGGTCGGCGACGTTGGCGGCGTAGTAACCGGGGGCGAAGTAGGTACGATCCGCCGGTCTTCCCTCATCGATGCCGCCGGCCTTGATTGCGGCTGCGTAGGCAGCGTCGACGAGTTCATTCGTATCGCAGACGATCCCCAGGTAAAGCCCGGTCTCGCCTGGCTGACGTTTGCGTAGCCAGATGCTTGATCCAACTCCCTCTCCCTTGCCGTACACATCGTCGCCGATGCCGTAGAGATCGGGGACGCTCGCCGGGCCATTCGCGGAGTCGTAGTTGCCGAATACGCTCCAGCCGAGTGGCTTCAAGGCTTCGGAGTAGAAGATCAGCGACTTCTCGATGTCGGTGACTGAGATGTAAACGTGATCGATCATTTGCCCGCCTTCGACGTGGATGGGTGCTGTTCGTGCATAACTATAGTCGACAGCTGTGCATGTGGCGCGGGGATATGACTGCATCGAGGCGTGACGTTGCGCTTCGGGAACAGGCACGGATGCGTCTTCACGTAGAAGTTCGGATTGCCGCATCGATGCCCCGCATGGTCGATCTGTTCGCCGGGCATCAGGCCGGTGGGCACCGCATCGCGCGCGGCCTTCGGCGCGGGCGATCCGACGGTTCCGGCTTCGGCCGTCGGCAGGCGACATGCTCCGCTTCCCGCTCATCGCATGCATGACCCGAACATGACGATTGCATCATGTCGGCCGGGCCCGCACGTCACGCCCCGCCCCGCCCCGCAATCTGACGCATTTTTCATCTGCCGATCACGGTCACGTTCGGCGGCTTACGCATACTGGGCTCATGGATCGCCACCCGGCGACCTCACCAAGGAGAGCTCCATGAAAACGGCAAGACTCGCAGCCCTGTTCGTCACCGCCACGCTGTCGCTCGGCGTCGCCTCGCAAGCCGCCTTCGCGCAAACGCACACTCAAACGCAGGGCAAGACCCGCGCGGAAGTCATCGACGAACTCAAGCAGGCGCAGCACGACGGCGTCGTGCCGACGAGCAAGACGCAGTACCCGCCGACCAGCGAGATCGTCGCGCGCAACAAGGAACTTCACGGGCTTTCGGTGCATGCCGGCGAGAAGGCGCCGCAGGCCGACAATCACGACAGCCTCGCGACCCGCTGATGCAAGTCAGGGGTGGATGCTGCCCGGCGCTCGCCGGCAGCGTGCCGCGCGCCGCCGGATCGCGGCGAACGTGCGGCCGTGCCGTGCGGTGCGATCGCAGCACCGCAGGAAGGTGAAGTTCGGGCAGACGACACTGCCGGCTGGACAGTGTCCGCCACGCAGCTTTACAAGCTGCCCCGCTTCGCACGCCGGCGTTGCACCAGCCAGTCGAGCAACTGCCGTCCGTCGCGTTCGCCGAACCATCGCGCATGACCGATCAGATAACCGTCGTACGCAACATCGACGATTTCCGGAGCATTGACGATGCAGCCGAAATACGCGACTTCCGACAGCGCGAATTCGGTATGCACGATCGGCAGCATCGCGACCAGCGCCGCATACGCGTCGTCGCTCAGCGGTTCGAGCGATTCGTAGCCGTCGAGCAGCGCGCCGATCTGTTCATGCTCGACGCGACGTGCATCGGCCGGCGCCATCCAGTCGATCGCGTTGCGTTCGATCGCGAGCGCGAGATCCATGACGGCGCAGGTGCGATCCGACAAGCCGAAATCGAGCACCGTCCGCACCTGCGCGCCGGGCGCGGCGTCCGTCCACAGCAGATTCGACGCATGCCAGTCGCCGTGCGTCCACAGCGGCGCCAGCGCGGGCAGCAGCGGCACGAGGCGCGCGTGGTACGGGCCGATCGCGTCTGCGACATCGCCGCGCCAGTCGCGCGTGCCGAGCGCGCGCAGCAGCAGCGGCTGCGCATCGACCCAGCGTTCGAGCGCACCGGGAAGATCGGCGGACGACAGCACCCGGAAACTCGACAGCAGCGTGCGCACGGGCCGCGCCGGCGCATCGTAGCCGGCCGACGCGCGATGCAGTTCGGCCAGCGCGCGGCCTGCCGCGTACGCATGCGAAGGATGCATGAACGGCTGCCACGACATCACGCCGCGATACGCGTCCACGCCCGGCGCCACCACGTGCACTTCATAGGTCCAGTCGCCGGATGCGAACGCGGTCGCGCCGTCGCGACCGGCGAGCACGTCCGCGACCGGCACACCGCGATCGCGCAGATGCGCGATGAAGCGATGCTCCTCCTCGAGCCCGGCCACGTCGCGCAGGCTCGCGTGATGACGCTTGACGAACAGCGCGCGCGCGTCGGTCGTGTGCACCAGCACCGCCGCCGAGAACGGCCGCGGGCTGTGCCACGTAAGCCGCGCCGGCGCGCCGACGCCATCGATCCGCGCAAGCACGCCCGCGACTTCGTCGTGCGTCATCAGCGGCCAGTCGCGTTCGGCCTGCTCGCCGTCGACGCCGAATTGCGGCGGCGCGACGTCCCGCATGTCGGCGACGTCACGCGATGCAGGCGCGTCCGGCTCGAGTGGAAATGACATGAACGACGTCGCTCCGTAGTTGAATCAGCCCTTGGATCAGCCCGCCGGGCTCGCCGTCGCGCGCAGCGCGTTCGCCGTCCGGCTCCAGTCGCGCCAGCCGACGACGGCGAGCGCGATGAACAGCGCGTAGAGTCCGGCCGTCAGATACAGCGCCTTGAACACGAACATCCCGACGTACACGACGTTCACGACGATCCACAGCCCCCACGACGCGATATAGCGCCGCGCGGTCCAGTATTGCGCGACGAGGCTGAACGCGGTCAGCGACGCATCGACGAACGGCAGCGCCGCATCGGTCCAGCGCGCCATCATCCCGCCGAGCAGCGCGCTGCCGACGACGGCCGCGATCAGGTCCGGCAGCATCTGCCGCGGCCGCACGCCGGTGACGGGCGCGACGTCGCCTTGCGGCGCCGCGCCGCCGCCCACATCGAGCGTACGCTGCGCGATCCAGCGGCGCCAGCCGTACACCTGCAGCACCGCGAACGCGCCCTGCAGCAGCATGTCGGAATACAGCTTCGCGTCGAAGAAGATCCAGCCGTACAGCGCGACCGACGCAAGCCCGACCGGCCAGCACAGCATGCGCCGCTTCGCGGTCAGCCTGATCGCGAGCGCGCTGACGATCACGCCGGCGATTTCGAGTGGGGACATCGTCTGTGCTCTCCTGGTTGGCTGCCGGGGCCACGCATCACGCGGCCGGGTCCGGACGATCAGAAATCATAGGTCAACGATACGCGCGCGGTGCGCGGCGCGCCCGGGAACAGGTACGCGTCGCCCTGCTGCTCGCCCGCGTCGCGCCAGTAGAACTTGTTGAACAGGTTGTCCACCGACACGCGCAGCACGGTGCGATGGCCCGCGATCTTCGTCGTATAGCGCGCGCCGAGATTGAACACGAACCACGACGGCACGCGCGCGGTGCCCTCTTCGTTCGCGTTGCGGCCCGCGCTGTACTCGACGCCGCCGAGCACGTTCAGACCGGCGACGCCCGGCACCGCGTAATCCGCATACAGCGACGCGCGCAGCGCCGGCACGTTGATGATCTGGTGCCCTTCGTACGCCGGCGAACCCGAATCGTATGCGCGCGCGCGAATCGCCGCGACGCTGGCCGTCAGCCCGAGCCGCTCGGTCACGCGCCCGGCCGCGCCGAGCTCGATCCCCTGGTGGCGCTGCGTGCCGCGCTGCACGAACGTATAGCTCGCGCCCGACGCATCGGGGTCGGCGAACTGGAACGGCTTGCTGATCGAGAACACGGCGGCCGTGAGGCTCAGCCGGTCGAGCCAGTCGTATTTCGCGCCGAGCTCGAACTGATGCGATTCGACCGGCGGCAGGAACGCATACGCGTTGGTCGCGCGCACCGGCGCCTGGTCGCCGAGCGACAGCGCCTTGCTGTACGACGCGTACAGCGACAGCACGTTCACCGGCTTGTAGACGAGCGCGACCTGCGGCAGGAACACCGAGCGGTCGGTGTGCGTCGCGTCGCCGTCGAGGCTGCTCCAGCTGCGCTGCCGCAGCAGCACTTCCTTGCCGCCCGCGAGCACCTGCCAGTGCTCGCCGATGCTGATGCGGTCGAGCCCGAACACGCCGTACTGCCACGCGTCGAGGCGCGGATACGACGGCCCCGGCGAATTCGGCGACGGCGAGAAGGTCACGTCGGGTCCGTAGATGTTCTCGCTGCCCACGTAGTCGTACACGGCATCGGCCATGCTCACGACGCGGCGCTGCACGCTCACGCCGAGCGTCAGCTCGTGCCGCAGCGGGCCTGTCGCGAACTTGCCGGTCGTGACCGCGCGCAGGTCGTCGTTGCGGCGGTATTCGCCCGGGCTGCGGAAGTCGTACACGTCGTAGTCGCCGTTCGCGCCGAAGAAGAACGGCGACGTCGTGCCGGCCGCGCAGCTCGCCGCGTAATAGCAGCCGTACGCGAACGCGCTGTTGTCGTCGATCATCGTGCGGCTGCGGCCCGCGGCGACGTAGGCCTTCCAGTCGTCGTTGAACTGGTAGTCGAAGCGCGCATTCAGGTTCAGCGCATCGGTCGTCACCGGCTTCGCCCACGGCTGCGTGCCGAGCGCCTTCGACGTCGTCTTGACCGACGGCACGACGGTGCCGCCGAGCAGCTGGTAGCCCGGCGCGGAACGCTGGATCCACTGCTGGAATTCCGCGTTGAACTGCAGGCTCGCGCGCGGGCTGATGTCCCAGTCGGCGGCGAGCGAGCCGAACGTACGCCGCCCGTTGGTGCCGTCGATATAGGAGTGCATGTTTTCCTTCGCGGCGTTGATCCGGAAACCGAACTGATTGTCGGGGCCGAAGCGGCGACCGAGATCGACGGCCGCCGACGTCGAGCCGCGGCTGTCGACGCCGCCCGTCACGCTTGCGACGTTCGCCGAGCGCTTCGTCACGAAGTTGATCACACCGCCCGGCGCGACCACGCCGCTGTCGATGCCGGCCAGCCCCTTCAGGATCTCGACGCGCTCCTTGTTCTCGAGCGGCACGTTCTGCTCGCCGGACACCGTCAGTCCGTCGATCCGGATCGCGCTCGCGAGATCGACCGGAAAGCCGCGGATCGCGAAGCCTTCGAAGTAGCCGACCGGTGCATAGTCGTTGACGACCGACGCATCGTTGCGCACGACGTCGCTCAGCCGCTTCGCCTGCTGGTCGTCGATCAGCGCCCGCGTGACGACGTTGACGGAGGCCGGCGTGTCGCGCAGCGGCGCATCGTCGAGCCCAGCGACCGACGCCTCGCGCACGCGAAACGCGCCGCCGCGCTCGCCGCTGACCGTGATCGCCGGCAGCGTCGCGCCGCCGGTCGCACCGGCGTCGGGCGCCGGCGCGTCGCCCGGTGCCGCGGCGGCCTGCGCCGCGAAAAGCGTGATACCGAGACCGACGCCAAGCCCGGCCTTCGCGCGCCGCCGCCGTGCGGGCGACGCTGTTGTTCTATTCACCGTCATTGTTCTGGATGGAAAACTCGCCACTCGACCCTGTCGAAACCTTCGAAACGCGTTACGCAGCTGCGAAGCGCGCTTCACGCAAGAACCCGCGACGGTCCCGGCGGACGCCGGAAACGAACGTCGACACGATATTCACCAGACGAATCGGACGATCGGGCAGCATGCGTGCCGATCGATCGGGAATGCGCAGGATGGGACATCGGATGACGGTGACGCGCCGGCCACCGACGCAGCCGCCGATCCCTGGATCGCGAGCATGTCGGGCGGCCGGCCGCGTCGCGCGGTCTTGTCATGCGGGGGACGCTTCGAACGCCCCGGTTGCGGGCGCCGGGCAGTTGCGTACGCAGTTCGTCGGAACGGCGGCATGCCCGTCGCGCGCGACATCGCGGCGTGGCGCGCATTTTACCCCGGGCGGGGCTGAAGGCCGTGGAATCGGGTGGAACGGGAGACGGGAACGGCGGGATGGGGGAAATACGCTTCGAATGGTGCGACAGCGGTGGCGATGCGATCGCGATGCGCATCGCGCGCGGCGACCTCGACAACCGGTGCAGTCACGCGCCGGTCGAACGAGCGAAAACCGGAGCGGGAATGACGGCCCGCTGCCGGTTCACCCACCGCTCAGAACCCCTGCATCGTCGCGGTCGGATCGACAACCAGATGCACGACGCCGTAGATGACTGCGCCGACCAGCAGCGCGAGCACAATCGCCACGAACGGCAGCAACGTGTAGTTGACGTTCGCGAGATCGGCCGCGTGCGCCTTGCTGTTGCGTACGCCGAAGAAACTCCACAGGACCAGCTTGATCATGCCGAGCAGTTTCATGGTTGTGCTCCTTTCATCGAATCGGTTGACGCTATCGTCGATCCGACCGGCATTCGAAAAAAGAAGCAGTTGCGCGTGCTTTTCGCGCAGCAGGCCGTCTGCGGCGGCATGTCGCAGGGTCCATCAGCGGTCGAGTACGAGCGCCTCCGTGGTGCCCGTCGCGGGGCGCGCGACGCACAGCAGCGCACAGCCCGGTTCAACCGGCGCGTCGGGCGCTTGCACGTAATCGACCGCACCGGACAGCACGTGCGTCGCGCATGTGCCGCACGACCCCGACCGGCATTCGGACGGCACCGCCACGCCCCGCCCTTCGGCGAATTCGAGCAGCGTGCCGTCGGCGGGCGTCCACGCGGCGTCGCGTGCCGAGCGGCGAAACACGACCGGCACGCTTGCCGCCGGCGGCGCCCCGGCCGCGCGGGTCGCGCTGCGCGCGACGCTCGACGGCCCGAACGCCTCGAAGCGGATACGCTCGTCCGGCACGTTCAGCGCGCGCAATCCGTCGTACATATCGCGCATGAACGCGGCGGGTCCGCACAGGTAGAAATCGTAGTCGTCGAACGGCAGGATGCGCTTCAGTTGCGCGATGTCGACGCGCCCCGGTCGTGCCGCGCCGTCGCGCTGCGGCCGGCTGTCGAACCAGTGCAGCGATACGCGCGGGTCCGCGTCCGCGATGCGCGTCAGTTCCGCTGCAAACGGCCGGTCGGCCGTATCGCGCGCGCCGTGCACGAACATCACGCGGCGCGACGGTGCGTCGTCGGCCAGCGCGCGGCGCAGCATCGCGATCATCGGTGTGATGCCGATGCCGGCCGACGCCAGCACCGCCGGACGCGGGCTCGCGACGTCGAACGTGAAGCGGCCGCGCGGCATCTGCGCATCGAGCGTCATGCCGGCACGCGCGTGGTCGTGCAGCCAGGCCGATACGCGTCCTTCGCGCTTCACGGTGATCCGGTAATGCGATGCGCCGGGTGCATCGGACAGCGTGTAGCTGCGGATCGTCGGCGTAGCTTCGTCCGGCAGCGCGACGCGCAGCGTCAGATGCTGCCCGGCTTCGTAGGCCGGCAACGCGTCGCCGTCCGCCGCTTCGAGATGAAACGAGCGGATCGCGCGCGCTTCGTCGACGATCTTCGCGATGCGCAGCGGGCGCCAGTTGGAGGGGGATGCCGATGCTGATTCAGATGCAGACTCCGATGCGGACGCGGGAACCGATGCAGATGCCAGCGCCGACGCCGCCCCCACCTTCCCCGCAAACTGCGGCGCCCGCTCGACCGCCGACCACCGGAACAGCAGCACGCCCCGCGTGCGCCGCACTTCGCGCACGTGAAACCGCACGACCCGCTGCGCGCCGTCGAACGACGCGACGAGCGGCCCGTCCCACACGATCTCCGCCCGCGCAGCGACATACAGCAGGTCACCGCTGTCGAAATCGACGAACAGCAGCCCCGCGCGCGGATCGTGCTGCAGGTTGCCGAGCGTATTGAAGAAGCGGTTGCCGCTGAAATCCGGCGTCGTCAGCGTGTGCGCGTCGTCGACGCGCACGAAGCCCGGCATGCCGCCGCGATGCGACACATCCGCGCCGCGCGCGGCACCCGCATCCGCCGACGTGTTCGCGCTCGCGACGAAGAACGTATCGGCCCGCGCGAGCAGCGCGCGAGCAGCGTCGCTCAGCCGGTCCGACACGTCGGCCGCGATGGATGCATCGCCTTCGCTCGGCACGAACGTCGGCGTGCGCCCCTGAATGTACTTCGCGCAGTTGCCGAAGCTCTGTTCGACCGCGATCGTCAGCGCGCCGCCGTCGACCGCGCGCACGACGCCGTTCACGCGATTGCGCCGGCGCGTGTCGAACTCGATCCCGAGCCCGCCGAGCGGCACACCGGGCTGCCATGTACCGGCCAGCGGATCGCCGGGCAGCGCGTCGCCGTCGATGCGCAGCGTGCGCGCGTCCGGCGTCGTCACGAAGCCGGGCATCCCGACCCGCAGCGTCGCCCACGGCTGGCCGTGCGCATCGACGCCGCCGAGCACGAAGAACGGCAACTGCGCGAAGAACGTGCGGTGCTGGTCCGGCATGAAGCGCCGGATGCCGCGCCGGCCGGCCGCGTCAGCGGCCTGCGTCACGCCCGCGCGCTGCTGCATGGCCAGCTCGCCCGCATGAAACGGCGCAACATCCAGTTCCCAGCCCGGTACGGCGGCAGTCGGCGCGGTCATCGCGTTCTCCCGGTGAAATCGCGGCTTCGCCGTCAGGCGGCGAGCAGGCCGGCGCGGGTCGGCGGCATCGCGACGAAGCCCGGCAGCGCCTCGACGCGCGCGAGCCACGCGCGGACATGCGGATACGGTTCGAGCGACACGCCGCCTTCCGGCGCGTGCGCGATGTACGTGTAGGCAGCAATGTCGGCGATCGTCGGCTGTGCGCCCGCGGCGAACGGCTTGCCGGCGAGCTCCTGGTCGATCACGGCAAGCACCTTCGCGGCCGTGCGCTTGGCTGCGTCGTGATCGAGCGGCGCGCCGAACACGGTCACGAGCCGCGCGGCCGCCGGCCCCGTTGCGATCGGCCCGGCCGCGTACGACAGCCAGCGCTGCACGGTCGCCGCGCCGGCGGCATCGTCGGGCAGCCAGTGCGCGTCGCCGTAGCGCTTCGCGAGATAGACGAGGATCGCGTTCGAATCGGCGAGCACGGTGCCGTCGTCGTCGATCACCGGCACCTGGCCGAGCGGATTGAGCGCGAGGAACGCAGGTTCGCGCTGCGCGCCGGCCGCGAGGTCGACGTCGACGGTCTCGAACGGCAGCCCGAGCAGCGACAGGAACAGCCGGACGCGATGCGCGTGCCCGGACAGCGGGAACGAATAGACACGAACCGGGCGGGCGGGCTTGCTGGCGGCTGGCATGGGAAAGCTCCTGGATCTCGCGCCGCCGGGAATCGGCGACGAACGGCCCCAGCGTAGCGCTCGCCGTTCGCGGCCAGAAGACGGATAATCGCTGAAACATTATCCGCTTCCATAGGACAATCGACGATGGCCGATCTGCGCGACGTGAACCTGAACCGGCTGGCGATCTTCGTCGCGGTGGTCGATGCCGGCTCGCTGACGGCCGCGGCCGAGCGGCTCGGCCTCGCGAAGACGGTCGTCAGCACGCACATGCAGCGCCTCGAATCCGAGGTCGGCGCGAACCTGCTGGTGCGCACCACGCGACGGCTGAGCGTGACCGATGCGGGGCGCGCGTTCTACGACGCGTGCCGCGACATCGTGCGCGCGACCGAAAGCGCGCTCGACGCGGTGTCGTCCGACGCCGGGCCGCTGCGCGGCACGCTGCGCGTGAGCGTGCCGATCGACTACGGCGCGCTGGTCGTCGCGCCGGCGATCGTCGCGCTGCGCGACGCGCATCCGGGGCTCGACGTCGAGCTGATCGCGAACGACCGCATCGCCGATCTCGTCGCGGACAATCTCGACGTCGCGATCCGCATCGGCCGCCTCGCGGATTCGAACTATCGCGCGGTGCAGCTCGGCGAGTACGAGAAATGGCTAGTCGCGAGCCCCGCGTTCGTCGCGCGGCACGGGCTGCCGCGCGACCCGGACGCGCTCGCCGCACTGCCGTTCGTGATGCTGTCGACGCTGTCGCGCCCGCATACGGTCGAACTCGACCACGCGCGCGGCGGCCATGCGTCGGTGCGTTGCGTCGCGCCGGTCGTGTCGAACACCGCGACGGCGTGCCGCGCGATCGCGCTCGCGGGCGGAGGCTTCGGGCTCCTGACGGATTTCTCGATCGCGGAGGACGTCGCGGCCGGCCGGCTCGTGCGGCTGCTGCCCGCGTGGCGCTCGGCGCGGGCCGGGATCCATGCGGTGTATCCGTCGACGCGGCTGCCGTCGCCGAAGGTGCGCGCGTTCATCGATGCGATGAAGGCAAGGATCGCGGCAACGGCCGCCGCGCCGCGTGTGCGCGCGACACGGGCGCGACGCGCCGACGATTGAAGGGGCAACCGCGCATCACATGAACTTCGCGTAGCAGCGCTTTGTTGCGGCACTTTCGCGTATTGAATCCCTTCTGGTTCAGGCTCGACGCGAATTCGCGTTCCCGCGCGAATGCCTTGCAGCTACGCACGGCGTTCGCGCGACGGCGCACGACATGCACGCGCTCCCGACCGCCTACCCCCCTTCCCGCAACGTCCCCAGCAGCACCTTCCTGCAACTCGCGACCATCTGCGCCTCCGGGTCGCGATACCCGGTGAGCAGCCACGCCGCGCCGACGTTCGTCATCGCGCCGACCAGCGCGAGCCCGACGAGCCGCTGCTCGGTGCGCTCGGCGGGTGTCGTGGCCTCGCGCGCCGCGCCGATCGCCATGATCAGCTTGCCGAAGTCGAGCAGCATCCGCTGGTACGTCATGTCGGTATCGGCGCTCACGCCCATCACCTCGAGCAGCAGCACGCGCGCCGCGCACGGATCGCGCAGGAAGCCGAAGAACGCGGCGAGCCCCGCGTCGACGCTTTCGCGCAGATCGCCGCCGCGCTCGGCCACCGCGCGTGCGACCGCGTCGTGCAGTTGCTGCGCGTGATGCAGGTAGGTGCAGCGCAGCAGATCCTCGGTGCTGTCGAACGCCGCATAGAAATATCGGTCGTTGAGCTTCGCTTCCTGGCAGATCGACCGCACGGTCGCCTTGCGGAAGCCGACCGTGCCGAACACGCGCGTCGCCGCGCGGATCAGTGCATCGCGCCGCTCGGCGGCCCGCACCTCGGGCGCCACGCCGCCGTACGCCCGGCCCCGTTTTTCCGTTTCGAGTGCTTTCTCCATTTCGTTATTTGACATCAGGACACCCGAAAACTAAAGTGGTGACGAATAACACCACAATAGGCACGCCGCCGATGCAGCGCAAGCGGAACGGGAGGAACGACGCATGAAGGGGTTTTCCGGCAAGGTCGCCGCGATCACGGGTGCCGGTTCGGGCATGGGCCGCAGCCTCGCGGTCGAGCTCGCGCGGCGCGGCTGCGAGGTGGCGCTCGCCGACGTCAACGATGTCGGGCTCGCCGGCACCGCGGCCGCGTGCGCGAAGCACGGCGTGCGCACGAGCACGCGGCGGCTCGACGTCGCCGACCGCGACGCGGTGTTCGCGTGGGCCGGTTTCGTGCGCGTCGAACACGGCAAGGTCAACCTGGTCTTCAACAACGCGGGCGTGTCGCTGGCCGCGAGCGCCGAGACTGCGCGCATCGCCGATCTCGAATGGATCGTCGGCATCAACTTCTGGGGCGTCGTGCACGGCACGCAGGCGTTCCTGCCGCACCTGCGCGCGTCGGGCGACGGGCACGTGATCAACACGTCGAGCCTGTTCGGGCTCGTCGCGATGCCGACGCAGAGCGCGTACAACGCGACTAAGTTCGCGGTGCGCGGCTTCACCGAGGCGCTGCGGATGGAACTCGAACTCGACGGCGCACCGGTCAGCGCGACCTGCGTGCATCCGGGCGGCGTCGCGACCAACATCGTCGACGCGAGCCGCGTCGACACCAGCATCCACGCGCTCACGGGCCAGGACGAAGCGACCCACCGCCGCCAGGCGAACCGCCTGATCAACGCGACGACGGCCGACGACGCCGCGCGGCAGATTCTCGCCGGCGTCGAGCGCAATGCGCGCCGCGTGCTGGTCGGCGCCGACGCGCGCCGCCTCGACAAGCTCGCGCGCCTGCTCGGCGCCGGCTACCAGCGGCTGCTGCTGCGCCACGTGCGCCGCGCCCGCGCACGCAATCTCGACCGCGCGTCGGCGCCCGCCGCGCTCTCGCCCCACCCGACCAAGGACCCCGCATGACCTCGACGACGACGACCGACCGGCGCGACGCGCCGTCCGCCTCGGGCGACGCCCATGACCTCGACGTGCTGATCGTCGGCGCCGGCCTGTCCGGCATCGGCGCCGCCTATCACCTGAAAAAGCGCTGCCCGCATGCGAGCGTCGCGATCGTCGAGGCGCGTGACGCGATCGGCGGCACCTGGGACCTGTTCCGCTATCCCGGCGTCCGTTCGGACTCCGACATGTTCACGCTCGGCTACAGCTTCCGCCCGTGGCACAGCGACAAGGCGATCTCGGACGGCCAGACGATCCTCGACTACATCCGCGACACCGCGCGCGCGTACGGCATCGACAAGACGATCCGCTACGGCCAGAAAGTGGTCGCGGCCGACTGGGATTCGAACCGCGCGCGCTGGACGGTGCGCATCGAGCGCACGCGGGACGGCGCGCTCGACACGCTGGTCTACACGTGCCGCTTCCTCTACATGTGCAGCGGCTATTACGACTACGACGGCGGCTACCTGCCCGACTGGGCCGGCATGGAATCGTTCGAAGGCCGGATCGTGCATCCGCAGCAATGGCCGAAAGACCTGTCGTACGCGAACCGGCGCGTCGTCGTGATCGGCAGCGGCGCGACGGCCGTCACGCTGGTGCCGTCGATGGCGGCCGATGCGAAACACGTGACGATGCTGCAGCGTTCGCCGACCTACATCGTGTCGCTGCCCGCCCGCGACAGGATCGCGAACGCGTTGCGCCGCGTGCTGCCATCGCGGCTCGCGCACCGGATCGTGCGCATGAAGAACGTACTGCTGACGATGTACCTGTACAACGTGTCGCGCCGCAAGCCCGAGCGGACGAAGCGGTTCATCATCCGCGCGGCCGGCAGGCAGCTGGGCCCCGATTTCGACGTCGCGAAGCACCTGACGCCGCGCTACATGCCGTGGGACCAGCGCGTGTGCCTCGTGCCGAACGGCGACCTGTTCACGTCGATCCGCGCGGGCCGCGCATCGATCGTCACCGACGAGATCGAGCGCTTCACGCCGACCGGCCTGAAGCTGAAAAGCGGCCAGCAGCTCGACGCGGACGTGATCGTCACCGCGACCGGGCTGAAGGTGAAGCTGCTCGGCGGCGCACGCGTCACGGTCGACGGCCGCGCGGTCGATTTGCCGCAGACCGTGTCCTACAAAGGCATGATGTACAGCGACGTGCCGAACCTCGCGTCGTCGTTCGGTTACACGAACGCGTCGTGGACGCTGAAGGCCGAGCTGATCGCGCGCTACGTGTGCCGGCTGCTCAACCACATGCGCGCGAACGGCTACGACACCTGTGTGCCGCGGCTCGGGGCCGGTGACCTCGGCGACGTGCCGGCGGTGAACCTGAGCTCGGGCTACATCCAGCGCGCGGCCGGCATCCTGCCGAAGCAGGGGCACCGCAAGCCGTGGAAGTTCCACCAGAACTACGTGCTCGATCTCGCGTCGCTGAAGTTCAGCGGGCTCGCCGATTCGGCCATGCAGTTCGAACGCCGCGCGAAAGCCGGCCCGGCCGCCGCGCCGGTCGCCGAACCCGTATTCGAAACCCGTTGAGGCCGACATGAGCCATACGCTTCACCTGATCCAGAACGTGCTGCTCGGCGTCGTCGCGATGCTCGCCGCGCTCGCGCTGTTTTCCGGCTACGTCGCGCGTCGCGTGACGCGCGCGTTTCCGCCCGAAGGCCGCTTCGTCGACATCGGCGGCGACCACATCCACTACGTCGAGTACGGCAGCGGGCCGCCGCTCGTGTTCGTGCACGGGCTCGCCGGGCAGATGCGCAACTTCGCGTACCTGCCGCTCACGCGGCTCGCGCAGCACCATCGCGTGATCCTCGTCGACCGGCCCGGCGCCGGCCGCTCGCTGCGCGGCGCAAGTTCGCAGGCGAACGTGTTCGCGCAGGCCCGCACGATCGCCGCGTTCATCGACGCGCTGAAGCTCGACCGGCCCGTGCTCGTCGGCCATTCGCTCGGCGGCGCGATCGCGCTCGCGGTCGGGCTCGACCATCCGGAGCGCGTGAGCCGGCTCGCGCTGATCGCGCCGCTGTCGCACGAGCAGACCGAGCCGCCGGCACCGTTCAAGCCGCTGATGCTGCCGTCGCCGCTGGTGCGCCGCTTCGTGTCGTGGACCTTCGCGATCCCGCTGACGATCCTGACCGGCCGCAAGGCCGTCGATCAGGTATTCGCGCCGGAAGCCGTACCGCGCGACTTCCCGGTGAAGGGCGGCGGGCTGCTCGGGCTGCGGCCGCACGTGTTCTACGCGACGGCGACCGACCTGCTGTCGGCGCCCGTCGACCTGCCCGCGATGGTGCGCCGCTACGCGGACCTCGCGCTGCCGGTCGACGTGCTGTACGGCCGCGCCGATCCGATCCTGAACTGGCGCACGCACGGCGAAGCGCTCGCGCAGAAGTCGGCGCGCGTGCGGTTGAAGGTCGTCGAAGGCGGGCACATGCTGCCGGTCACGATTCCCGACGCAACGGCGGACTGGCTGCTCGAAGTCGCCGCCGCGCCGGTCGAGGCGCCGGCGCAGGGCGCGCACGTCGAGCATTGAGCGTCGGCGGGCCTGCCGGCCGCGCCACGGCGCGCGCCGGTCAGGCTTCGTCGTCGGGCAGCGACAGCCCGAGCTCCACGATGACCTCGCGCGCGCTGCGGAACGCCTCGACCGCCGCCGGCGCGCCCGCGTACAGCGCGCTGTGCAGCAGCACCTCGCGGATCTCGACGAGGCTCGCGCCGTTGTTGAGCGCGCCACGCACGTGGCCCTTCAGTTCCGTGCCGCGGCCGAGCGCCGCCAGCATCGCGCACGTACAGAGGCTGCGCGTCTTCAGGTCGATGCCGCCGCGCTGCCACGTGCTGCCCCACGCGTGCTCGTTCAGCCAGTTCTGCAGCGGACGCGAAAAACCGTCGAGGTCGCGCATCGCGCGCTCGACGAATGCCTCGCCCATGACTTCGGTGCGGCGCGCCTTGCCCTGTTCCCTGTCCTGTTCGCTCATGTCGTGTCCTGTCTGAAGTCGTGGCCGCTTCGGCGTCGCCGCCGGCCGGGTGGGTTCGCGTCATGTTCGCGGCGCGCGAGTGTTTCGTCAAAGAACGTGCCCTCGGGGCGCGGCCGGCTGCGTCACACGCGGAACACCGGGCCGAACGCTACGTAACATCCAGCCCGGCGTTACGGCACCTTACGGGAACATCACGGCGCGCACAGCGGCGCAACCGGCGCGCCCGTCACGCGAAACCCCCACTCCTCCGTTTAAATCGCGCCGATATTCCCGATTCCCGCAACAAAGCGCCGGCGCATTGCACGGAAGATGTCATGGCGCGGAATTTGCAGTAATGGCCCGGACACAACTTCCAATGTCGAGGCCACCATGCACCATTACTTAAAGAAGACGACGGTATCGCTGGCCGTCCTGTCGCTGCTCTCACTGTATGGCTGCGGCTCGGTCGACGGGCCGGTCACGCCGTCGATCAAGCCGAGCACGTCGGGGACGTCCGGGACTTCGGGGACCTCCGGATTGTCCGGCGGCGGCTCGTCGGGTACATCCGGCGGCGGTAGTTCGGGGACTTCGGGTTCGTCGGGGACTTCCGGCACGTCAGGCACCTCCGGTACTTCCGGCACCTCCGGCACGTCGGGCACTTCCGGTACTTCGGGCACCTCCGGTACTTCGGGCACTTCCGGCACGTCGGGCACTTCCGGTACGTCAGGCACCTCCGGTACTTCGGGCACCTCCGGTACTTCGGGTACTTCGGGTACTTCGGGTACGTCGGGCACTTCCGGTACGTCGGGCACCTCCGGCACGTCGGGCACTTCCGGTACGTCGGGCACTTCCGGCACGTCGGGCACTTCCGGCACGTCAGGCACCTCCGGTACGTCGGGCACCTCCGGCACGTCGGGCACTTCCGGCACGTCAGGCACCTCCGGCACGTCAGGCACCTCCGGTACGTCAGGCACCTCCGGTACGTCAGGCACCTCCGGTACGTCGGGCACCTCCGGCACGTCGGGCACCTCCGGTACGTCAGGCACCTCCGGTACGTCGGGCACCTCCGGCACGTCGGGCACCTCCGGTACTTCGGGCACTTCCGGTACGTCGGGCACCTCCGGCACGTCGGGCACTTCCGGCACGTCGGGCACTTCCGGTACGTCAGGCACGTCCGGTACGTCAGGCACGTCCGGTACGTCGGGCACTTCCGCCACCCCGCTCGGCAACGTCCTCCAGCAAACCGGCACGCTCGTCACGGCACTGGGCACGACGGTCGCGAACGGCGGGTCGCAGATCGGCGGCGTACAAGTCCCCGGCACGAACCCGACGACGGCCACCAGCATCGGCAACGCGGTCACCAGCCTCGGCAACGGCGTGCAGTCGCTCGGCAGCGGCGTCGCGGCCGGCCTCGGCTCGATCGGCGTGTCGCCGAACCCACTCGGCCCGACGCTCACGTCGACCACCGGCCTGCTGACCGGCGCTGGCGGCGCCGTCAACAACCTCGGCAACGCGGTGACGAGCCTCGGCACCGGCCCGCTGGCGCCGCTCGCGCCGGCGACGACCCTGGTCGGCAGTCTCGTCAACACGGTCGGCACCGCGGTCAACTCGACCGCATCGGCGCTCAACACGGCGCTGAACAGCGCGCCGGTCCAGCAACTCGAGACGCAACTCGGCAGCGTGATCAACCCGATCACCAACACGCTGACCGGCGGCGTCACGACGCCGGGCGCCACGCAGACGCTCGGCAACGCGACCCTGCTCGGTGCCCCGCTCAGCGGCCTGCTGAACACGCTCGGTAGCGGCCTCGGCCTCGCCGGTACGCAGGTTGGCAGCGCGACCGGCAACCCGGTCGGCACGAGCGCCGGCAGCAGCGTGTCCCAGCTCGGCAACACGGTGTCGTCGACCGGCGGCCTGCTGTCCAGCGGCAGTTCCAGCAGCGGCACCAACCCGCTCGCCCCGATCACGGGCGTACTCGGTTCGCTGACGGGCGCCGTTGGCGGCGGCAGCAGTTCGAGCGGCTCCGGCGGCACCAGCGGCACGAGCGGCACCAGCGGCGGCCCGCTCGCGCCGATCACGGGCCTGCTCGGCACGGTGACGGGTGCGCTCGGCGGCCTCGGTTCGAGCGGTACGGGCGGCACCAGCGGTACGAGCGGTACCAGCAGCTCGGGCGCCGGTAGCCTGCTGGCACCGATCACCGGCCTCGTCAACTCGCTGACGCCGCTTGGCACAAGTCTCACCGGCACGGTCACGACGCCGGGCGGCAACCTGACCGGCAACCTCGGCGGTGCGCTGACGAGCGGCCCGGTCGGCACGCTGACGGGCTCGCTGACGTCGGCGGCCGGCACGCTCGGCGCAGTCGGCACGGCCAGCCCGAGCGGCGCGGCCGGCACGGTGACGACGCCGTCCGGCAGCGGCACCGTCACGGCCGGCCTGACCGGCAGTTCGAACGGCGGCACCGCGGCTGGCGCGACCAACCTGCTGGCACCGGTGACGAACCTGCTCGGCGGCCTGCTCGGCACCGCCCCGAAGAAGTAACGCGTCACGTATCAGAACCACAGGCCAATGGCCGGGCACATACCAATCCAAAGCCCGGCCGACGGCCGGCGCCACCCGCCAAGCGGGGGCGCCGGCCGTCATCCCGACGAGGATCCGATCATGAATTCCACGCTCGACGGCATCGTCGCGGTCCAGGACCGCCCGCCCCGTTCCGCCACACCGTTCCGCGCCGGCCTGCTCGGCATCGCGGCCGGTCTCTTCGCGCTGTGGATCACGCGCGACCAGCCGAGCCTCGATGCGGCCACGCGCGCGGTCATCGCCAGCCTCGCGATCATCGGCACGATCGCGCTGCACGAAATCTTCATCTCGCGCGTCTACCTGCGCCCGAGCGCGGGACTGTCGCGCCAGCCCGTGCGCCCGCTCGGGCTCGTTCGCGTCGCGACGCGGCTCGGCGCGCTGACGTCGATCTACGCCGGCATCGCCGCGATCTACTGGCTGCTGCCCGAATATCACGGCGCGTTCTACCTGCCGTTCTGGTCGCTGCTGCGCTCGCTCGCGCCGTACGTGATCGTCGCCGCGCCGTTCTACTTCGCGTGGATGGATCGGCACCAGCGCGAGACCGACGACGCGTACCTGCTGTGGGGCCGCTACCTGTTCCGCCGCGAGCCGCCCGCGAACTGGCAGCCCGTGCGCGAGATGCTCGCCGGCTGGGGCGTGAAGGCGTTCTTCCTGCCGCTGATGACGGTCTACCTGTCGAAGGACGCCGATCACCTGAGCGCATCGCTTGCGCACGCAGTGAACGCGCCGATGACGATCGCGACCTTCGTGTTCCTGTACGACCTGTCGTTCACGATGGACCTGATGTTCGGCACCGTCGGCTACCTGTGCACGTTCCGCATCCTCGACAGCCACGTGCGCACCGTCGAGCCGACCACGCTCGGCTGGGTCGCCGCGCTGATGTGCTACCAGCCGTTCTGGTCGCTGATCTCGAACAACTACATCCGCTACGAAGGCTCGCTGTTCTGGGACAACTGGCTGCTGTCCGCGCCGACGCTGCGCGTGATCTGGGGCGCGGCGATCATCCTGCTGCTGATGACCTATGCGCTGTCGACGATCTCGTTCGGGCTGCGTTTCTCGAACCTCACGAACCGCGGGATCATCACGTCGGGCCCGTATCGTTTCACGAAGCATCCGGCGTACATCACGAAGAACCTGTCGTACTGGATGGTGTCGGTGCCGTTCGTCGAGCCGCTCGGCTGGCAGGTCGGGCTGATGCACTGCGCAGGGCTCGTCGCGGTCAATCTGATCTACTACACGCGGGCGAAGACGGAGGAACGTCATTTGATGCGTGATCCTGACTATCGCGCGTATGCGGAATGGATCGCGCAGCATGGGTTGTTCGCGCGGATCAGGCAGGCGTTCGGGGTGCGGAAGGCGGGGTGAGGCGGCGGCGCGACGAGATCGCCGCAACCACCGGGTGAAGAAGGTCGTTGCGGCTCAGCGATCCGTGGACGGGCCCGCTCCCATGAGCAAATCCTGATGAAGTTCGTTTGCCGTGAAGTGTGTGTAATTTCGAGACAAACGCCGGCAAGCGACATCGACACGCCCGCCCCTTGCGACCGATTGTCGCGAAACACCCCCGATTCCCGCGTTTCGGCGCTTTTCTCCCGCCGTCCGGTTGCCCGCCTCGTGCCCGTCGCGTATGGTGCTGACCGTCCGCGCGCCTGCCGCCCGGACCTTCGACCGTCGTCCCGCACGACGGCCGCGCGGGCCGTGCCCGCCATCACCGTCTCCGCGGCACCGCCGTTCGGCGCCGCGCGTACATGAGGAGAGAGGCGTGATCCACAAAGTCCTGATCCTGTTCGCACTCTGCATCGCGGGCCTCGCCGCGATCGCCGCCGGTTTCCAGCACATCCCCAGCTGATTCGCGGCCCCGGCTCGCACGTCGAGCCCGGGGGCCGCTGCCATTTCCTTTCCCGCTTGCGATGAACCCCTTTCTCGATGCGCCCGGGACGGGCGCCTTTTGCCATGCGTATCGACGTACAGCATTCCCAGCACGACATCGACGATGAACTCGACACGCTCCATGCGCGTCTGCACCAGCCGGGCGATCGCCTGCACGGCCTGCCGGCCGTCGCGCTCGGCGACTCGGGCCTGATCGTCCGCCACCGCGAGGCCGACGGCGAATATTTCCTTTACGTCGAGGATCCGTCGGCCCGGCAGTTCGCCGGCTACACGATCTTCAACCGGCTTCCCGAACTGCCGCGCCGCGCGGACCGCTACCTGCGCGCGCCGCATACGCGGCTGCGCGGGTCCGCGCAACGCAAGGGGCTTGCGACGACGCTGTATCGATGGGGACTCGACGCGGGTCTCTGCCTGATCAGTGGCGCACGCCAGTCGGTCGGCGCGGCGCAGCTGTGGACCGCGCTCGCGCACGACTACCGGCACGGCTTCGTCGACGTCGAAGGCCGCGCGCTGCGCTATCTCGGCGAAATCGTCGCGGACGACGTGTACGGTGCGCTGCATACGCGCCGCCTGTTGCTCGGCAATGGATGGACACTCGGTGACCTGGCACGGGCAACCGGGATGCGCGACACGGTTGCCGCCCAGCGTCAGGACACGCAGTTGCCGCGGGACGGACGCGAATCGCATCACCTGCGCCGCGTCGCTGACGCACGGCACGTTGCTCACGCGCCGATGCGATAATCCGGCGGATCCGCGCGCCGTCGCCGCGCAAGACTCCCACCCCTACGCTCCTCGATGACTACCGAACCCCGAACCGATTCCGAGCACCGCATCGACATCGTCGCACTGTGCGGCAGCCTGCGTGCGCAGTCGTGCAACGCTGCGCTGCTGGACGCAGCCGCCCGCGTTGCGCCGCGCGGGATGCGCATCACGCGTTTCGATCGTCTCGGCGAGTTTCCGCTGTTCAACCCCGATATCGAAGATCCGTCGCCGGCCGCGGTGCGCGACCTGATCGAGCGGCTGAACGCCGCAGACGGCGTGCTGATCGCGAGCCCGGAATACGCGCACGGCGTGACGGGCGTGATGAAGAACGCGCTGGACTGGATCGTGGGATGCGAGGCCGTCGTGTACAAGCCGGTCGCTGTATTGAACGCGTCGCCGCGCGCGACGCATGCGGACGCGGCGCTGCGGGAAACGCTGTCGGTGATGTCGGCGTGCATCGTCGAGCGCGCGTCGATCGCGCTGCCGATCCTCGGCAGCCGGCTCGACGCGGCGGCCATCGCCGCGCATCCACCGTTCGCATCGGCGCTGACCGACGCGTTGCACGCGCTGCGCGCGGCGATCGACGAGCAGGCGACCGCTCGCTAGACAACGATCGGCGCGACGCAAGCGCGTGCGTTATCGCACCTTGGTGCGCGTAGTCTTCTTCGCCGGTTTCAGCGTCTTCGCGGCTTTCGCGCGCGGCGCCTCCTTCTCCGGCTGCGCGCCGCCGCCGGCCAGATCCTCGAGCCATGCCAGCGCATCGATGTACGACAGGAACTGCTGCAGGTATTCCGGCGACAGCTCGCGCATCGTCGCGAGCGACCGGTGCACGAGGCTGTTCGAATTGAGCGGTCCCGCGTTGCGCGGCACCTGGTCGAGCGACTGGCGGTACTGCTGTTCGGTGCGGACCCTCGACCACATCGCGCGGAAGTAGTCGATCAGCGCGGGATCGATCCCGCGCCGGTCAGCCTGTGCATCGCGCGCGAGGCGCTCGACGAGCCCGCCTATCGCACCACGCGCAGGCGCCTGCGCGTTCGCTTGCGCCGCCGAGCTGGCGGCTGCCGCTTCACCAGCTCGCGCGACGATCTGCGCAAACCCTTCCAGCAGCATCGCGAGCCGCGCGTCGAGCAACGCGCGCGCATCGCCGTCGAGCGCGGCCGCGCGCTTCTCGAGCGCGTCGAGCCGATGGAAGCGCACCGGATCGAGCCGGTCGGCGCCCTGCTCGCGCCACGCGTCGAGCGTCGCGCGCACGTGCGTCGCGTCGTCCGTCACTTCGCCTTCCCTCCGCTCGACGCGGTCTTGCGCGGCACCGGCGCGATCTCCACGCGACGGTTCTTCGCGCGGCCTTCATCGTCCGCATTCGAGCTGACCGGCTGCTCGGAGCCGAACGCGGCCGCGAACACCGACTTCGCCGGCACGCCGGCGTCGATCAGCGCACGCGTGACCGTCAGCGCGCGCTTGGCCGACAGTTCCCAGTTGTCCGCAAACTGGCGGTTGCCGGCGCGCACCTGCTGGTCGTCGGCGAAGCCGCTGATCATCAGGATCTCGTCGCGCGTCGTCAGGTAGGCGGCCAGCGGCGCAGCCAGCGTCTTCAACAGGTCGCGACCCTCGGGCTGCAACTGGTCGGAGTTCAGCGCGAACAGCACGTTGCCGCTGATGCCGATGCGGCCGTTCACGAGTGTCACGCGGCCGGCCGCGAGCGGCCCGGCCAGCGCCTCCTCGAGCGACTTGCGCTGCTGCGCTTCCTGCTGGCGCGCGCGCACCGCTTCCTCGAGCTTCGACGTGAGCTGCAACTGCATGCCGATCACGCCGACGAGGACCAGCACGAATGCGCCGAGCAGCACCGACATCAGGTCGGCGAACGCGGGCCACACCGGCGCGGAAGGCGCGCCGTCGTCGATTTCGTCGTGCATGCGTTACGCTCCGACCGATGCCCGCCGACCGGCGATCTGCTGCAGGTCCTCGACGATCTGCTTCTGCGACATCATGCTCAGGTCGATCACCTCGCGCGCCTGCGCGACGTAGTACTCGAGCTGCTCGTCGCTGCGCGCGAGCGATTTCTCGAGCGCGGCCTCGATGCGTTGCAGGTGGTTCAGCAGCTTGTCGTTCGACTCGCCGAACACCTGCACGGCCGCGCCGAATGCATCGCCGAGGCTCGCGACCTCGACCGCACCGGCCGTGACCTGTGCGGCGACCGAATCGAGCTTGCGCGTTTCGGCATCGACGGCGTCGTTGAAGCGCGCGCCGACACGCTCGAGCAGGTCGGCCGACGTGCTGACGAGCGCGTCGATCGCGGTGCGCTGTTCGGTCGACGCGTGATTGACCGCGCCGAGCAGCGTCTCGAGCGTCGCGAGCAGGCGGCTGCGCTCCTCGAGCATCGCGGTGTCGCGCACCATGCTGTCGGACAGGCGCTGGCGCAGTTCGGCGACGACGTCGGCCGCGGCCTTCGGCGCTTCCGATGCGGCCTGCACGAGGCGCGAGATCTCGTTGATCGTGTCGCTTGCATGCACCTGCGCCTGCGCGGTGATGTCGTTCGCGGTGCGGGTCAGCGTGTCGCAGATGTCCTGCTGGCGCGTCGCGGCCTGCGCGCTCGTCTGCGCCCATTCGTCGCGCAGCGCGGCGGCCATCGCGGCGAGCGAGTCGTTCCATGCGGACAGGCGTTCTTCGTCGCGCGCGGCCAGTTGCGTTTGCAGGCCGGCGTGCGAATCGCGGATCGTCGACAGCAGGTCGTTCGAGCGTTGTTCGAACGTGGAAGCTTGTGCCGCCAGATCGCGCGTCGTTTGTGCGAGTGCGTCGCAGATTGCCTGCTGACGGCCCGCGCTGTGTACGCCCGCGCGCTGCCACTCTTCGCCGAGCTTCGCCGCCATCGCGGCCAGCGAATCGTTCCATGCGGACAGGCGTTCCTCGTCGCGTGCCGCGAGTTGCGTCTGCAAGCCCGTATGCGAATCGCGGATCGTCGACAACAGGTCGTTCGAACGTTGCTCGAACGTCGCGGCTTGTGCGGTCAGATCGCGCGTCGTTTGTGCGAGTGCGTCGCAGATTTCCTGCTGACGGCCCGCACTGTGCACGCCCGCGCGCTGCCACTCGTCGCCAAGCTTCGTCGCCATCGCGGCGAGCGAGTCGTTCCATGCGGACAGACGTTCCTCGTCGCGCGCGGCCAGTTGCGTTTGCAGCCCCGTGTGCGAATCGCGGATCGTCGACAGCAGATCGTTCGAACGTTGTTCGAACGTAGACGCCTGTGCCGCGAGATCGCGCGTCGTTTGCGCCAGCGCATCGCAGATTTCCTGCTGACGGCCCGCGCTGTGCACGCCGGCACGCTGCCATTCGTCGCCGAGCTTCGTCGCCATTGCGGCCAGCGAGTCGTTCCATGCGGACAGACGTTCCTCGTCGCGTGCCGCGAGTTGCGTTTGCAGCCCCGTGTGCGAGTCGCGGATCGTCGACAGCAAATCGCTCGAACGTTGTTCGAACGTAGACGCCTGTGCCGCGAGATCGCGCGTCGTTTGCGCCAGCGCATCGCAGATTTCCTGCTGACGGCCCGCGCTGTGCGCGCTCGCGCGCTGCCATTCGTCGCCGAGCTTCGCGGCCATCGCCGTCAGCGATGCATTCCACGCCGCCAGGCGTTCCTCGTCGCGCGCGGCCAGTTGCGTCTGCAGCCCCGCATGCGACTCGCGCATCGCGGCGAGCGCCGCGCCCGAATGCCGCTCGAAGGTCGCGGCGGCTTCGCCGAGCGCCTGCGCATGCTGGCCGGCCAGCGTCGCGCCGACCTGCTCCTGGCGCGCGAGCGCATCGCGCCACGCGTCGGACAGCCGGCTTTCGGTCGATTCGAGGCGCGTCGCGACGCCGTCGAGCAGGTCCGTCGACCGCTGCGCGAAGGTGTCGGTGAACTGGCCGAGCGTCGTCTGCAATTGCTGCGCGACGGCGTCGCCCGCGCAGCGCTGCTCGTCGAGCGCGCGGTTCCAGACGGCCGTCACGTTCCCGGTGGTCTTCTCGAAACCGTCGGTCAGCCCGTCGAGCTGACGCTGCACGGCGCCCGTCACGGTGTCGCGCAACGCGGCCATCTCCTGCGCGAGCCCCGTCATCGTCGCCGCGACGACCGGCTGCAGCGCGGCACCGGCCACCCGTGCGCTTTCGGCGGCGCTTTCCTTCAGCGCATCGCCGACGTTCGACGCCAGGCCCGCATACGCGCGCTCGGTCCGATCGAAGAACGCCTGCTGGCTTTCGATCTGGCGATCGTGCAGCGCGACGCTGCGCGCCTCGAGCGTCGTCATCATCGTCTGCAGCCGGTCGACCAGGGCCGGCATCACGTCGGCCTGGCGCTGCAGCAGCCGGAAGGATTCGTCGCGCTGGTGTGCGGACGAATGCACGCGCAGCGTCGTCGCGATCTTCGCGTCGAGTTGCTGGCCCGCGTCGAGCCGTTCGCGGCGCACGAGCGCGGACAGGAGGCCGAGCATCGCCGACGTCGCGACGCCCGCGATCGACGTGCCGAACGCGAAGCCGAGGCCCTTCACCGGCGCGATCAGCGACGCGCGGATCGCATCGAGATCGGTCGCGCTTTCGAGCGCGGCGCCCGTGCCCTTCAGCGTGACGACCATCCCGAGCAGCGTGCCGAGCATGCCGAGCAGCACGAGCAGGCCGACCAGATACGGCGTCAGCGACGGGCCCGGCAGCGCGACGCGCGCGCCTTCGACGCGCGCCCGCACGGCGCCGCGCAGGCCCGCGGGCAGCGTGTCGAGCCAGGTGTCGAGCTGCGCCGGCGGTTCGGTCAGCCCGGCCACCGCGCGCGACAGCGTGGCGGTCGCCTGCCGGTAGCGCCGCAGTTCCCACGCACCGGCGACGTAGCACGCGCCGATCAGCAGCGTGACGGCCGTCGCGAGCGGGTTCGACGCGACATAGCCGACGCCGATCCAGCACACTGCGAGCAGGCCGGCGATGAAGACAACGAGATCAAGACGAATTCTGGACATAGCGTAGGGATTAGCAGGTACGAAGGGCCGCGAGCAGCCCGTCTACCGTTTGAAACCGGACTTCGAGTTCGGCGAGCAGGATGCTTTGCATCTCGTTGCGGAACGTGTCGAGCCACGTGCCGGGCACGATCGCCGCGGCGGGCGGTGCGTCGCCGTCGGAATCGGCAGCGGCCGCCGCTTGCGCGTCGGCCAGTGCCTGCCGTTCCGCGTCGCGCAGCCGCTCGAAGCGCGTGCCGAGCAGCGCGGGCACGGCGGACAGCAGGCTGCGCTCGCGCGCGCCGAGCACGCGCTCCATGATCGCGTCGAGCGCCGCGAGCCGCGCCATCCCGGACGCGCGCGCGGCCAGCGCGACCCGCAGGCGGCCGCGCAACTGGCCGATCGCCGTTTCCATTTCCTGCTGCAGGGACAGACAGCTCTGGCGGAAATCCGCGAAGTCCGCCGTGTCGGCGGGCGGCGGCGGCATTTCGCCGGGGCGCCGCCGCGTACGCGGACGATGGGCGGCCGTGATCGCCTGCGCGAGGTCGTGACGCACGCGCGCGCAGTCGCGCTCGGCGTCGTAACCGCGCACGCCGGCCGCGACGCCGGGCGGGCTCGCATTCAGCGCGGACGACAGCGTGATCGCGTCGGTCCAGCCGAGCCACTGGCTCAGGCGGTCCGACAGCGTCTGCCGGGATTCCGCGACGTCGGCATCGGTCAGGCGCGCGAGCAGCCGGACGAGCGTCGGGCCGCTCAGTGCCGGGCGCGGGGGTGCTTGCACCATGCTGCAAACCGTCAAAAAAGGCAGCAGTTTACACGTCGTCGGGAGGTCGGCCGCCAGAATCGGGGAAGCGGCCCGGCACGGCACGCCGCGCAACCGGCGCGAACGCCCGCCGTACAAGGCTCGCGGGGCGGTCGTCGGGGTTTCCCGGTGCGCCGGCGCGGCGCTGGTGAGATGTCTGGACGCCTTTCGCAGCCGGCCCGGCGAGACGTTCGGCCGCCTGGTGGAACCGCCCCGGCGGGTGCTGGTCACGCCGGGTCACGCCGGGTCACTAATGTTCACCTGCGTGCGACTCCGTCACGGACGTGCGGTACCATCGCCACACCCGCCATGCGATCGCGCCCAATGCGGGCCCGCGCCCTCCTTGAACCGGCGCGCGGTCCGCCGGACGCGTGACGGATATCAGGCCGATATCCGCGGGCCGCAGGCGGCGCGCCCCCGGCAGACGGGTGCCGCCGCTCACGACAACGAGAGATCAATAACAGACGGGCCCGCCCGACCGCATACGATGATTTCCGACTTCGTCGCGCGCCTGCGCGAGCGCTTCAGCAAACCGCCCAGCCGGCAGGACTTCGCCGAACGCCTGATCGCCGCGCTGCGCGCGACCGGCGACACGCGCGAGTGGCTTCACGAACACGACAAGGGCCGTCTCGTGCAAGCCGATGCCCCGTCGAACATCATCAACCTCCACAACCTGTTCCGCGATTACGCGGACGCGAAGCCCACCGAGCGCGAAGCGACGCTGCTGCGCCAGGCGAACGCGATGATGCAGCACGAGATTCCGGCGAACTTCGCGGACGTGCGCGCGCGGCTGCGCCCCGTGATCCGCAGCGCGACCGAGCGCGGCACGGTCGCGCTGCAGCTCGCCGGACAGCCCGAAGCGTCGGAGGTGGCGTTCCGGCCACTGTGCGAGAACCTCGAGATCGGCATCGCGTACGACGGCGAATTCAGCGTCGCGCGGCTGACGAGCGCGCGGCTCGCCGAATGGGGCGTCAGCTTCGACGCCGCCTGCGACATCGCGATCGACAACCTGCGCGGCGCGTCATCGGCACCGTGGGTCGCGTTGCGCGACGGCGCGTTCCTGTCGCAGTTCGGCGACTACTACGACGCGGCGCGGTTGCTGCTGACCGACCTGCTGCATCGCCAGCCGATCTCCGGCGCGCCGGTGGTGATGGCGCCGAACCGGGCCGTGCTGCTGCTCACCGGCGACCGCAACGCGGCCGGGCTCGCGACGATGGTCGAACTTGCCGAACACGCGCGCGCGCAGCCGCGTCCGCTGCCGCCGCTGATGCTGCGCTGGGACGGCGCCGCGTGGCGGAACTTCATCCCGGCAGGACTGGAGGCGAAGCTGCACGCGCTGCGCGTGGACGAACTCGCCGGCGACTACCAGGATCAGCGCACGCAGCTGGACGACCTGCACAAGCGGGACGGCACCGACATCTTCGTGGCGACCTACACCGTGTATCGACGGCAGAACGGCGAGCTGTTCAGTGTCAGCGTGTGGAGCGACGGCGTGCCGACGCTGCTGCCCGAGACCGACATCGTCGTGCTCTACCGGGAAGCGACGCGGCAGTCGGCGCACGTGCCGATGGCCGCGCTGCGGAACGCGTGCAGCGACCTGATGACGGCCACCGCGCATCGGCCGGTGCGGTATGAAGTGAAGGCGTTTCCGGACGAGGCGCGGTTCGCGGCGCTGCTGGAGCGGTTTCCGGCGGTGTGACGCGCGCTCGCGCGCGCGGATTGGGCGGATTGGGCGGATTGGGCGGATTGGGCGGATTGGGCGGATGGGCGGATTGGGCGGATTGGGCGGATGGGCTGATGGGCTGATGGACGGGGCGGATGGGCCCAAAAGAATCGCCCGGTTCGGACCGTCCCGCCACCGGACGGACTGACCGGCCGCGCCGGCATGCCCGGCGGGAATGAAACGGCGGTGCGCGCGAGTGGCACCGCCTGCCGTCAGATCCCCGCTTTCGGCGCGTTCAGGATCAGCCGCAGGCCGAGCAGCGTGATCGCGCCGGCCGCGACGCGGTCGACCCACTTCTTCGCGCGCAGGTAGAGTTCGCGCGGCCGGCGAGTCGAGAAGCACAGTGCAACGATCGTGTACCAGCCGAATTCGACGCCGAACACGAGCGGCGGCAGCGCCAGGTAGCACCACAGCGGCGGATGCTGCGGCAACAGCGCCGCGAAGATGCTGCCGTACCAGATCGCCGTCTTCGGATTGCTCAGCTGGGTCGTGAGGCCGGTCCAGAACGACTTGCGCGCGCTGCCGGCGACGACGGCCTGCGGGTCGTCCATCGCGATCGGCCGGTCGGCGCCGCGCCAGATCTTCGACGCCATGTAGATCAGGTATGCGCCGCCGGCCACCTTGAGCCCGACGTACAGCCATTCGACCGCCTGCAGCAGCGTGTAGAGCCCGGCCAGCGCGACGCCGCCGAACGCGATCCCGCCGACGCCCATGCCGAGCGCGGTCGCGAGCCCGTCGCGGCGCGACAGCCCGATCGAATTGCGCGCGACCAGCACGAAACTCGGTCCCGGAATCATTGCGCCAAGCCACAGCGCGGCCAGAATGGCGAGTACGGCAGCCGATGCAGTCATCGAAGTCTCCTTGGTCGACGGCGCCGAAACACCGGTGCCTGCGTGTCGCGTCGAGAATCGAGTCGCATTGCATCGATCGCCGACGCTGAAGCCGACGATTCTGGCACGCTTCGCCGCCCGCCGAAAGCGCCCGCGCGCTGCTATGCTGGCTGCCGTTCCCGCCCTCGCGCCCCGCCCCATGATCGAGATCCGCGCCGCCCGCTATCCCGACGATGCCGCCGTCGTCGAAGCGATCTTCCGCGAGTACATCGCAAGCCCCACCGTCAGCCTCGCGTTCCAGGACTACGAGCCGGAGCTCGCCGCGCTGCCGGGCAAATACGCGGCCCCGCGCGGGCAACTGCTGCTCGCATGGCACGGCGAGCGCGCGGTCGGCTGCGCGGCGTTTCGGGAAATCGACGCGACGACGTGCGAGATGAAGCGCGTCTACGTGCGTCCCGACGCGCGCGGGCTGAACGCCGGCCGCCAGCTCGTCGAACGGCTGCTGCGCGACGCGAAGGCGGCCGGCTATGCGCGGATGTGCCTCGACGTGCTGCCCGAGTTCGTCGCCGCAAGGCAACTGTATGGTTCGCTCGGCTTCACGCCCGCGCCGCCGGTCGCGTTCAATCCGGTGCCGGGCACCGAGTTCCTCGGGCGGGATCTGTGATGGGCGCCGCCGCACGCTGCGCCCTGGTTGCGCTGCTCGCCACGCTGTCGTCCGGCGCACGCGCCGGCGACCTGCCGCCATCGGTCGCGACGCAACTGCCGTCCGGCTACCGGCCGCTCGTCGCGCAGGAAGGGCCGGACCTCGGCAACGGACGGCGCAGCTTGCTCGTCGTCGTGCATCGCGAAGCCGATACGCGCGCGCAGCCGTCGCCGCGCCCGCTGCTGATCTTCGAGGAGAAGCCCGATCGCGCATACCGGCTCGCCGCGCGCAACGACCACGTCGTCCTGCGCGCGAACGAAGGCGGCCAGTGCGATCCGTTCGATCCCGAAGACGCCGCCGACAGCGGCCTCGCGGTGAAAGGCCGCTATTTCACCGTGCAGAACTTCGTCGCCTGCGGGCAACACTGGAGCGACTTCGTGACGTTCCGCTACGACCCGCGCACCCGCGGCTGGCTGTTCTCCAGCGAGATCTACACCGAATCGTTTCCGCTCGACGACAAGCCCGACCAAGTCACCGTCACGCGCGCCGACGCGCACCGGCCGGTGTCGTTCGGCCAATGGCGGCGCAAGGACTGAATGGCCCGCGCAGCGCAATCATCCACCGGCGCACAGCCGCGTTGCCGCCGGCCATGAAGCCTGCCGGCCGTCATGAACAATGTTCCGCGTCGCCCGCATCCGTACGACTCGCCTCCCCCCGCCAACCGGTCTACCATAAGCGCTCGTCGTCGTTCGGGCGCGCGCCGGCGCGGCATGCGGCTTGCGCGTGGTCCCTTCCCACGTTGAACCAGCGCAGGAGGACGTCATGACGCAACACTTCGATGCGATCGTCATCGGCACGGGCCAGGCCGGGCCGCCGCTCGCCGCGCGGCTCGCCGGCGCCGGCATGAAAGTCGCGATCGTCGAACGCGGCCGCTTCGGCGGCACCTGCGTGAACACCGGCTGCATCCCGACCAAGACGCTGATCGCAAGCGCGTATGCGGCGCAACTCGCGCGGCGCGCGGAAGAATACGGCGTGTCGGTCGGCCCCGTCAGCGTCGACATGAAGGCCGTGAAGGCGCGCAAGGACCGGATCTCCGGCCGCTCGAACCACAACGTCGAGCAATGGGTGCGCGGGCTCGACCACACGACGGTGTTTCAGGGTCATGCCCGATTCGAACGGCCCGATGCGGTGCGCGTGGGCGACGACGTGCTCGAGGCCGAACGCATCTTCATCAACGTCGGCGGACGCGCACAGATCCCGCCGATGCCGGGCCTCGACTCGGTGCCTTATCTGACCAACTCGACGATGATGGACGTCGACTTCCTGCCGGAGCATCTCGTGATCATCGGCGGCAGCTACGTCGGGCTCGAATTCGGCCAGATGTATCGCCGCTTCGGCTCGAAGGTCACGATCGTCGAGAAAGGCGCGCGCCTGATCCATCGCGAGGACGAGGACGTGTCGCAGGCCGTGCGCGAGATTCTCGAGAACGAAGGCATCGACGTGCAACTCGACGCGAACTGCCTGAGCGCACGGCGCGACGGCGACGGCGTCGCGGTCGGCCTCGACTGCACCGGCGGCCGCCGCGAGGTCGCGGGCTCGCACCTGCTGCTCGCGGTCGGCCGCGTGCCGAACACCGACGATCTCGGACTCGAGCGGGCCGGCGTCGCGACCGACGCGCGCGGCTACATCACGGTCGACGACCAGCTGCGCACCAGCGTGCCCGGCATCTGGGCGCTCGGCGACTGCAACGGGCGCGGCGCGTTCACGCATACCGCGTACAACGACTACGAGATCGTCGCGGCCAACCTGCTCGACAACGATCCGCGCAAGGTGTCCGACCGCATCAACGCGTACGCGATGTACATCGATCCGCCGCTCGCCCGCATCGGCATGACGCTCGCGGAAGCGAAGCAGACCGGCCGCCGGTTGCTGGTCGGCACGCGGCCGATGACGCGCGTCGGCCGTGCGGTGGAAAAAGGCGAGAGCCTGGGTTACATGAAGGTGATCGTCGACGCGGACAGCCATGCGATTCTCGGCGCGTCGATCCTCGGCGTGACCGGCGACGAGGTCGTGCACGGCATGCTCGACGTGATGGCCGCCGGCGCGCCGTACACGACGATCAGCCGCACGATGCACATCCACCCAACCGTGTCGGAGCTCGTGCCGACCTTGCTGCAGGATCTGCATCCGGTCGAATGAAGGAGCGCGGAAACGGGCGTGCATCCTGCGCGCCCGTTATGCACGCGCGCTGCACATTGCCCATCCGGCCCCGTCACGCGGCACCGCGCCATCGCAAACCGCACTGATCGCCAGTCGAATATTTAATTTTCCCCTGGACGAGCGCGCCTTTACCCTTTCGGCATCGCATCACAGGGCCACCGGCCCCCTCTGGAGCATTCCGATGACCGACCCCGGCACCGCGCAAGCCGTTTCCCGCCCGCACGCGGCTTCCGTGTCCTATGGCGCGCTCGCGCTGCTGGTGCTGGCCGGGCTCAACCTGCGTCCGTTCCTGACCGCGTTCGGCCCCGTACTCGACCTCGTGCGTGCCGACACGGGCCTCGGTTTCCGCGCGGCGGCGCTGCTGACCACGCTGCCGTTCGTGCTGATGGGTGTCGTCGCCGGCCTCGGCGTCGGGCTCGCGCGGCGCGTCGGCGAGCAGCGCGCGCTGCTCGCCGCGCTGGCGTTGATCGCCGCGGGTTGTACCGCGCGCCTGTGGAGCGACGGCAGCACCGGACTGGCCGTCACGGCCATCATCGCGGGTGCGGGCGTCGCCGTGGTGCAGTCGCTCGCGCCGGGCCTCGCCAAGCGCTGGTTCGTCGACCGGCTGCCGCTCGCGATGGGCCTCTATTCGGCCGCGCTGGTCGGCGGCGGTGCGTTCGGCGCGGTCGCGAGTCCGTGGCTCGCCGCGCACGGCGGCTGGCATCTGTCGCTCGCCGTGTGGGCCGTGCCCGCGCTCGTCACGCTCGCGCTGTGGCGCGCGAAGGCGCCGCGCGACGCGCTGCATGCGGCGGCGGCAACGGCGCCCGTCGCCGCGTTCGTACGCATTCCGCGCGCATGGCAACTCGCGCTGTTCTTCGGCCTCAGCAACAGCGGCTATGCGAGCCTCGTCGCGTGGCTGCCCGCGTTTTATCGCAGCGTCGGCATGAACCCGCAGGCGAGCGGCAACCTGCTCGCGTGGATGGCGCTGTTCCAGGCGGCCGGCGCGCTCGCGATGCCGATGTTCGCGAAACGTTCGCACGATCGCCGCCCGGTGCTGTGGCTCACGCTCGCGCTGCAGACGGCCGGCTTCGCCGGCTTCGCGACGATGCCCGCGCTCGCGCCGTGGGTGTGGGTCGCGAGCGTCGGCATCGGGCTCGGCGGCTTCTTCTCGATGAGCCTGATCGTCACGCTCGATCACCTGCCCGATGCGCGGCTCGCGGGTGCGCTCGCCGCGTTCGTGCAAGGCGTCGGCTTCCTGACCGTCGCCGCGAGCCCGTGGTTGATCGGCTGGCTGCGCGACGCCGGCGGCGGCTTCGCGATCGCGTGGTGGATGCATCTCGGCGTGATCGCGTCGATGGCCGCGCTGAACGCCACGTTCTCGCCCGCCGGCTACCGGCGCAGCATGGCGCGCGTCACCGGCGCCGCGCGCTGACACCGCACCACCGGATTCCCTGATCCGGACGATCGCCGGCCGCTTGCGGCGCTCGTCCAGCCGCCCGCGCATGGCCGGGCGCGGGCTGTCACGCCCTTCGGCCGCACCTTCGCTTCACCCCAGAACGACATCAATCGGTAAGGAGACAATCATGAAAAAGCTCGTCATCGCCGTCGCGCTCGCGCTGACGGCCGGCGCCGCCGCCGCGAAAGACCCGGCCGTCCTGCGCCTCGGCGTCGATCCCAGCTATGCGCCGTTCGAATCGCTCGCACCCGACGGCACGCTCGTCGGCTTCGACATCGATCTCGGCAACGCGATCTGCGAGCGCATGAAGGTGCGCTGCGTGTGGGTCGAGAACGCCTTCGACGGGATGATCCCGGCGCTGAAGGCGCGCAAGTTCGACGGCGTGCTGTCGTCGATGAGCGTGACCGAGAAGCGCCTCGCGCAGATCGCGTTCACCGACAAGATCAACAACGTGCCGCCGCGCCTCGTCGCGCGACGCGGCGCGAACCTGCAGCCGACGGCCGAGTCGCTGGCCGGCAAGAGCGTCGGCGTCGAACAGGGGTCGACGCAGGAGACCTATGCGCGCACGTACTGGGAACCGAAGGGCGTGATCGTGCGCACGTACCAGACGCAGGACCTCGTCTATCAGGATTTGATTTCCGGTCGTCTCGACGCGTCGCTGCAATCGTCGGTACAGGCCGATCTCGGCTTCCTGAAGACCGCGAAGGGCGCGAACTTCGCGTTCGCGGGGCCGCCGCTGCATGATCCGAAGACGCTCGGCGTCGGTTCCGCGATCGGCGTGCGCAAGGACGACGACGCGCTGCGCACGCAGATCAACCAGGCGCTCGCCAGCCTGATCCAGGACGGCACGTATCAGCGGATCGCGAAGAAGTATTTCTCGTTCGATATCTACAACTGACGGACTCGGCCGGTTGCGGCCGGCGGCCGAAAGGGGCGGCGCATGCAAGTGCGACGCCCCTTTCTTCTTTTCCGGAACCGGTTCGTCGACTCCTTTTGACCCACGCCCGGTGCAATGGCATCGACCCATCGTCTGACGACGGCTTCGCTATTCGCAACCACCGACGAAGTGCCACCCGTTCAGTGACAGGAACGAAGCTTGCGCCTTCCGCCCGCTCGCCTGTTCGAACGGCGAGCGCGCGTCGCTTCGCGGCTGCCGCGATGCGTGATCGGCTGGCCAGCGCCGCATTTAATAACGAAGGAGACGTTGTCATGGACGAGACGAATGCATATCGCCGCTACAATCGCCGCCGCTTTCTCGCCGGCGTTGCCGCGGTGGCCGGCAGTGTCGCACTGCCGGGTTGCGGCGGCGGAGGGGACGGCATATCGGCCGTGGACGGCAATGCGCCCGCCCCATCGATCGGCGACACGCCGTCGCCGAACGGCGGCAATCGCTACAGCCTGCCGCGGCCGGCGTTGCCCGACCCGGCGAGTTCCGGCATCGATCACATCGTGCTGGTCACGATGGAAAATCGATCGTTCGACCATTTCATGAGCTGGGTGCCGGGTGCCGAGGGGATGCCCGCCAATCGGCAGTTCCGGGACGCGTTCGGCGGGACCAACGCACCGTTTCCGCTGTCGGCGAATCCCGCCTACGGTTATCAGGCATGCGCGTACCACGACCCGAACCACACCTACCAGGGCGCGCGCACGCAACTGGCTTCGGGCGAGATGAACGGCTGGCTCCTGACGCCCGGGACGAGCCTGACCCAGGGCGACCTGCTGCCCATCGGCTTTTACACGTCGGCCGACCTACCGTTCTTCAGCGCGGCGGCAAGCAGCTACACCATCGGCGACTTCTACTTCAGCGGCGTGCTGACCAATACGTTTCCGAATCGCCTCTACCTGCACAGCGGCGCCACCGACCGCCTCACCGACACCCCCGACAATTCGTCGCTGCGCACGATCTGGGACAACCTGAGCGACGCCCGCATCGGTTGCAGTTATTACTACCACGACCTGCCGTTCACCGCGCTGTATGGCACGCGCTATCTCGGCATCTCGCATGTGTTCGCGGATTTCCTGTCGAGCGCGGCGGCGGGAACGCTGCCACCGTTCTGCATGGTCGACCCGGTTTTCGCGGGCGAGCTGCAAGGTGCGTCCGCGGACGACCATCCGCATGCGGACATCCGCGACGGGCAGGCATTTCTCAACCAGGTGTACGACGCGCTGCGCATGAGTCCCACCTGGAACCGCACGCTGATGATCGTCGTCTATGACGAGTGGGGCGGTTTTCTCGAGCACGTGGTGCCGCCGATCCGGCCGATCAGCAACAACGAGCTCGCGCTCGGCAACGACGGCAAGCTCGGCTTTCGCGTGCCGCTCGCCCTGCTCGGCCCGCGCGTTCGGGCAGGCGCGGTGACGCGCTATCCGTTCGACCCGAGTTCGATTCACGCGCTGCTGCAATGGCGTTTCGGGTTGAAGCCGCTCGGCGTGCGCGGCAGCGATCCGGCGACCTTCAATCTCGCTTACGCGCTCGATTTCAACGACGCGCCGCGCACGGACGCGCCGGCGTTCACTGTCCCGCCAGGTCCGTTCGGCGGAACGTGTCCGGGGACGACCGCGCCCTCGTCGCCCGGTTCGGTTACCGGCGTGGATCCGTCGCAAATGGCGGCCAATCCCGCAACCAATCCGGCGGTCGACCGCTTCGCCGAGTTGCGCGCGAAGGCCGCGGCACTGGGGTTCAGGACCGGAGGCTGACGGCCGCGCGGACGCGGCGGCCGACCTGCGATACGACGACAGGCGAGCGAAGGCCGGGGATTCGTAGGGCAACACCCGGCAGTTCGCCACGCATCAGCGCGATCGGTCGATTGCCGAGATCCGGTCGCGACCGGCCGACGGCGACCGGGAAATGGCGACTGGCAGATGGCCGGGGCCACGGACGATTCGGGTGCATCCCGAGCGGCGCATGCGACGTGGCCTCGACGATCGACACGGCGTACTTCACGCGCGCGCATCCGTCCTCCGCCCCCGCTGTCGCAATCATCCAGATTCGCGTCGCGTGCAGATAAAACCTCCTCACCCGGCCCGCCGTTAACCCGTTCGCAGTCCCGGCGCCCCGCCTTGCAACGCGGCGCCCGTCGTCGTTCGTGATCCGGAATCCACATCCGCCGTCGGCCGCCCGTCGGGCCGTCGGCAAGGGAACGTCATGCGAAAACTCACCATCCGCGGCGGCCTCGTCGCGACCGTCGCCGGCTATACGGCGCTGCTCGTACTGGTCGTCGGCGCGTGCATCGCCGCGCTCTATGCCGGCAACGGCTCGCTCGAAGCGATGTACCGCGACGACACCGCGTCGCTGCTGCACCTGAAAACCAGCTCGGAGCGCATGCTCGTGCTGCGCGAACGCGTCAGCGACGTCGCGCAGATCATCAGCGCCGGCCAGCCCGCGAAGGCGGAAATCGCGCAGCTCCACACGCTCCTCAAGCAGAGCGACGACGAACTGGACGCGTACTCGCGGCTGCATGCGCGCGACGCCGACGAGCAGGCCTTGTTCGATACGCTGCAGCAGCGCCGTCGCATGTTGCTCGATCAGGTTTTCCTGAAAGCGATGTCGCAACTCGATCACGACAACGCCTTCGACTTCCTCGACACGCACCGCACCGCGCCGCCGGCCCTCTTCACCGCCTACCAGGAAGCGATCGATGCGCTCGAATCGTTCCAGGTCGCGCGCCAGAAGGCGCGCTACGACGCGGCCGGCGAACGCTTCCACCGGATCGTGTGGGCCATGGCGGCGGTCGCCGCCTTCGCGCTGGTCGTCGGCTTCCTGGCGCAGCGCGTGCTCGCGAAGGCGATCATCGCGCCGATCCATCTCGCCGTCGCGCATTTCGACAGGATCTCGAAAGGCGACCTGACCGGCGCGGTCGTCATTCCGGGCGAAAACGAAATGGCGTATCTGTTGAATGCGTTGAAGCGCATGCAGGACGGCCTCGTCGAAACCGTGAGCCAGGTGCGCGCGAGCACCGAGACGATCGTCGGCGACGTGCGCACGATCGCGAGCGGCAACGTCGACCTGTCCGCGCGCACCGAGCAGCAGTCCGTCTCGCTGCAGCAAGCCGCGGCGAGCGTGGAGCAGCTGACGGCAACCGTACGCCAGAACGCGGACAACGCACGTGATGCGCGCACTTACGCCGAGGGTGCGGCCGGCATCGCGGCAAAAGGCGGAGACGCGATGCAGCGCGTCGTCGAGACGATGTCGGCGATCTCGCACAGCTCCGCGCGGATTTCCGGCATCGTCGGCGTGATCGAAAGCATCGCATTCCAGACCAACATCCTCGCGTTGAACGCCGCCGTCGAAGCGGCGCGCGCGGGCGAACAAGGGCGCGGTTTCGCCGTCGTCGCGACCGAGGTGCGGGGGCTCGCGCAGCGCTGCGCATCGGCGGCAAAGGAGATTCGCGAACTCATCGGCAATTCCGCGCAGCGCGTCGAAGACGGCAGCGGTCTTGTCGCGCTCGCCGGTTCGGCGATGACCGAGCTCGTCGTCGCGGTCGAGCGCGTGAACGCGATCATGGGCGAAACGAGCATCGCCTTCGACGAGCAGTCCGCCGGCATCGAGCAGGTGAATGCCGCGGTCATCCAGATGGAGCAGACGATGCAGCGCAATGCCGCACTGGTCGAGGAAGCGGCCGCCGCGGCGCTGTCGCTCGAGGATCAGGGCGCGCGGCTCAGCGATGCCGTCGCGCAATTCCGTCTGCGAGAAGCGGCGGCGGCGTGATGTAACGGCCCGGCCCGTCACGACACCCGGGCCGCAGCCCGGTGTCGTGACGGGAAACAGGTGGATCGCCGGTGTACGGTGTGCCGTGTGTGACTAGACCGCCCGCTCCAGCAGGTCGGTCGCGAACGACTTCGCATGCTCGACGGCCTCCTGCGCATCGGGGAATACACCGAGCTGTTCCCAGTGCTCTTCGGCCGCATAAGTTCCCCTCACCGCCAGCGCCCGCTGAACGCGCAACTGCGCCGCGTATCTGCCGTCGTCCAGTGGCCGGGCCGTCGCGACGACCTTGTGCGGCGGGCTCGCTCGCTCCGGCTGAACCAGCTCGACGGAGCCACCGGCCGTGCCGATCGCCATCAACTCGTTCCTGGCCTTGCAGTCCGGGCAGTAGAAGCACCATCCCGCATCATCCTGGCGAGACTTGACCTGCCCGCGCGCCAGCACGGCACGACATTCAACGTTTTCGCAGATGAACGGCATAGCTGTCTCCGAAGTTGTTTGAGAGAAATCCTAGCATGTCCGTCGGCGGCGAAACCAGAAAAAAAGCCGGCCCCGAAAGGACCGGCCTCGCCGACATCGCACCGCGCAAATGCCTGCCCGCGCGGCCTCGCTCAGTAGTGACTGCGCCCCCACAGCGTCTTCGGTGCGTCGAGCAGGCGACGCAACCCGCTGCGCTCGATCATCGTCTCCGCGACGTCCATCACGCGCTCGAGAATCGCGTTCTCGTCGACCGACAGCACGCGACGATCCTCCATCAGCACGCGGCCGCCGACCATCGTCATGCACACGTCGGCCGCGTTCGCGAAACACGTCACGCGATACACCGGCATGTTCATCGGCATCATGTGCGGGCGGAACAGGTCGACGAGGATGATGTCGGCGAGCTTGCCGGCTTCGAGCGAGCCGATCTCGTGATCGAGCGACAGCGCCTTCGCCGCGTCGATCGTCACCATCTCCAGCACCTTGCCGTGCGGCAGCACATCGGGGTCGCGGAAATGGCGGCGATGGTAGTGCATGCACTGCCACATGTGGCGGAACATGTCGTAGCCGCGATCGGGCGCCGCGCCGTCCGACGCGATCGCGACCGTCACGCCCGCATCGATCAGCTCGGGCACCGGGCAACGGCCGATGATCGACATGATCGCGCTCGGGTTGTGGATGATCGCGGTGCCGGTTTCGACGCATGCGGCGATGTCGTCGTCGGTCAGGTCGATGCTGTGCGACATGAACGACGTCGGGCCAAGCAGCCCGAGCTCGCGATGCGCGAACGCGAGCGTGCCGGCGCGGTGCCCGTCCTGCGTGAACGTCAGGCCGCGCTCGCGCGCAAGCGCGCCGTAGCGTGCGGCCTGGTCGCGAAAGTCGCGCTCGTACTGCGCGAGTTCCGGGTCATGCTCGGGCCCGTACACCGGCAGCGTGATCGCGATCCGGATTCGACCGTCGGCGTCGCCGTGGCATTCGTCGACGATGCGTTCGCACACGTCGTACATCGTGTCGAAATCGATGTCGCGCGTGTCGCCGCCGTCCGGCGTGTGGCGCGTGTATGCACGCGGCGCGGGCGGGCGCGACGGGCCGACGGCGACGATCGAGCGCGTGCCGGTGCGCACCACGGCATCGCAATGACGCCGCGCGTAGACGGGATCGTCGACGCGCATGATCGAGTTGCCGCCGCCGAGCAGCGACACGCCGGTCGTCACGCCGGCCTTCAGCCGTTCGAGCGCCGCGAGATGCGATTCGGTTTCCCAGAACGCCTCGTCCGACGCGCGCGTATAGATCGTCTCGGCCGCGGCCGACCACGCATCGCCGTCCGCGCCGCCGATCGTGCGCAGCATCGCGTGGCCCGCGTGCGCATGCGCATCGATCAGGCCCGGCAGCACGGCCTTGCGGCGTGCGTCGATCGTGCGCGCGGCACGGAAGCGCGCCTGCAATTCGGCGGTGTCGCCGACGGCGACGATGCGATCGCCCGTCACGGCAACCGCGCCGTTCTCGATCACGCGCCGCTGCGGGTCCATCGTGATCACGCAGCCGTTCGCGATCAGGGTGTCGATTGCTTCGCGCCGGTCGTCGGCCTTGTCATCGGTCATCATCGTTTCGGAATCCTGTTGTAGTTCGAATGGGGCGAGCGCCGCCGCACGGAGAAACCGCCGGGCAGTCGCCCGGCGGTTCGGCGGCGGCATGCCGATCGGGTCGTCACGCGGAGCGGGCCGGCGCGGCCACGCGCGCCTTCAGCTTGCGCTGCACCGCGCTGATCGCGATGAACACCGCCGCGTTCACGGCGAGCGCGACGAGCCCGGGGTTGATCGACGTCAGCGTGCTCGACGCGCCGGGAAACAGCGACGCGAGCGTCACGCCGTAGTAGTTCGTCAGCGCGATCACGATCGCACCGGCGACGATCCCCGCGAACGCGCCTTCCCGCGTGCCGAACGGCCGCTTCAGGAAGCTCGACGCGAGCATCGGCACGAGCTGCGTGAGCAGGCTCGACGAGAAGATCGCGAGCGTGACGAAGGTGGCGCCGCCGCGCAGCACGAAGTAGACGACCACCAGCGTGAAGATCGGCAGCGCGATCCGCGCGACGCGCGTCACCTCGCGGTCGGTCGCGTTCGGCGCGAAGCCTTCTCGGTAGATGTTGCGCGCGATCGTCGTCGACGCGTTCAGCATGATCAGCGAGCCCGGCACCAGCGCGGTCAGCAGGCCCGTGCCGCCGACGATGCCGACGAACCACGCGGGGAACGTCTGCTTCACGAGACGCAGCAGCGCGAGATCGGTCTGCGCGCCTTCGAGCCCGTGCACCGTCATCACGGCCGCGAAGCCGACGAGGAACAGGAACGCGATCAGCACCTGGTACAGCGGCATCAGGATCACGTTGCGGCGCAGCGCGCGTTCGTCCTTCGCGACGTAGATCGCCGTGAAGCCGTGCGGATACAGGTAATAGCCGAGCGACGTGAGCAGGATCGTCGAGTTGTACCAGCTCAGGTTGAAGCCGTGCTCGGGCATGCGCAGCAGTTCGGGATGCGCGGTGTCGATCTTCGCGAACATCTCGCCGAGGCCGCCGTAGTAGTGCATCGGCAGGTACAGGCCGAGGAAGATCGCGATCGCGAGGATCAGCACGTCCTTGAAGATCGCGATGCTCGCCGAACCGTGGATGCCCGACACGACCATGTACACGGCCATCAGCGTCGCGGCGATCCAGATCGCGGCCGCTTGCGGAATCAGCCCGTACGACATCTCCGACACGATCACGCCGAGGCCGCGCAGCTGAATCATCAGCAGCGACACCATCGCGAACACGGCCACCACCGACACCAACACGCCGATCGCGCGGCTGTCGTACTTCGACGCGAAGTAGTCGGCGAACGACACGAGCCCGCGCGCCTTCGCGTAGCGCCACACCGCGGGCAGCATCCAGTAGCCGATCACGAACGCGAGGCAGCCGTACGACAGGATGTAGAACGCGGGCACACCCTTGCTGTAGGTCCAGCCGCTCGCGCCGAGGAACGAGAACGTCGAGAACGCCTCGCCGGCCATCAGCAGGAACGTGAGCAGCGAGCCGAAGCCGCGCCCGCCGACCGCCCACTGTTCGAGCGTGAGCTTGCGGCCGCGCCGCGCCATCACGCCGATCGCGAGCGCGAACACGGCGAACGCCGCGATGATGATGATCGAGGCGTTCATCGCGCGTCTCCCGTGCGGCCGTCGCGGGCTGCGTCGCGCTCGTCGAGGTGGAACAGGATCGCGAGGATCGCGGCGGTCGCCGCCATCCAGATCAGGTTCCACACGAGCAGGAACGGCAGGCCGAACAGCAGCGGCCGCACCTCGGCGATCGAGCCACCGGTGTACATCCCGACGAACGGCAGCGCCGCCAGCAACAGTCTGAATTTCATCTATGTCTCCTCCGGAAGACGCGCGAACGCGTCAGCGCATCAGAACTTCTGGCGGATGCCGACCACCACCGCCACCTGCGACGTCGTCGACGACGGCCCGTCGGTCCCGTCGATCCACGCGTGGCCCACGCCCGACGACGCCTTCTGGTAGAAGCCGTTCACGTACACGTCGGTGCGCTTCGACAACAGGTACTGCAGGCCGGCCGACACCTGCTGGTAATGACCGTCGTCGGCGCCGCGCGCGACCTTCGTATAGGTGTAGCCGGCCGCGGCCATCAGCGCGGGCGTGATCAGGTAGCGCACGCTGCCTTCGTAGTTGTTGAAGCGCAGCGCGCCCCCCGTCGCCTGGCCGAAATTCGAGCCCGTGTACAGCAGCCCGAGCGTCGCCGCGCCGATCGTGTAATTGCCGCCCGCGCCCCAGATCTGCTGGCGCACCGCGCTCGACAGGCCGGCGCCGAACACCGACGCCGAGCCAGGGTAGTAGTTGTCCGACGCGACGGCGCCCGTCGCGCTGGCCGCCGGATGGTTCACGCGCGCATAGGCGGCGCCTGCATTGAGCGGCCCGTGCGTGTAGGTAATGCCGGCGCTCCACGAGTTGTCGTTCGAGAAGCCCGTCGAGTTCGAGAACCCGTACATCAGGTTCGCCTGCAGGCCCGCGATCGTCGGCGACACGTACTTGACCGCGTTGTTGGTGCGGAAACTATTGTTGATGTCGTCGTTGTCGAACGGATGCGTCGAGTACTGCGCGAGGAAGCTGCTCATCTGCAGCGAGCCGAGGATGTCCTGCGTCGAGTTGTACTGGCGGCCGAGCGTCACCGCGCCCCAGTTCGCGCCGCTCAGGCCGACCCACGCGGAGCGGCCGAACATCCGGCCGCCCTGCCCGAGCGCACCGTTCGCGACGTTGAAGCCGTTCTCGAGCCGGAAGTTCGCCTTCAGGCCGCCGCCGAGATCCTCGCTGCCGATCAAGCCCCAGCGCGGGCCCGATTCGTTGCCGCCCGTGAACTGCCACAGTGCATGGCCCTTCGAATTGTTCGTGTAGGTCACGCCGGCGTCGACGATCCCGTACAGCGTTACCGTCGACTGCGCGTGCGCGGCGCCGGCGACCATCATCGCCATGGCCGCGCTCATGCACGCGACGCCCGTCTTCCTGCTCATCGTTCGCACCATCTCCGTCATCTCCTCTCCAAACCGTCTTGTCGATGTTGTGTTGTGTTTTGTTGATGCTGGCCATACGCGCCGGTCGGCTTGTATAGACAGTGGCTGGATGGTATCCAGCCGCAGTCGCATCAAGAAATGAAATGTTCAACTGGCCGGCAGTTGAAAATCGAATGGAGACGGATGAAGGGGAAGCGGGCGGCGAATGCGCGCGTCTGCAAGCCGATAGAAAGCGTGGAAGCCCGCCGGACGCGGCGCATTCTGCTCAGACATGAATGGCTCGCGTAAGCAAGCTGACGAAACGGTAATGCGCGACGCGCCTATGCGGTTTTCCCCGATAGACCGTGCATCGGCCGCCGCAGCGCGGCGTCAAACGGATTCGTGCGCGGGCCGATCGCGTCGGCCTGGCGCCGCAGCAGCTCGACGACCATCGGCATCCGGTCGTCGCCGAGCCGCGACGCCAGCGTGCCGACGCTCAGCGCGCCGACCGGGTAGCCGGTGCGATCGAGGATCGGCACCGCGACGCCGGCCATCCCGTCGAGCACGCCGCTGTTGCGGCCCGCGTAGCCGAGCTCGCGCACGCGTTCGATCTCGGTGCGCAGGTAGACCTCGTCGAGCACGCCGTAACCGCGAATGCGCGGCACGTTGAAGCGGATCACTTCCTCGCGCTCGGCTTCCGGCAGGAACGCGAGGATCGCGAGGCTGCCCTGCCCGACGCCGAGCGCGATGCGCCCGCCGATGTCCCCGGTGAACGAGCGGATCGGGAACGGACCTTCGCACAGGTCGAGACACACCGCGTCGAAGCCGCTCTTCACGAGCAGGAAGATCGTCTCGCCGAGGCTTGCGCACAGCCGCAGCAGCGCAGGCCGGCACAGCGTGCGCATGCTGCTCGGGTTGCCGGCCAGCGCGGCGAGCGCGAAGAAGTCGACGCTCAGCCGGTACAGCTTCGACTGTTCGTCCTGCTCGACCATCCCTTCGGCGATCAGCGATTGCAGGATCCGGTGCGCGGTGCCCTGTGTGAGGCCGACGGCCTTCGCGAGGTGCGTGACGCGCACGCCGTCCTGCTGCATGCCGGCCAGCGCGCGCAGGATCGCGAACGCACGCTGCAGCATGCCGGTGCCCGGCGCGCCGGCCGCATCGACGGCGGCGTCCTCGTCCGCGGCCGGCATGCGTACGGCACGCGACGTTCCGCGCGAATGCGGTTCCTGCATGCGGATTCTCCTCGATGATTTCATTGAACGGAATACATCAGCCGCCATTGTCGTGCCGCCAAAATGCGCGCGGCATCCGGGTGTGCACGGGATTGACGCGCATCTTTCACCACCTGCCCGCCCTTCATTCAACGGAACGATTTTCCGGCGACTCGGCAAAGCATTCCGTTCACTGGAATTTTTCTGAAATTCATCTCGTTGAGCAGAATTCCAAATTGACGCTCCGAAATATGGCTGGCTAGAGTCCGCGTCAATGACGCACCGGCCATGCGGTGTGCGAACCCGGAGTGCTCCATGTCGTTTCTCACGCTTACGGATCTGACGAAATCGTTCGGCGCGCTCACCGCCGTCGCCGACGTCAACCTGTCGGTCGAACAAGGCGAATTCGTGTCGCTGCTCGGGCCGTCGGGCTGCGGCAAGACCACGACGCTGCAGATGATCGCCGGCTTCGTCGACGTCACCCGCGGCCGCATCGCGCTCGACGGGCAGGACATCACGTACATGAAGCCGAACCGCCGCGGGCTCGGCATCGTGTTCCAGAGCTATGCGCTGTTTCCGCACATGAGCGTCGCGGAGAACGTCGGCTTCGGGCTCGACATGCGCGGCGTCGACAAGGCGGAGCGCGCCGAGCGCATCCGCGCGGCGCTCGCGCTCGTGCGCCTCGATGCGCTCGCGCACCGCTTTCCGCGTGAATTGTCCGGCGGGCAGCGGCAGCGCGTCGCGATCGCGCGCGCGGTCGTGATCGAGCCGCCGGTGCTGCTGCTCGACGAGCCGATGTCGAACCTCGACGCGAAGCTGCGCGAGGAGATGCAGTTCGAACTGCGCGCGATCCAGCGCAAGATCGGCACGACGACGATCATGGTCACGCACGATCAATCGGAAGCGCTGTCGATCAGCGATCGCGTGGTCGTGATGGAAGCCGGCCGCATCACGCAGACGGACACACCGTACCGCGCGTACGAACGCCCGGAGAACCACTTCGTGTCGCAGTTCATCGGCAAGGCGAACCTGCTGCCCGGCACGATCGTCGCGCACGACGGCGACGCGATCCGCATCGATCTCGGCCACGATCTCGCGGAGACCGGCCGCACCGCGCACCTGCCGGCGCGCGAGCGCGACGTGCGCATCGGCGATGCGGTGTCGGTGTGCATCCGGCCGGAAAAGCTGCGATTGTGCGCACCCGGCGCGGGCCGCTTCGCCGCGACCGTCACGAGCCGCTTCTTCCTCGGCAGCCAGTGGCTGTACCGCGTCGACAGCGCGCTCGGCGAAGTGCTCGTGTGCTGCCAGAACGAAGGCGCGGAGCCGCTCGCGGAAGGCGCGCCGGTCGGCGTCGACTGGCACAGCGACGCGGTGCGCGTGATGCGCCGGGAGGCCTGAATGCGACAGCCTACCCGTCCGCTTTCGACCGACGGCGCGCCGGCCGGGCTCGCGCCATCGGGCGCGGCCGCGACCGCGGCGGCCAACGCGGCCGACGCCGTTCCGCTTCGCACCGGCGGCGTTGCGCTGCGCGCGACGTGGCGTGCGCACGCGCCGCTGTGGCTGATGTGCGCGCCCGCGTTCGCGCTGTTCGCGGCGCTCGTGCTCGTGCCGCTCGCGAAGACCTTCGCGCTCACGTTCTACCGATACGACCCGGCCACAGGCCCGATCGCCGCCTTCCAGCTCGGCAACTACGCTGAGGTGCTCGGCTCGTCGTACTTCCACACGATCTTCGCGCGCACGTTCGGCATCGCCGCGCTGACCACCGTGCTCTGCGTCGCGATCGGCACGCCGGAAGCGTACGTGCTGTCGAAGATGCGCGACCCGTGGCGCTCGCTGTTCCTGCTCGCGATCCTCGCACCGCTGCTCGTGTCGGTCGTCGTGCGCGCGTTCGGCTGGAGCATGCTGCTGAACACGAGCGGGCTCGTGAACCAGGCGCTCGGGCTCGTCGGCCTCGGGCCGTACAAGCTCGAGTACACGACGTTCGCGATCGTGATCGCGCTCGTCCACGTGATGCTGCCGTTCATGGTGATTCCCGTCTGGACCGCACTGCAGCGGCTCGATCCGCAGACCGAGCACGCGGCGCTGTCGCTCGGCGCGTCGCCGTTCACGACGCTGCGCCGCATCGTCGTGCCGCAGCTGATGCCGGGCGTGCTGTCGGGCAGCCTGATGGTGTTCGGGCTGTCGGCGAGCGCCTTCGCGATTCCCGGCCTGCTCGGCGGACGCCGCCTGAAGGTCGCGGCAACCGCCGTCTACGACGAATTCCTCGGCTCGCTGAACTGGCCGCTCGGCGCGACGATCGCGGTGCTGCTACTCGTCGCGAACCTCGTCGTGATGCTCACCTACTACCGCGTGCTCGAACGCCGCTATGCGCGCAGCCTCGGAGGCGCTTCCCGATGAGAAAGAACGGCCCCATTGCGCTGGCGTTCCATACGCTCGTGATCCTGTTCGTGCTCGCGCCGCTCGCGATCGTCGTGCTGGTCGCATTCACGCCCGACGAAACGCTGACGCTGCCGACGCATGGCCTGTCGCTGCGCTGGTTCCGCGCGATCCTCGACTATCCGGACTTCGTCACCGCGTTCGCCAACAGCGTGAAGCTCGCATTCGCGTCGGCGACGCTGTCGCTCGCGATCGCGTTGCCCGCCGGGCTCGCGATCGGCCGCGCGACCTTTCCCGGCCGCGCGTTCCTGAACGGCCTGTTGCTGTCGCCGCTCGTGATTCCCGGCCTCGTGCTCGGCATCGCGCTGCTGCGCTTCTTCGCGCTGATCGGCGCGACCGGCTCGTTCGCGTGGCTGGTGCTCGCACACATGATCGTCATCACGCCGTTCGTGATGCGGCTCGTGCTGGCGTCCGTCGCCGGCCTCGACCGCAGCGTCGAACAGGCCGCATGCTCGCTCGGCGCCGATCCGTGGACGACGTTCCGCCGCATCACGCTGCCGATGATCCTGCCTGGCATCACCGGCGGCTGGCTGCTCGCGTTCATCAACAGCTTCGATGAACTGACGATGTCGATCTTCGTCACGTCGCCGCAGACGGTCACGCTGCCGGTGCGCATGTACATGTATGCGACCGAGTCGATCGATCCGATGATGGCGTCGGTATCGGCGCTCGTCATCTTCATCACCGCCGGCGCGATGCTGCTGCTCGATCGCGTGTACGGCCTGAACCGCATCCTGATCGGCCAACACTGATGACGACTTTCGTTTCCCGCTCCACCGACAACGCGGACGACGGCGCGCAATTCGTGCGCGTCGCCGAACGCGAGCGCGCCGCCGTCGCGTTCACGCTCGACGGCCGCCCCGCGCAGGCGCTCGCCGGCGACACCGTGCTCACCGCGATCCTCGTCGCGCAGCGCCGCGTGCGCGTGAGCGAATTCAGCGGCAAGCCGCGCGCGGGCTTCTGCCTGATCGGCGCGTGCCAGGACTGCTGGGTGCGCACCGAAGCCGGCGCCCGCGTGCGCGCCTGCTCGACGCCGATCGCCGATGGCATGCGGATTCTCACCGGCGCGCAGCCCGCCACGGCCGGAGACGCATCATGAGCGACGCACTGCGACCGGTGATCGTCGGCGCGGGGCCGGCCGGCGTGCGCGCGGCCGAGGCGCTGGTCGACGCGGGGCTGCGCCCCGTCGTGATCGACGAGAACGCGCGCTGGGGCGGGCAGATCTATCGCCAGCCGCCGGCCGACGGCGCGTTCGCGCGCGGCAAGCGCGTGCTGTACGGCTTCGAGGCCGCGAAGGCCGATGCCGTGCACCGCACCATGGCCGCGTTGCTGCCGCACGTCGACTATCGGCCGAACACGCTCGCCTGGGCGTGCGGCGCGGGCCGCGTCGACACGCTGCAGGACGGCCGCGAAACAACCGTGCCGTTCTCGCATCTGATCATCGCGAGCGGTGCGACCGATCGCATGCTGCCGGTACCCGGGTGGACGCTCGCGGGCGTCTATACGCTCGGCGGCGCGCAGGTCGCGCTGAAGGCGCAGGGCTGTGCGATCGGCAGCCGCATCGTGTTCGCGGGCACGGGGCCGTTGCTGTATCTCGTCGCCTATCAGTACGCGAAGGCCGGCGCGCAGGTCGCAGCCGTGCTCGACACGAGCCCGCTGCGCCGGCAGGTTGCCGCGACGCCCGCCCTGCTGCGCATGCCGTCCACATTCGCGAAGGGGCTGTACTACATCGGCTGGCTGCGCGCGCACGGCGTCGCGATCGAAACCGGCGTCACGCTCGAGCGCGTGCTCGGCGAGCGACACGTAACGGGCCTCGCATGGCGCGCGGCCGGCGGCGATGCGCCGCCGCGGATGCTCGACTGCGATGCGCTCGGCCTCGGCTTCGGGCTGCGTTCCGAGACCCAGCTCGCGGATCTCGCCGGCTGCCGGTTCCGTTTCGATCCGCTCAACCGCGCATGGCTGCCCGAACGCGATGCGGCCGGCCGCACGTCGGTGCGCGGCATCTACGTGGCGGGCGACGGTGCCGGCATCGCAGGCGCCGACGCGGCCGAGGCGTCCGGGCGACGCGCGGCGCTCGCGTTGCTCGAGGATGCGGGTATCGCGATGCCGTCGCCGTCGCTGGCCGGCAAGCCCGACGTAGCGACGCTCGATCGCACGCTCGCCCGGCTCGGCGCGTTCCGTGCCGGCCTCGAAGCGGCGTTCGCGCCGCCCGCCGCACTCGCCGCGCGCTGCCCGGACGACACGATCGTGTGCCGCTGCGAGGAAATCGACGCGGGTACGCTGCGACGCTGCATCCGCGGCGGCGAAGCGACCGAGCTGAACCGGCTGAAGGCGCTGACACGCGCCGGGATGGGTCGCTGCCAGGGCCGCATGTGCGGCGACGCGACCGCACTCGTGCTCGCCGCGGAAACCGGCCGCGCGCTCGCGGACGTCGGCCGGTTGCGCGCGCAACCGCCGGTGAAGCCCTTCCCGATCTCGGCCGCGCTCGCGGGCGACGATGTCACGGCGATTCCCGACGAGGCACGCGATGAGTGAACGCCGTCACTACGACGTCGCGATCGTCGGCGGCGGGCTCGTCGGCGCTTCGGCTGCGCTGGCGCTCACGCGGCACGGCTTGCGCGTCGCGCTGTTCGAACGCCGCGACTGCGGCGCGCAGGCGAGCGGCGTGAACTACGGCGGCGTGCGCTGCCAGGGCCGCCCCGCCGAACAACTGCCGCTCGCGCTGCGCGCGCGGCGCATCTGGGATCGCCTGCCCGAGCTGATCGGCATCGACGGCGAATTCGTCGTGTCGGGTCATTTGCGGCTCGCGCGCAGCGACGCCGATCTCGAGGCGCTCGATGCCTACGCGACGCTTGCCGGCGAGCACGGCTTGCCGTTGCAGGTGATGCGCGGCGACGCGTTCCGCCGCCGCTACCCGTGGCTCGGCCGCGCGGCGGTCGGCGGCTCGCTGTGCGCGACCGACGGGCACGCGAACCCGCGTGTCGTGTCGCCCGCGTTCGCGCGCGCGGCCCGCGCAGCGGGTGCCGACGTGTTCGAGCACACGCCGGTCGACGACGCCCGGCACGACGGCACGCGTTTTCATGTCCTTGCGGGCGGCCGTGCGTTCAGTTCGACGTGGCTGATCAACTCGGCCGGCGCATGGGCGAACACGATCGCCGAGCGCTTCGGCGAAGCCGTGCCGATGGAGCCGATCTACCCGAACATGTGGGTGACCGAACCGCTGCCGCCGTTCATCACGCACAACCTCGGCGTGTACGGCGGCGGCGTGTACGCGCGGCAGGTCGCGCGCGGCAACTGCGTGATCGGCGGCGGGCGCGGCCGCGGCGACGGCGAGTTCGGCCAGCCGTCGGTCGACACGACGCGCGCGGTGATGCGCGATGCGTGCGCGCTGCTGCCCGCATTGCGCGACGCGCTGCTGATCCGCACGTGGAGCGGCGTCGAAGGCTGCACGCCCGACCACAACCCGATCATCGGCGCTAGCCGTACCACGCCGAACCTGCTGCATGCGTTCGGCTTTTCCGGCGGTGGCTTCCTGCTCGCGCCGGGCGTCGGCGAAGTGCTCGCCGAGCTCGTCACAATCGGCGAAACCGCCACGCCACTCGATGCATTCTCGATCGGCCGCTTCTTCCCCCAAGCCGCGCCGACTGCCCCTTTCCGTCAAGAGGAGACCCAACGATGAAACTGCTCGGAACGATCGCGGCGGCTGCCGCCCTCTGCATCGCAGGCGCCGGCGTGCCCGCGCCCGCCTTCGCGCAAACGAAGACGATCTACGTCGGCATGAACGGCGGCCCGATGGAAAAAGCCTATACGAGCCAGGTGCTGCCCGACTTCGAGAAGGCGAACAACGTGAAGGTCGTCGTCGTGCCCGGCACGTCGTCGGACGTGCTCGCGAAGCTGCTCGCGAACCGCAACAAGCCGCAAATCCACGTCGCGTTCCTCGACGACGGCGTGATGGCGCGCGCGGTCAGCCTCGGCGTGTGCCAGAAGCTCGACGATGCGCCGGTGCTGAAGGAGCTGTATCCGTTCGCGCGGATGAAGGACGACATCGGCGCCGGCGTGCAGCTCGGCATGACCGGCATCGCCTACAACAAGAAACTGTTCGCGGAGAAAGGCTGGGCGCCGCCGACGTCGTGGATGGATTTCGCCGACCCGAAATACAAGGGCAAGGTCGTGTTCCAGTCCGCGTCGAGCAGCACGTTCGGGCTGCACGGATTTCTCGCGATCAACCGGCTGCTCGGCGGCAGCGAACAGAACGTCGAGCCCGGCTTCAGCAAGTGGGCGAGCACGGTCGGGCCGAACGTCGTCGAGTACATCCCGAACTCGGCGAAGATCTCCGAGATGGTGCAGACGGGCGACGCCGGCCTGTTCCCGCTGACGCCGACCGGCGTCGGCGACCTGCAGGACAAGGGCATTCCGGTCGCGTATGCGAACCCGAAGGAAGGCCCGGTGCTGCTGCTCGTCGACCTGTGCGTGGTCGCGAACAACCCGGATCCGCAACTGGCCCAGAAGCTCGCGCAGTTCCTGCTGTCCGCACCCGCGCAGACGAAGGCGGCCGAAGCCGGCAAGCAGATCCCGACCAATCGCCTCGCGAAGATGCCCGCCGCGATGCAGCAAAGCCTCGGCAACGTCGACGATCTGGTACGCAAGTTGACGGTGGTCGACTGGACGGCGATCAATGCCCGCCGCGCGCAGTGGGACACGCGCTGGAACCGGCAGATCGAGCGGTGACGGGCACCGGCGCGCGCGGGCACGGCCGTGCGCGCCGCGACCATCATTTGCGGGAGTGATGACACTCCCCTTTTTCTGCGGATTTGACCGGGGCGGCGGTGCCGACAACACTAGCCCGCAGTGCCGCATGCGTCGCAGAGACGGCACGCACCCGCCCCCTTCAGAGTCCACCATGTACCCGACCGACACCGTGCAATCCCCGAGCGCCGCCCGGCCGCTCGCCGACCGGCAGCTTCGCCGCATCGTCATCGCTTCCGTCGCCGGCAACGCGATGGAGTGGTACGACTTCTTCGTCTACGGCACGGCCGCCGCGCTCGTGTTCGGCCACGTGTTCTTTCCGCCCGGTGCGTCGCCGCTCGCGGGCAGCCTCGCGGCGTTCGCCGCGTTCGCGCTCGGCTTCGTCGCGCGGCCGCTCGGCGGGATCGTGTTCGGGCATGTCGGCGACCGCTACGGCCGCAAGGCGTCGCTCGTGTGGACGCTGCTGATCATGGGCGCGTCGACGTTCGCGATCGGCCTGCTGCCGACCTACGCGCAGGTCGGCCTGTGGGCGCCGGCGGCGCTCGTCGTGCTGCGGCTGCTGCAGGGCATCGCGTCCGGCGGCGAATGGGGCGGCGGCGTGCTGATGATCAGCGAGAACGCGCCGCCCGAGCAGCGCGGCTACTACGCGGCGTGGAGCCAGCTCGGCGTCGGCGGCGGCTTCGTGCTGTCGTCGGCCGCGTTTCTCGCCGCCCAGGCGCTGCCCGACGACGCGTTCCGCACCTGGGGCTGGCGGCTGCCGTTCCTCGCGAGCATCGCGATCTTCGCGATCGGCATCTACATCCGCCGTCACCTGCCGGAAAGCCGCGACTACGAGCAGGCCGGCAAGCGCGGCGCGCACACGCACTTGCCGATCGTCGAATGCATCCGCCGCCATCCGAAGGAAATCCTGCTCGCGATGGGGCTGCGCGTCGCCGAAAACGGCGGTGCGTACATCTTCCTCGCGTTCTCGCTCGTCTACGGCAAATACGTCGGCATCCCGAACGGCGTGATGCTGACCGGCGTGATGATCGCGATGATCGTCGAAATGGGCGCGATGCTCGCGTGGGGCCGGCTGTCCGACCGGATCGGCCGCAAGCCCGTGTACCTGATCGGCGCGCTGAGCCTCGTCGCGTGCGCGTTTCCGTTCTTCTGGCTGCTCGACACGCGCGCGACGCCGCTCGTGTGGCTCGCGCTGACGGTCGGCACCGCGGTGAGCCACGGCGCGATGATCGGCACGCTGCCCGCGCTGGTCGGCGAGCTGTTCAGCACCGAGGTGCGCTATTCGGGCGTCGCGCTCGGCCATGAAGTCGCGTCGATCTTCGCGGGCGGCATGTCGCCGCTGATCGCGACCGCACTGCTCGCGCGCTATCACGCGTCGTGGCCCGTGTCGCTGTTCCTCGTGGCGCTCGGCCTCGTGACCGTCGCGACGCTGTGCGTGATGCGCGAGACGCGCGGCGACGCGGCATGAGCGTAGCCGCCGCGCACGCGACGCTTCCGGCCGGCGAACGACACACCGGTTTGCGGTACCGCATGCACGCGTGCGCTGCACGACGATCGCACCGGGCCGCGACGACCGTCCTATGCGTCCGTGCTGCGCCGCGCGCCGTCGAACGCCGGCGCCAGTCCCAGGTGGTCGAGCAGCCGTGCGAATTCGCCGAGCCGCTGCCGCATGTAGGCCGGCACGTCGACCTGCGCATAATCGTGGAACCCGGCGCCGCTACGCACGCCGTCGCGCCCGGCCGCCATGTTGCGCACGACGCTGTCGGCCGGCGCGAAGCGCGGGCCGATCTCGCCGGCGAGATACGTCGACGCGTAGTACAGGATGTCGCAACCGCCCCAGTCGATGAACTCGAGCAGCCCGAGCACCGCGAAACGCGGGCCGAAGCCGGTGCGGATCGCCGTGTCGATGTCCTCGGCGCTCGCAACGCCCTCTTCCACCATGCGTGCCGCCTCGTTCATCGCGAGCGCCTGGATGCGCGGCACGATGTAGCCGGGCGCCGGCCCGCAGATCACCGGCTTCTTGCCGACGCGTTCGAGCAGCGCGGCCAGTGCGTCTACGACCCGCTGATCGGTCGCGTCGCTGCGGCTGATCTCGACGAGCGGCATCAGCAGCGCCGGGTTCAGCCAGTGCGCATTCAGCATCCGTTCGGGGTGCGCGACATGGCGCTGCAACTCGGTGACGACGAACGTCGACGTCGTCGACGCGATCGTTGCACGCGCATCGACATGTGCGCCGAGCCAGCGCAGCGCGTCGGCCTTCGCGTCGAGCACTTCCGGCAGCGCTTCGAACACGATGCCGGCGTCGCGCAGCGCGGGCGCCGCGCCATCACGCGCGACCAGCGCGATGCGGGCGACGACGGCCGCGGCCTGGTCGCCATCGATCCGGCCGAGTGCCACCTGCGCATGCAGCGGCCGCGCGATCTCGCCGCGCGTGCGATCCTCGAATACGCGCCAGCCTTGCGCGTCGCGCGGCTTGAAGTCGATCAGCGTCACGTCGAGGCCCGCGAACGCAAAGACGAGCGCAATCCCCTGCCCCATGCGTCCCGCGCCGAGCACGTGCACGCGCGTCACGTCGGCGGCGGGCGTCATGCGGCGTACCCCGCATCGAGCAACGCGCGCATCGCGTCGCGCGACAGCGCGGCGAGGCCGAGCGCCTCCAGCGTGCGCCCTTGCGCATACAGGTCGCGGCCGGTCACCGCCGACGCGACGCTCAACAGCCCCTGCGCAACGGGCGTCGGCACGTGGGCCCGGCGCCCGCACGACACGATGAAGGACAGCCCGAGCCGGGTGTCCTCGAGCATGTAGCGATGCGTGCGCAAATCGATCTTCTCGCGCCAGTCGCCGCTGTCTGTCAGCTTGCCGTGCGCGCCGCGCCCGTACATCCATTCGTCGCCGTCGGTCGCGTAGTGGTCCGCCAGCGGGAAATGCGGCGCGCGGTAGCCCAGTGCCTCGCGCACCGCGATGCGTTCGGCATCGAGCGCATTCGTCACGCGGCGGATCGACGGCTGCGTGCCTTCGTTGTGGATGTCCCACGCGTCGAAGTGTTCGAGCGGCCCGGCGTTCATCAGGATCAGCGGCGGATGAATCACCGGGCCCGCGTTCATCAGCGCGCCGGACAGCGCATCCTCGACCGGCTCGACCGACGGGTAGCCCGCGCGCAGCACGTCGAAAGCCCATGCCGCCGCGTTCGCGGGAAACACGCCGGTCGGCAGGCGCGTCGCATACGCGCTGATCACGACCGCGTTGTCGCCATGCTTGCGTACCAGGTACGGCAGCGTGCCGGTCTCGGCAAAGGCGACGCGTGCGCGGTTGCCGGCATCGGCCGCCGCACGCGCGAACACGACGCTGCCGAACGTGCCGGGCGGCAGGAACACGACCTGGTCGTCCTCGAGCAGGGGCGCGACCTGCGCGGCGAGCGCATCGTGCGAGACGGCCGGCAGCGGCACCACGACGAGCCGCGCGCCGCGCAGCGCGGCCGCGAGATCGTCGCTCAGGCGGATCGCGCCGGACGCGTCGCCGAGCGGCACGGCACGCCTGCCGCGATAGTCGGTCACGTGCAACGCGCCGAGCTCGCGCAGCCGCGCATGCGGTTCGCGGTCGCGCCGCCACCACGTCACGTCGTGGCCCTTCTCGAACAGGTCGATCGCGGCCGCATGGCAGCCGTGGCCGCCGCCCAGTACACATACCTTCATCGTCGTCTCCCGGTGAGTGAGTGTTGCCGAGACTACGCGGCGGCGCGCATCGCGTCGCTTCAAAACGCGCAACGGCGCGCCCGTTCGCGCAACGCAATCGCGGCGATGCGCACGACGTCGCATCCATCCATCCGACACGAGGCCACCGCATGGATATCGCCCTTTCCCGACATGCGCCGAATCGGCTCGGCACGCTGCATGCACCGGACGAAGTCGAACGCGCGGTCGCGCACCGGCTCGGGCCGCACCGGATGGCCGCGCACGGCCGCGATCCGTTTCATGCGGAGCTGTACGAGGTGCCGCTGCATCACGGCGCACTGCTCGAGCTCTGCTACGGCCGCGAGACGCGCATCGAGTTCGGCGACGATGCCGGGCATTTCCTGTTCCGGCTGACGCTGTCGGGCGCATGTGAGCTGCAGGCCGGCGACGTGGTCGCACGCGCCGGGCCGGGCCAGCTGACGGTGTCGTCGCCGGCGCTTGCGAGCCGCCTGAGCACGAGCCCCGATTGCCGCAACCTGGTGCTGCGGCTCGAACGCGGCGCACTCGAGCGCAAGCTGCAGGACATGCTGCACACGACGCTCACGCGGCCGCTGCAATTCGATCTCGCGGCCGGCGGCAACGGTGCGGGCGCGGCGCTCGTGCTGCCGACCTTCGAATACCTGTGCCGGCTCGGCGCGCAGCCGGGGATCGGCACGTCGATCACGACGTTCGGCGCCGATCTCACCGCGTGGCTGATGGCGCTGCTGCTCACGCACCTGCCGCATTCGTACAGCGCCGCGCTCGCGCGCGGCACGCCGCCGCTGCCGGCGTACGTGCGCCGCGCGTGCGACCACGTCGACGCGCACCTGGGCGACCCGCTCGCGCTCGCCGCGCTGGCGGCCGTCGCGGGCGTCGCGCCGCGCACGCTCCAGCATGCGTTCCGCGCGTTCCTGAACACCACGCCGGCCGCCTACGTGCGCGAGCGCCGGCTGGCCGCGGTGCACGCCGCGCTGCAGCGCGGCGACGCGCGCAGCGTGACCGACGTGCTGATCGCGCACGGCATTCACGGCTTCGGCCATTTCGCGAAGGCGTATGCGCGGCGTTACGGCCACCTGCCTTCCGTCACCGCGAGGCAAGCACCATGACGCACTCCGCCACCGGCCGGCCGCCGGCCCGCCCCGAGCCCGCGGCGCACGACGCGGACGCGCCCGACGGCCTGCGCGTGCAGGACCTCGACCTGAACCTGTTGAAGACGTTTCGCGCGGTGTACGAAGAACGGCACGTCGGCCGCGCAGGGTTGCGGCTCGGCGTCACGCAGCCGTCGGTGAGCTACGCGCTCGGCCGGCTGCGCCTGATGTTTCGCGACGCGCTGTTCGTGCGCACCGGCACCGGCGTCGAGCCGACGCCGCGCGCGCAACGGCTTGCACTATCGGTCGACAAGGCGCTCGCGATCCTGCAGGACGTGCTCGACGAAGGCTCGCGCTTCGCGCCGGACAGCACCCAGCGCGTGTTCCGGCTGCACATGAGCGACTTCGCGGCGAGCGCGTTCCTGCCGACGCTGCTCGCGGCATTCGACCGACGCGCGCCGGGCGCGGTGATCGAGACGCTGCACGTCGACGAATGCCAGCTCAACGTCGCGCTCGAATCGGGCCGCATCGACTTCGCGCTCGGTCATTTCGCGGATGCATCGAGCCATTTCCAGCGGACCGCGCTGCTGCACGAACGCTGCGTGCTGCTGATGCCGCGCCGCACCGCGCAGCGCCTCGCGCTGCCCGGCGGTTTCGTGCTCGACGGCGACGCGCCGGACGCGCTGCGCTTCGTCGCGGTGACCGCGCATCCGCAATCGATGCAGCTGCTGGAGCGGCACGGCCTGATGCCGCGCGTGCGGGCGGCGCTGCCCGACTTCCTGGTGGTGCCGGCGCTGCTCGAACACGGCGATTACGCGCTGATCCTGCCGGAGACCGTCGCGCTCACGTTCGCGGCGCGCCAGCCGTGCACGCTGTACGAGATCGCGGGCGCCGGCGAATGGGCCGTCAACGCGTACTGGCACCGGCGCTTCGATGCGGACCCGGGCCATCGCTGGCTGCGCGCGCTGCTGCTGGAGCTGTTCGACATCGGCCGGCAGGCACCGTTCGACGCATGGCTCGCGCCGCAACCGCCCGCCTGCGCATAGCGGCGCGGGCGGGCGCAGACCGACCTCGGCGGTCAGAACGCCGTGAGGATGCCCGCGACGATCGAGCTGGCGGTCGCGCCGGGTTTCGCGACCGCGACGCCGCCGCCCGCCGCGCCATTGACGACGAAGCGCGCGTGCGCGCCGTTGCGCACCATCGCGGCCCCCGTGTACAGCACCGTGCGCTTCGACAGCGGATAGTCGAAGCGGATGCCGTACGAATCGGCGTTGCCGTCGCTGTCGGCGACCTTCCGGTAGTGGCCGATGCTCAGCAGCAGCGACGCGCGCCCGATCGGCACCGTCGCGCTGAGTTCCATCGTGTCGCTATGCGGATACGCGCTCTGGCTGTCGATCGCGGCCGCGACGTCGGGGCCGCCGCGATGCCGCATGTACAGCGCGGCGACCTTCACGACGTTGAAGTCGTACGAGATCGCGCCGACCGTGTAGTTGCCGTTCGCGGCCGAACTGGTGACGCCGAGCGCGGATGCCGCCACCGGGCTGAACTTCTGCTGCATGTAGTCGACGTCGACCGACAACCCGCCGCGCACGTAGTTGAGGCCCGCGCCGTACGTGTCGCCGAGCGTTGCCGGCTGGCCGGCCGCGCCGTTGGTGCCGCGCGCGGCCATCGCGCGCAGCATGAAGCCCGCGTAGCGCGGCGACGTGTAGCGCATCGAGTTGCGCACGCGCAGGAACGCGGGGCCGACGAAGTTGTTCGTCGCGTTGCCCCATGCGAGGCCCGCGCCGAGCCCGGGCAGGCTGTACGTGACGAGCGTCGTGTGCACGATCGTGTAGAGCTCGCCGAACTGCACGCCGCCGAACGGCCCGGTGATGCCGACCCACGCCTCGCGGCCGAACAGCGCGCTGCTGTTCGACAGCGCGCCGCTCGCCGCGTTGAAGCCGTCCTCGAGCTTGAAGATCGTCGCGTAGCCGCCGCCGAGATCCTCGACACCCTTCAGCCCCCACTGCGACGCCCACAGGTTGCCGCTGCCCATGCGCGTCACGTGGTTCGGCCCGGCGTTCGCATATTCGATCGCGGTGTCGATGCGGCCGTAGAGCGTCACGCTCGATTGCGCGACAGCCGGCAGCGATGTGCACGCAAGGAGCGCGGCCGCCAGCGTGGCAAGCGGTACGGCAAGCCGGTCGGCCCGCCCGTTCGAATGGTTCATCTTGGTCGTCCCGTGGAAATGCCGGCGCTTGTCGGCAACGCGCCGTTTGACATGAAGCGCGTTCGCATTCGGATGCGAACGCTGCCGATCAAAAACGGGCCGAGTCTAGGAACGACAATTTCGGACGTCGACGCAATGCGCTCTATAACGCTTATAGACGCGCCGCATGATGCGCGCACGCGCCGCCGCACGTGCGCCGCGCGGCGGCCCGCGCGCACGGCCTCGGTGTTTTCTTTATCCGCGTCGGTAAATGTCCGTGTGGCGCGGCTGTCACTCCGGCTATGGCGGCCGAATTTGGCCGACTACGCTGCGTCTCCGATCGTGTCACCCGCACGCTTTCGCACCGCGACGGCGCCCGGCCCGCGAGGCCCGCGCCGCGCTTCCCCACCGCCCGCTCCTGGAGAATCCGCATGTCCGCACCCACGGCCCGCGCTGCCGACGGCAAGCGCTATACGTACGAATGGTATGTCGTCGTCATCTGCATGCTCGCGTATGTCTTTTCGTTCGTCGATCGCCAGGTGCTCGTCCTGATGATCGAACCGATCAAGCGCGACCTGCACCTGACCGACACGCAGTTCAGCCTGCTCAACGGCTTCGCGTTTTCGCTGTTCTACGCGGTGATGGGCCTGCCGGTCGCGTATCTCGCCGATCGCTACGCGCGCCCGCGCATCATCGCGCTCGGCATCGCGCTGTGGAGCGTCGCGACCGCCGCGTGCGGGCTCAGCCAGCAGTTCGTGCAGATGTTCATCGCGCGCATGGGAGTTGGCGTCGGCGAGGCCGCGCTGTCGCCCGGCGCGTATTCGATGCTCGCCGACTACTTCCCGAAGGAGAAGCTCGGCCGCGCGATCGCCGTGTATTCGCTCGGCTCGTTCATCGGCGGCGGCGTCGCGTTCCTGATCGGCGGCTACGTGATCGCGCTGCTCAAGCATGCGAGCGCGTTCACGCTGCCGGTCGTCGGGCAGGTGCATGCGTGGCAGGTCACGTTCCTGATCGTCGGGCTGCCGGGGATCCTCGTTGCCCTGCTGTTCGCCGCGACCGTGCGCGACCCGCAGCGCAAGGGGCTCGCGCAGGACCGCTCGGGCGCCGTGCGGCGCGTGTCGATGCGCGATTCGCTGCGCTTCGTCGGCACGCATCGCGCGACCTTCGCGTGCCACTACCTCGGCTTCTCGTTCTACGCGATGACGCTGTACTGCCTGCTGAGCTGGACGCCCGCGTTCTATATCCGCCGCTTCGGGATGACGGCCGTCGAAGCCGGCTACACGCTCGGCATCGTGCTGCTCGTCGCGAATACCGCCGGCGTGTTCTGCGGCGGCTGGCTGAACGACTGGCTGCTGCGCCGCGGCCGCACCGATGCGCCGATGCGCGCCGGCGCGATCGGCGCCGCGTGCATGGTGATCCCCGCGACGCTGTTCACGCAGCTCGACAGCCTGCCGGCATCGCTCGCGATGCTCGTCGTCGCGATGTTCTTCGCGTCGTTCCCGATGCCGACGTCGACCGCCGCGATGCAGACGCTCGCGCCGAACCAGATGCGCGCGCAGATCTCCGCGCTGTTCCTGCTCGTGTCGAACCTGATCGCGCTCGGGATCGGCACGACCGTCGTCGCGCTGTTCACCGATCGCGTGTTCGGCGCGCCGGCGGCGGTCGGCCATTCGATGTCGATCGTGAACGTCGCGGCGGCCACGCTCGCCGCGCTGTTGCTGGCCGTCGGCTGCCGGCAGTATCGACGCAGCCTCGAGCGCGAACGCGGCCATGCGTCGGCGTCGGCTTCGGCCGACGCGGCTGTCGACGGCGGCAACGCTGTTGCCGCACGCTGAAGTCGCGCTGGTCGGCGTCGGCTTCGGCTGACGCGGCCGTCGACGGCGGCAGTGCCGCTGCCGCACGCTGAAGTCGCGCTGTTCAGCGATCGCGTGTTCGGCGCACAGCCTGCGCGATGGTCGACGCCGCGGCCGCCATGCTGGTCGCCGACCATCATCCACCTCACTGATTCTGGCATCGCTTTTTTATCGATTTGATTTATGCGATGCCCGTCCTTATTCTCGGTTGCATGACGGCGCGGTATCCGCCGCGCCGGTTTCTTCTACCCCACGGAACACCCCATGCAAGCGAACCGCCACCAGGTCCGGATCGACGCGCTGATCGACGCGGCGCAGGACATCCGCTGTTTCCGGGTCTCGCGCGTCGACGGCCAGCCGTTCGACGCGTACGAGCCGGGCGCACATATCGACGTCACCGCGCCGTCCGGCGTCACACGGCAATACTCGCTGTGCGGGCGCCCCGACGAGCGCGGCAGCTATCTGTTCGCGGTGAAGAAGGAAGCGCAGTCGCGCGGCGGCTCGCGCTCGCTGCACGACGACGTGCGCGTCGGCGCCGAGCTGTCGATCGGCGCGCCGCGCAACCTGTTTCGTCTGGCGGATGACGCGAGCGAGCATGTGCTCATCGCGGCCGGGATCGGCATCACGCCGCTGCTGTCGATGGCGTACGCGCTCGAGCAGCGCGGCGCGCGTTACCGGTTGCACTACTTCGCGCGCAGCCGTGAACACGCGGCCTTCGTCGACGAACTGTCGGCCGAACCGTTCGCATCGCGCGTGACCTTCCATTACGGGATCGGGCCCGATGCGCTCGCGGCCGAACTGGGCCGCTGCGTCGAGTCGATCGACGCGAAAGCGCACGTCTATACGTGCGGGCCCGGGCCGTTCATGGATGCCGTCGTCGCGGCGGCGGCCACGCGGCTTCCGGAAGACGCGATTCATCTCGAACGCTTCGCGGCGGAACCCGTCGCGGCCGACGCCGCTGTCGATGCCGCCCCGGCGGAAGGCTTCGAAGTGCGCCTGCAGCGCAGCGGCCAAGCGGTGCGCGTCGCGCCCGGCACGTCGATCGTCGACGCGCTCGCGCGCATCGGCGTCGAGGTCGATACGTCATGCGGCGAAGGCGTGTGCGGCACCTGCATGGTGCCGGTGCTCGACGGCGAGCCCGATCATCGCGACCACTGCCTCAGCAAGGCCGAGCGCGCGAGCAACACGGTGATCTGCTGCTGCGTGTCACGGGCGCGCTCGGCGGTGCTCGTCCTCGATCTGTGATGCCTGGCGGGCGCTGAGGTGCTGACGTGCTGCGGCGCGGCGGGCGCTGACGTGCTGCGGCGCTGATCGACTGATCGACTGATCGACTGATCGACCGATGCGCCGATGCGCTGGCGACTCGCAGAGCCGCCCCGGCGCGTCGCCCGATCGTCACGCGTCGAACCGCTCGACGATCTCGGCGAGCAGCGCGCGCATCCACGCGATCCCCTCGTCCTCGTGAAAATGCTCGTGCCAGTGCATCGTGACCGGCGCGGGCGGCAGCGTGACCGGCAGTTCGTAGAGCCGGAACGCGTTGTCGCGGTTCAGGATCCGCGCGAGCCGCTTCGGCAGCGTCGCATAGAGATCGGTCACCGACAGCACGCTCGGCAGCGCGACGAAGTGCGGCACTTCGAGCGCGATGTTGCGGCCCACGCCCTGCGCGCGCAACGCGTCGTCGAGCGCGTGGTGGCTGTGCTCGACCGATTTCACGTTGACGTGCGCGGCGCGCACGAACTGCTCGAGGCTCAGCGCCGCACCGGCCGGCAGCCCGCGCCGGCGCCCCGTCATGCACACGTAGGTTTCCTCGAACAGCAGCTGGTGGCGCGTGCGCGGCATCAGCTCCGGCAGGTTGCCGATCGCGAAGTCCAGCCGGCTCGCACGCAGCGCCTCCTCGATCTCCTCCACCGGCAGCGGCTGCACGCTGAGCGTCACGCGCGGCGCGCGCTCGCGCAGCGCCTGGCAGATCGCCGGCAGGTACGCCATCTCGCCCGCATCCGACAGCGACAGCCGGAACGTGCGCGTGCTCGACGCCGGATCGAAACGCTCCGCATAGCGCAGCGCGACGCGCACCATGTCGAGCGCCTTGCCGACGATCCCCGCGAGTTCGAGCGCGACCGGCGTCGGCTGCATCCCCGCGCGCGTGCGCACGAACAGCGGATCGTCGAACAGCGTGCGCAGCCGCCCGAGCGAATAGCTGACGGCCGGCTGCGACAGCGCGAGCCGCTCGCCGGCCTTGGTCAGGCTGCGCTCCTCGACGATCGTCTGGAACACCCGCAACAGGTTCAGATCGAGATGATCGACCGATGTCATCGTGACCTCCATCATTTGCCGCATTTATTTGATTGGCAATTTTAGATCAATTTGACGGATATGTAGCGGAAGACGAGACTGGGTACCCGATGCCGCGCGCGACGCGGCCCGATTTCGCGACTCTTTCCCCACGACGACGATGAGCGACATTCCCACCCAGACGATCGACACCCGCGCGTTGCACGGCTTCGCGCAGCCCGACCGCATCGCGCCCGCGATGTATCACGACCCCGCGCTGTTCGAGGCCGAGCTCGACCGCATCTTCTACCGCACCTGGATCTGGGTCGCGCACGAGAGCGAGCTGCCGAACCCGGGCGACTTCGTCACGACGACGATCGGCCGCCAGCCGGTGATCGTCGTGCGCGACAGGACCGGCGAGATCAACGTGCTGCAGAACCGCTGCCGCCATCGCGGCGCGACCGTGTGCGAATCGCACAAGGGCAACGCGAAGGGCTTCACGTGCCCGTATCACAGCTGGTCGTACGCGCTCGACGGCACGCTGCGCGCGCTGCCGTACGGCGACGGCTACGAAGGCGTGTGCGAGAAAGGCGACCTGCCGCTCGTGAAGCTGCGCGTGGGCGTGTACCAGGGGCTGATCTTCGCGAGCTTCAACGACGCGATCGAACCGCTCGAGGATTTCCTCGGCGGCGCGAAGCCGTGGATCGACCTGTTCATGAAGCAGGGTGCCGGCTACCCGATCAAGGCGAATGGCGAGCACAAGTTCAAGTTCAAGGGCAACTGGAAGATCCAGCTCGAGAACACGACCGACCTCTATCACTTCCCCGTCGTGCACAAGTCGTGGATGAAGTCGATCGACGACGAAACGGCGGCCGCGATCACGAGCTTCATGACGAGCGAGGACGCCTTCTGTCGCGGGCTCGGCAACGGTCACAGCCTCGCGGTGCTGATGCCCGAGCTGATCGATCTCGACCAGGACGACGGCGCGCCGCTGCCCGAACGCTTCGCGCCGCTCGCGGCGAAGCTCGCCGAGCGCCACTCGCCGGACGAAGTACGCCGCATCGTGCGCTCGCTGATGGGGGTCGGCTTCAACCTGAACCTGTTCCCGAACCTCGCGCTGTCGATGGCGTTCTTCCGCGTGCTGCGGCCAATCTCCGCTAATGAAACCGAGATCCGTCACGTTGCGCTCGCGATGGATGGCGGCCCGGACGAAGCGAATCGCGAGCGGCTGCGGATTCACGAGCATTTCCAGGGCCCGTTCGGCTTCGGCAGCCCCGACGACGCGGAAGCGTGGGAGCGCGTGCAGCGCGGCGCGCATGCGGGGCCGGACGTGCCGATCCTCGTGAACCGCGGGCTGAACCGCGAGACGACCGCCGCGAACGGCGAAAAGACCGCGCATGCGACCGACGAGACGGGCATGCGCGAGGCCTACCAGCAATGGCGCAAGATGATGGAGCAACAGTAATGGACGACCGCAACGCCCTCTTTTCCGAGCAGACCTTCGCCCGCGCGGTCGAATTCGTGTGGCGCGAAGCCGAGCTGCTCGACCGCCGCGACTATCGCGCATGGCTCGACCTGTGGGATCCGGCCGGTCACTACGTGGTGCCGATCGATCCCGACGCGACCGACTTCGCGGCGACACTGAACTACGTGTTCGACGACCACGACATGCGCGAGAAGCGCGTGCAGCGAATGGTGTCGGGTTACTCGGCGTCGGCGACCGACGCGGCGCGCACGGTGCGCACCGTGTCGCGCTTCACGCTGGAGAGCAGCAGCGCCGGCATGATCGAGCTGAAGTCCGCGCAGGTCGTCGTCGCGTACAAGCGCGGCGTCGCGACGCTGTTCGCGGCCGACGTCACGCACAAGCTGCACGTCGACGCGGACGGCGAGTTGCGGATCGCGGAGAAGGTCGTGCGGCTGATCGACTCGACCGAGGCACTCAGCGCGATCGGCTTCCTGCTGTAAGCGGCCGCCGGTTCGCCGCCGAATCTGCAACGGTGAACCGGTCACCTTCACCTTTCTGGACGACCATGCCCACACTCGAAGTTTTCCTGCCGGCCGGCCACGACGACGCGCGCAAGGCCGAGCTGATCGCGCGGCTCAGCAACGCGACCGTCGACGCGATCGGCGCGCCGATCGAATCGGTGCGCGTACTGCTCACCGAGTTGCCCGCCACGCACATCGGCCTTGGCGGCCGCACGGCCGCCGATGGCGCACCGCCGTCGCTGCCGGTAATCGTCGCGATCCTGATCGCCGGCCGCACCGACGAGCAGAAACGCGCGTTGATCGCAGCGCTGTCTGACGCTGGCGCGAATGTGCTCGATGCACCGCTGCAGGCGACGCGCGTGATCATCAAGGACATCCCGAACACCGACTTCGGGATCGGCGGCCAGACCGCGCGGGCGCTGGGGCGCTGATCGTGTGCCGCGCGTCGCTGTCTGGCTGCGATGTGCGTGACGTGCGTGATGTGCGTGATGTGCGTGATACGCGTGATGCGCGCGATGTGCGTAGCGCCCGCTACGCTTGCGCCGCGACGCACCGCTTACGCCTGCGTACCGACAAGCGGCAGCGTCACGCGGCAGTCGAGCCCGCCGCCTTCGGCCGGGCTCGCGCCGATGCGCCCGCCATGACGCGTGACGATGCTCTTGCACAGCGACAACCCGATCCCGTTGCCGCCGGCCTTCGACGACGAGAAACCGTCGAACAGCCGGTCGTGCGCCCCTTCTGCGATACCCGGCCCGTTGTCGATCGCACGCAGCTCCGCCTCGCCGCCGACGTCGGCGGTGCCGAGCGTCAGCGTACACGGCGCGCGCGCGCAGCCGGCCAACGCCTCGATCGCGTTGAAGGCGAGATTCAGGATCACCTGCCCGATCAGCACACGCTCGCAGCGAATCGGCAGCGGCCTGTCGGCCTGCACGATCGCGACCGTCACGCCTGCTTCCTTCGCACGCAGCTCGATGAAATACGCGACGTCGGCGAGGATCTCGCGCAGGTCGGCGAGCGCGACGACCGGCTCGCGCTTCACGATGAACTCGCGCACGCTCTTGATGATCAGTGCCGCATGCTCGGCCTGCCGGTCCGCGCTGCGCAGCCCCCAGATCGCATCGTCGACGGCGCCGCGCGTGTTCAGCCGCTGCACCGCACCCTCGATGAAGTTGCGCACGGCCGCGAGCGGCTGGCTCAGTTCGTGCGCGATCACCGTCGCCATCTCGCCCATCGCGTTGTAGCGGCCCGCGTATTCGAGCATGCGCGCTTCGGCGCGGCGCGCCTCCTCGATCGCGACCTCGTCGCTGACGTCGCGGAAATGCACGAGCAAACCGTCGAGGTCGCCTTCGATCTCGACTTGCCGGCACGTGATGCGCAGCCAGCACGCCGAGCCGTCGCGCCGCACGAAGCGGTAGCGCTGCGGCTCGGACGGGCACGTCGACGGCGCATCGCGCAGCTGCGCGACGAGCCGGTCGCGATCGGCCGCGGTGCAGTAGTCGAGCACGCCGCCAAGCGCATCGTCGGGCGCGAGCCCGAGCACGCGGCGCCCCGACTCGCTGATGAACTGCGCGCCGCCGTTCGGCGTCACGACCGCGATGCCTTCGTCGAGGTCCTGCATGAATTCGCGCAGCCGCGCCTCGTAGCGGCGCAACTGCTGACGGATCGCCTCCTCCGCGCTGATGTCGCGGAACTGCACCATCACGACGTCGCGCCCGCGCAGCGGCACGTGCGTCGCGATCGCCTCCGACAGCATGTCGACGCCGGTGCGCGACCGATAGCACCACTCGTACACCTGCGGCCGCCCTTCGGCGATCGCGCGATCCATCGCGCCCACGCCGATCTCGCGCCGGTATTTCGGTTCGGGACGCGTCATGTCCGGTGCCTTCAGCGGCAGCAGCTCCTCGACGGAAAAGCCGAGCGCGATGCACGCGGCGCGGTTCGCCCACACGATCGCCTTGGTCTGCGCGTCGTGCAGCAGCACGCAGGTCGTCAATGCGTCGAGCAGCCGGTGGAAATCGTCTTCGTCGGGGAAGCTCATGAGCGGATTCGGTTGAAGGCGCGCGGCGTCGCGCGGCCGGAGGTCCAACATAGCACCGGCGCGCACGGCCCGCATCTGAAGATTTCTTTAGTCCGGCACGGAGCCACACCAGTCGCACGGCCCTACGCACCAATTGCTGCGTGTTTTCGGCGTTTCTAGACTGATTGCATCGTCTTTCGAACCCCATTCCCAGGAGCCACTCATGCCCAACGCCGCCCTCGCCATCGACGCCGCGTCCCCCTCGCCGCATGCGGTCCGCGAAGCGGCCGCGCGGGTGTCGCCGCTCGACGCGGTGATCGAGACCGTCGCCGCGCGCCGCGACGAATTCGACCGCCTGTCGCACGTGCCGCGCGACGTGATCGCGCTGTTCAAGGAGGCCGGCATTTATCGCGCGGGCACGCCGCGCCGCTTCGGCGGCGATGCGCTCGCGCCCACCGCGTTCCTCGACATGATCGAGCGGATCGCGACCGCCGACGGGTCGGCCGCGTGGGTCGCGAGCTTCGGCTCGGCCAACGTCTATCTCGCCGCGCTGCCGCTCGCCACGCAGGCCGAGCTGTACGCGAGCGGCCCCGACCAGGTATTCGCGGGCGGGCTGTTCCCGGTCCAGCCGGCGCAGGCGGCACCCGGCGGCTGGCGCGTGAACGGCACGTGGAAATTCGCGAGCGGCTGCAAGGGCGCCGACTGGCTCGGCGTCGGCATCGCGGTGCCCGGCGCGCAGGACGCCGCGCCGAACAAGCCGCGCACGGCCGTGTTCCGAGCCGCCGACGTCGAGATCGTCGAGAACTGGAGCGTGGTCGGCATGCAAGGCACCGGCAGCCACGACCTGCGCGTCGACGACCGCTTCGTGCCCGACGCGTGGACCTTCGTGCGCGGCGGCGAGCCGACCGTCGACGAGCCGCTGTACCGCTATCCGACCGTCGCATATGCGGCGCAGGTGCTCGCCGTGGTCAACCTCGGGCTGGCCCGCGCGGCGCTCGACGTCGCGAACCGGATGTCGGGCGGCCGCCAAACGACCACCGGCGCCCCGCGCCTCGCCGATCGCGCGTATTTCCGCATCGAGCTCGCGAAGGCCGAAGCGCAGCTGCGCTCGGCGCGCGCGTTCTTCTACGACGCGACCGACTCGGTCTGGCAATCGATCCTGGCCGGCAACCCGGTCACGCCCGAGCAGGTCAGCCTGCTGCGGCTCTCGGCCACGCATATCGCACGCGAAGGCGCGCGCGTCGTCGAGCGCGCGTACCGCCTCGGCGGCACGGCCGCGATCTATCGCACGCATCCGCTGCAGCGCCTGCTGCGCGACGCGATGGTCGTCACGCAGCACGCGTTTCTCGGCGAAGGCAACTTCGACGGCGCGGGTGCGGTGTTCACCGGCGTCACGCCGTTTCCCGGCTATCTGTAATCCGCGTCGATTCGCTTCGACGCCGCACAACGCATTGTTCAGGAGAACCTTTCATGTCCGATTCGAATCCGCTGCCGCTGCGCGTGCTGTTCTGCTGCGGCGTGTCGCAAAACTTCTTCGACCTGCCGCGCGAGAAGATCGGCGAAGTGTGGCAAGCGTACGGCGCGATGCTCGCCGCCGTCGAGGCGATGCCCGGCGTGCGCGTGCTCGGCGTGATGGATGACGATCGCCTCGTCGTCGGCCAGGCCGACGGCGCGCCGTGGACGTTCTACATCATGGCCGACGTCGCCGACTTCGACACGACGGTCGCGGTATGCAACCTGTATCGCACGACGCCCGTCGGCGAATACAACCTGTGGCGCTACGGCAAGATCGAGGCGCGGGTCGGCCGTGCGCTGACCGTGCCGCCGGCCGCGAAGCCCGCGGCGTGAGGCGCGCGATGACCGGACACGATTCGACGCGCACGCTCGAAGTGCGCGACGCGCCCGACGCACGCGATGCCGTCAAAGCGCTCGACGCGCTCGCGCGGCGCGTGGCTACGCTCGACGCCGAACGCGCGGTGCGTGCGACGATCGCGCGCTACATGACGCTGTGCGACGTGCCGGAGGATGCCGGCGACGGCCCGGCGCTCGCCGCGCTATTCACGGCCGACGCGGTGTGGGAAGGCATCGGCCCGCAGTACGCGCGCAAGTTCGGTCGCCTCGACGGCACGGACGCGATCGTCGCGATGCTGCGCCGCTATCTGCCGCCCGATCCGCATTTCTCGGCGAACCTGCACTTCCTGACGTCGGAGTCGATCGACGTCGGCGCCGATCATGCAAGCGCGCGCGGCCGCTGGATCATGCTGCAGGCGTCGCGCTACGCGGACGGCACGGCCGAGCTGATCGCCGCGCGGCTGACCATCGATTTCGCGCCGGCCGCCGACGGCGCGACCTGGCTGATCCGCCATTTCCGCACCGAGCGCGTGCTCGACGGCCCGTGGCCGCTCGCCGCCGCGCCGCACGCCTGAACCCCTTCACCGCACTCGCACGCCATCGACCATGACAGGCTTCATCGACACCTTCACGCTGGGCGGCCCGGGCCCGACGATCGCGATCAAGGACACGATCGACATCGCCGGCCATCCGACCCGCGCGGCCAGCCGCGCGCTCGCCGACGCAGCGCCCGCCGCGCAGCACGCGGACGTGGTCCGCCTGCTGCTCGACGCCGGCTGGCAGATCGCCGGCAAGGCGAACATGCACGAGCTCGCGTTCGGCATGACCGGCATCAACGACTACACGGGCACGCCGGTCAATCCGCAGGACCCGACGCGCATCCCGGGCGGCTCGTCGAGCGGGTCGGCATCGCTCGTCGGGCTCGGCGCCATCGACGCCGCACTCGGCACCGATACCGGCGGCTCGATCCGCGGGCCGGCCGCCTGCTGCGGCGTGGCCGGGTTCAAGCCGACGTTCGGCCGCGTGTCGCGGCGCGGCGTCGCGCCGGCCGTCACCACGCTCGACTGCGTCGGGCCGTTCGCGCGCGACGTCCGCACGCTCGCCGCCGTGATGGCCGCCATCGCACCGGGCTTCGACCGGGCGCGCGCTGCGGCACCCGTTGCCGGCTGCACGATCGCACGCGTGATCGTCGAAGCCGAGCCGGCCATCGCGGCCGCGCTCGACGCGGCGATTGGCGCGTCGGGCCTGCGTACGCACGACATCGTGCTCGATGCGATGCAGGATGCGTTCACCGCGGGGCTTGCGGTCATCAACGCGGAAACGTCGCGTGCATTCGGTCATCTCGTCGAAACCGGCAAGCTCGGCGCGGATCTCGATGCGCGGCTGCGCTCGGCCGCGACGACGACACCGGCCGCGCTCGCGGACGCCGAAGCCGTACGCGCGCGCTTCACCGCACAGGTCGATGCCGCGCTCGAGCGCGCGGAGGTGCTGGTGCTGCCGACCTTGCCCGCGCTGCCGATCACGCTTCGGCAGGCACGCGACGGCGTATCGGTCATCGCGATGTCGTCGCTGATCCGGCCGTTCAACCTGAGCGGCCATCCGGCGCTCAGCCTGCCGCTGCCGCTCGCGGGAACGCCGCTGAAGGCCGGGCTGCAGATCGTCGGACGCAAGGGCGCGGACGAACAGGTGTGCGCGGTCGCCGCGCACTTCGAAGCGGCGCTCGCCGCATGAACCACGATGCGGGCGCGGCTGTGGCCACGATCCGCGAACCACGGAATCACGCACCATGTCAGACCGAGTCGTCCTCGTCACCGGCGCCGCGCGCGGGCTTGGCGCCGTCATCGCCGAACGCTTTCATGCGGCCGGCTATCGCGTCGCGCTGGCCGACATCGCCGTCGACGCCATTCACGCGCATGCGCGCGACCTCGACCCGAGCGGCGCACGCGCGATCGCGCTGCCGCTCGACGTCACGTCGAAACGCGATTTCGAAGCCGCGCGCGATGCGCTCGTCGCGCGCTGGGGCGAGATCGACGTGCTCGTCAACAATGCCGGCGCATCGAAGGTCGTGCCCGCGATGGAGATCACGGCCGAGCAGTTCGACCAGGTGATCGACGTGAACCTGCGCAGCGTGCTGTTCGGCTGCCAGGTGTTCGGCCAGTACTTCGCGACGCGCGGCGCGGGCCGCATCGTCAACATCGCGTCGCTCGCCGGGCAGAACGGCGGCTCGGCGACGGGCGCACACTACGCGGCCGCGAAAGGCGGCACGCTGACGCTGACCAAGGTGTTCGCGCGCGACCTCGCCGCGCAGGGCGTGACCGTCAACGCGATCTCGCCGGGGCCGCTCGACCTGCCGATCGTCTACGAGAGCGTCGCGCCGGACAAGCTCCGACAGGTGCTCGCGAGCCTGCCGGGCGGCAAGCTCGGGTCGGCCGGCTTCGTCGCCGATGCGGCCGTGCTGCTCGCGTCGGGCGACGCGCATTTCGCGAATGGCGCGTGCTGGGACATCAACGGCGGGTTGTATATGCGTTGAGCGGCCGCCGCATCGATCGCGCGGTGCAGACTGATGCCGCCCGGTGCAGGCCGGTACCGCGCACGGTGTATGCGGTGTATGCGGTGTATGCGGTGTATGCGGTGTATGCGGTGTATGCGGTGTATGCGGTGTATGCGGTGCGTGGGTGCGTGGGTGCGTGGGTGCGTGGGTGCGGGGACTGCGGGGACTGCGGGGACTGCGCTTACGCGCACGGCCCGATTCGCGTGCGAACCACCCTGCGCTAGCGCGACTCCCCGTCGTCGCCCCACACGACCATTACATCGCGCACCAGCGCGGCGATCGACGTCGCGCCGAGCTTCTCCTTGATGCTCGCGCGATGCACGTCGACGGTCTTCACGCTGATCGACAGGTCCGACGCGATCTGCTTGCTGCCCTTGCCGTCGACGACGCCGCGCAGCACCTCCTTCTCGCGCGCGGTCAGCGCATCGAGCCGCTGGCGCAGCTCGCGGTGACGCTGGCCGACCGCGTGCCGCTGCTGCGCGAGCCGCAGCGCGCGTTGCACGCGCTCGAGCATCTGCTGCGAGTTGTACGGCTTCTCGACGAAGTCGATCGCGCCGTTCTGCAGCGCGCGCACCGACATCGGAATGTCGCCGTGTCCGCTGACGAAGATCACCGGCAGCGTCGCGCCGCGCGCGTTCAGTTCGGCCTGCACGTCGAACCCGCTTTTCTCCGGCATGCGCACGTCGAGCACCAGGCACGCGGGCAGGTTCACGTCGAAGCGCGCGAGAAAATCGGCGGCATTCGCGAATCCCTCGGACGCGATGCCGACCGATTCGAGCAACCACGCGAGCGACGTCCGCATGCCGCTGTCGTCGTCGACGATGTATACGATCGGAGCGGGTGACGTCATCGGGGTGTCTCGCAAGATATCGGTATCGCACGCGCCGCGGGTGAGGCAAGCGTCGTTCGTCGGGGATGTGCGGCACATCATAGCGAGCCGAAAATGCGCTGAATACCCCTTTACGTACCGCTCGAACGCCCGATCGCACTTTTTTTCGCGCATCGTGCCGCGCATCTAGGTAGAACCTTTAGATGCGTTGGCGGGAACGCCATCTTCATCGTCAATCGTGCGAATGTTCGCCAGCTTTTTCGCGACGTACGCTTGGTTCATCGTCGACGATCCGCTGCCGCATCGACAACGCGCACGATCGCCGCCCTCATTCACCCAGGAGCGCCCATGTCCGCAACGACCGATACCCCGCAACCGGCGCGCGCCGCCCCCACCGACGCGCAACAGGCCTTCCGGCAAGCGATGGCCCACCTCGGCGCGGCCGTCAACGTGATCACCACCGCGGGGCCGCACGGCCGCTGCGGCATCACCGCGAGCGCCGTCTGCTCCGTCACCGACGCGCCGCCGACGCTGCTCGTGTGCCTGAACCGGTCGAGCGCGATGCATGCGATCTTCGAGCGCAATCGTCAGGTATGCATCAACGTGCTGCCAGCCGAGCACGAACTGCTCGCGCGCCATTTCGCGGGGATGACCGAGCTACCGATGGAACGCCGCTTCGAATTGCCGGTGTGGGATCGCGGCGAGCAGGACGTCCCCGTGCTGCGCGATGCGCTCGCGAGCCTGCAGGGCAGGATCGCCGAGATGAAGGAAGTCGGCTCGCATTCGGTGATGTTCATCGAGGCGACGTCGATTCGCGTGCGCAACGACGGCGACAGTCTCATCTACTTCAGCCGCGCGTTTCATCGCGTGTCGCGCACGGCCTGCGTGCGGTAACGGGAACGGTAACGGTCGCACTCACGTTGTCGCGCTCGCCGGTCGTTGCAGGCCCGATCGGCTACGCCGACGCCCTTAATGCACGCTGTCCGGCTGCGAGGGCCGCGCCCGCGAACAGCGTCAGCGCCGAATAGACGAGCCCGCGCGCAAGGCCCGCGCTGTCGGACACCCATCCGATCGCGACCGGCCCGGCGATCTGCCCGAACGCGAAGATCGTCGTGAATGCGCTGATGCCCTTCGCCCAGCCTTCCGGCGGCAGGTTGTGGCGCACGAACGCGGTCGTCGACGCGACCGCCGACAGGAACGTCGCGCCGAACAGCACGCCCGACGCGAACGCGGCCGCCGGATGCACGAGCAGCGCCGGCATCAGCGTCGCCACGCCGAGCAATGCGTTGAGCACGGCCAGCGCCTGGCCGCCGCGCATCCGGTCGAGCAGCCCCGACCACAGCCGCGCCGACACGACGGTCGCGACGCCGAGCATTACGTAGAACGCGGACACGACCGTCCCGCTCATTCCCGCGCCGCGCAGCAGCGCGACGATGAACGTCATGTAGCCGATGTAGCCGACGCCGAACAGGCCGTAGCCCGCGAGCGCGAGTGCGAAACGCGCGGGGCTCGCGGTCGCCGCCGAGGCGGCAGCGTCACGCCGCGCGGCCGGTGCCGCATGCGCATGCTCGATGCGACGCGCCGCCGACACGGCGATCGCCGAGAACAGCACGCATGCGAACGCGAGCGCGAACCATGCTGGTTGCCAGCCGTGCGCGCGCTGCACGAGCGTCGCGGGCACGAGCAGCGACGACGCGACGATGCCCCACCCGGTGCCGCCGTAATAGAGCCCGAGCAGCAGCCCCGCGTCGCGCGGCGCTGCGGACGCGAGCCGCGCGGCCAGCACGCCGCCGCTGATGAAGATCAGCGCGCTGCCGACACCCGTCGCGAGCCGCTCGACGAGCAGCGCGTTCATGCCGGACGTGAGCCCGCATGCGGCCATCAGCACCGCGGTCAGCGCGCAGCCGGCCGCCAGCAGCGTGCCGGTGCGCCAGCGGCGGGACAGCAACGGGAAGACGAGCGCGCCGATCAGGTAGCCGGCCGCGTTGGCCGTGTTCAAGGCGCCGGCCTGCGCGAAGGTCCAGCCGAGATCGGCCTTCATCGGCGGCAGCAGCAGTGCATACGAGAAACGCGCGAGCCCGAGCGCGATCGCGCTGCCGAGCGACAGGCAGATCGCGAGCCGCCACGCGGTCATGCGGTCGGGTTCGGTGGCGCCGGCGTCCTGTCGTGCCGGGCCGGCGTGCTCCGGTTGCGGCGCTGCGCGCATTGCGGTGTCTCCATCGTGGTTCGCATCGTGCCGCCGGGACGGCGGCGGGCGCGCGGCTGCGGCCCGCGCGCGAGGTCGTCAGATGGTGCCAGAAAACCGCTGGAGCCGGTTCGCGTCCACGATAACCGCGCGCATTGTTCGTGAATGGCGGAAATCGAAATGATCGATGCGATTGAACTCGCGATTCAAAAAATTGCTTGAATGAATCAATCAATCGATCGCGGCCCCGATATTCGAAAAAATCCTCGGGCTTTGCGATTGGATTCATACGCCTTCAGCGCGCGAAATGCAGCGAACCCGCGTGTTTAGCACGCCGCGGCTAAAAACCTCGCCACGCATTGCATTCGCCAAATCATCAGACTAATATCGACGCCACTCGTCCGGTATTCAAAAAACATCGGATGAGCGGCGGTAATCCCGTTACCGCGCTTTCATGTTGAATCGCTCATGTTCACCACAGGAGAATTGACATGCAGGAAACCCGGCAGATCGAATTGCTTGACTGGATGCAGGAAGACACGCACCCCGAGGCCGTCGAGATGATGGTCGAGGATGCCGTGGTGCCGTTCGGCACCGCGCTCTGGCCGGTCTGAGCGGCCAGCCCGTTCCCGCGGAAGGGCCGCGGCCCTTCCGCCGCCTCCGGAGACACGCATGCTGAACCTGCACCGTGCGCTGGGGTATCACCCGGCGCTGCGCGACAAGCTCGCACGCGGCGAGACGGGCAAACTGCTGGTCGGCTACGACAGCCGCAACCGCGACACCGCGTTGCGTGCGTTTTCCGCCCTGCCCGACTCGCTCGACGCGACGATCCTCTGCCTCGACACCCCCCCACCCGCCGACATCACCGCCGCGCTCACGCATGCGGACCTGTTCGTGCTGCTGTACGACTCGTCGTGCCTGCCGACGCCGTCGCCGAGCGGCCCGCCGTTCCTGGCCGCGATCCGTCCCGCGATCGTCAGGCACTGGAGCAAGTCGGTGCTGTTCAAGGATTACGGCCCGCATCTCGACGAGGCGTTCGCCGAATCGCTCGACGACATCGCCGCGCGCAACGGCCGGCTGATCGAAGCGGCCGCGCGCGCTTCGCAGATCCATTTCATCGACGAAGCCGGCAACACGCTGACCGGCTCGCTTGCGCCGGACCAGAAATGGACGAGCGTGGACGGGATGGGCAACCTCGACGTCGTGCCCGGCGAGATCGCGACGCACGTCACCGACCTGCACGGCTCGATCGTGTTCAGCGGCACGTTCCTCGGCACCGTGCCGTTCGCGATCAAGTACCGCGTGACGGAGCGGCTCGCGACGCTGCATGTCGAAGACAGCCTGATCGTCGATTTCGACAGCGACGACGCGGGCTTCCGGCGCGACTTCGCGTCGTATCTCGACCGGCACGACAATCACCGGCGCATCGAGGAATTCGGCATCGGCACGAACCTGGGCATCCGCGGACTTTACGGCCGCAACGCCGGCTTCGAGGAACGCCATCCGGGCCTGCATCTCGGCCTCGGCGGCGGCGCGAACGGCAGCCACCACCTCGACCTGATCTTCGCGCGCGGCACGCTCGCGTTCGACGAGCGGATTGTGTTCGACGGCGCGTTCGCCGTCTGACCTTGGCATCAGGCGTCGGCGGCCGCCGCGTCGCCGAGCCACTTGAACATCACGAAGCAGTCGACGAAGCCGAGCCGCGCGTGACGATACGCGCGCGGCAGGCGGCCGACGATCTCGAAGCCGAGCTTCTGCCACAGCGCGACCGCCACCTCGTTCGTCGCGACCACCGAATTGAACTGCATCGCGAGGAAGCCGCGTTCGCGCGCCACCTGCTGCGAGTGCTCGCACATCAGGCGCGCGACGCCCTTGCCGCGCGCGGCCTCGCTGACCATGTAACCGCAGTTGCACACGTGATTGCCGGGCCCGGCCGCGTTCGCCTTCAGGAAGTACGAGCCGAGCAGCACGCCATCCTCTTCGGCAACCCACGTGCAAAGCGGCGCATCGAGCCACAGCGCGCGGGCGGCTTCACGCGTGGGCGCCGGATCGAATGCGTAGGTCTCCTGCGCGGCGACGATCGCGTGGTACGTGGGCCAGAAGCGGGGGAAGTCGTCTTCGGTCATCGGGCGAAGCGTGATCATGCGGGTCCTCTCGTGAAGGGGTTGGGGAATGCGCGCGTGGCGCGACCCTGCGTCAGGGTCAGCTGGTCAGCCGCGCCATGTCCTGGAGCGAGAACGGCACGTTGCCGGCGTCGCCGTCAGATATTACCGGACCCTCTCCGACGTGCCGACCCGCGCGCGCCGCGCGTCGACCAGCGGGCTGCACATCTGCTCGCACATCGAAACGGTCAGCGGATTCGCGTGCGCCTTCGCGTCGTGCTTCGTCTCGATTCGGCAGTCGGCCCGCGTGCGTTTCACGTCATCCGCCTCATCGGGCCAACAACGCAATCACGTCGATATCCATGCCTTTATGTAACTTATAAGCTACAATGCTCTCCAAGTTCGAACTGCTTCGCTATCAGCGCGCCGACGGTCGCGAGCCTTTCACCGAATGGTTGAACGCCGTGCGCGACAAGGTCGCCCAGGCGCGGATTCGCGAGCGGCTGCGTCGCGTGCAGACCGGAAATTTCGGCGATTGCGAGCCCGTCGGTGAAGGTGTGATCGAACTGCGCATCCACGTCGGTGCCGGCTATCGCGTGTACTTCGGCCGGTACGACAGTGCGCTGGTGCTGCTGTTGTACGGCGGCGACAAGCACAGCCAGTCCGACGACATCAGGCATGCGAAGGAACACTGGCTGGACTGGAAACGGAGGCAAGCATGAACAAGCTCAAAGGCGCGGTATCGCACCACGACGCGGAAGTCGCCGAACTCGGTGCCGACCGCGAGCTCGCGGTGGCCTATTTGCGCGTCGCGATGGAATCGCTCGACGACCCCGACAATCGCGCGGCCGCGCTGCTCGCGCTGCGCACGGTCGCGGAAGCGTATGGCGGGCTCGGCGCGGTCGCGGCCGACGCCGGCATCAGCCGCGAATCGCTGTATCGCACGCTGTCGCCCAACGGCAACCCGACGCTGAAAACCCTGCTCGCGGTGCTCAAGACGGTCGGCCTGCGCCTGTCCGTCGTCCCCGCGCAACCGTCGCACGCATAACGCGGCGCACGCGCTTCAAGGCTGCACCATCCACACGAGCAGCACCGCGGCCGGCGCCCCACTCGTCCCCGCCGGCGGCCGCGCGAGCGTCGGCTCGACCTGCAGCGCCTGCGCGATCGTCGCCGCATCGTCGATCGTCGTCGTGCGCACGACCGTCATCAGCCGTGCGGGCCGATGCAGCGTCTCGCGATACAGCGCGCCGTACCACAGCGGCCGCGTGCCGAGCGCATCCTGCAGCGCGTACGGATAACGCCACAGCCGCAGCACGAGGCGGCTGTCCGGACGGGCCGGATCGACACGCACGAACACGCGGCGCGTACTTTCGCCATGCGTATAGCGCGGCAGCACGGGCAGCGCATCGGCCGGCCCCTGCGGCAGCAGCCACCGCAGCGCGGCGGCGGCCGACCACGACGTCGCGCGCTGCCAGCCGGCCAGCGAAAGATGGCGATCGAGCGTGTCCGACGTCGCGCACCATTGCAGCGGCAGATATTCCTCGCGATCGCCGCCGATCTCGGTGCGCCGCGTCGGCACGCGCTGCCACCCGCCGCGCATCCATTGATCGACCGTCATCGCGACGACGTCGCCCACGTGCGGGCGCGCCGCGCGATCGAGCTGCCATTGCGCGGGCACGGTCCAGACGCCGGCCGTCGCGAGCACGACGAGCACCGCGACGAGCGCGCCCCGCGGCTGCACATGCTCGCGCACCTGCCAGTACGCATAGGCGCCCGCCAGCACCGCGAACCACGCGAGCCCGAGGCTCCAGCCGCCGAGCAGACCCGACAGCCACGTATCGCCGACGTACAGCCGCGCGAAGCCGCCGAGCACGATCCACAACACGACCGCGGTCACGACCGGAATGCGCCACAGCGCCGGCCGGTCGCGCGTGATCACCCAGCCGATGCCGCTGCTCGCGAGCATCGCGAACGCCGCGTCGGCGTCGGGCAGCGGCACGTGCAGCGCGCCGGGCGGCAGGCTCGCGGGCGTCATGCCGGGCAGGCCGGTGCCGAACGCCGGCACGAGCACGACCGCGATGCCGACTGTCGCGAGCCACCACGCGGACGTCACCCAGCAGCGATGGATCATCAGCCAGACCAGGAACGCGGCCGCGACGATCAGCCCCGTATCGTGTCCGTGCAGCACCGCGAGCGCGCGCATCGCGGCATCCACGGGCGGCGTGCGCAGGTCCTGCAGGAACGCATACACCATGATGTCGGCGTGCATCAGCGAATCGTTCGCGACGACGTCCCGCACGATGCCGGCAAGCAGCCACACGCAGCCGACGAACAGCAGCGCGAACACGGGCACCACGCCCGGCAGGCGGCGCCCCTTCTCGATCGCGTCGTGCAGCCAGCCGCCGACGCGCGGCCAGCGGCGCGCGCATGCGTGCACGGCCGCGCCGGCCGCGCGGCGCAGCAACGGCCAGCCGCGCCGCAGCGCGACGCGCACGCCGATCCACACGAGCGCGACCAGCGCCGCGATCACCAGCAGGATCGCGGCGACCCGCACGCTGATCGCGGCGGCCAGCACCGCCGACGCGCCGAACAGGATGCCCGGCACGACGTGCACGGGCGCCCAGATCAGCGCCGACACGACATTGACGGGGTAGAACGACCGGCGCGGCAGCGTCGCGCAGCCGACCACGACCGGCACGACCGCGCGCACCGGCGCCAGGAAGCGCGCGAGCACGATGCTCTTCGTCCCGTGGCGCAGCACGAACTGCTCGCCGCGCGCATAGGCATCCGCGTAGCCCAGCCGGACCCACCCGTTTCGAATCGCGCCGCGGTAGCGGCGTCCGAGCTCGAAACTGATCCCGTCGCCGAGGATCGCGCCGGCGGCCGCGACGCCGATCGTCGTCCAGCCGTCGAGCGCGCCCGCGCCGATCAGCGTGCCGGCCGCGAACAGCACGGCACCGGCCGGCACGACCGTGCCGATCAGCGCGATCGCCTCGGCACAGGCGGCGGCGAACACGACCGCCAGCACGAGCGCCGGATGCGCGCCGATCGCACCGAGCCATGCGTGGATGGTGTCGCTCATCGCAGGCCGCGCGGCGTGGCGGCGCGGCGTGCCTGCACCGGGCCGGCGTTGGCGTGAGGAAGGTTCATCGGCGTATGCGCGCGGTCGCGCCGGGGGGCGGTGTCAGTCGAACTCGTACTGGCGCGCGTCGGCCTCGAGCGGCGCGTCGTGATAGCCGACGGTCGCGATCTCGTGCAGATAGCGCGCGAGAAACGCGCCGATCGACCCGGCTTCCTCGTACTGATGCACATGGCGGAATTCGTGCGTAAGGAGGCGTCGCGTGTCGTGGCCGCGCAGCACGAACACCGCATGGCCGAGCGTGAGGCCGATCGTCCCCGGCGACAGCAGGCCGGTGTCGCGCGCGATCGCGCCCAGCGCCGGCGTGTCCGGAAACGGCAGCCGGTCGGCGACCACGACGCGGATCCGCTCCGGCCGGACGACGCCGACGGTACGCGCGTCATCGGCCTGCGCGGGCGTCAGCGGCACGCCCTGCGCGAGCCCGTGGGCTGCCTGCGCGTCAGCCCACGCGACGGCGTCGGGCAACGCGGACGGCAGGATGTCGGCGAGATCGATCATCGTGGCGGCTCCTCGGGTCGGGACGGTGCAATCGGGCACCAGTTTATCTCTGAATCAGGGCGCTCCGCGAGGCATGCCGCCCGCCTGACGGCGACCATTCTTCGGGAATACCCGCCCCATCTGGCCCTATCGCCTGTACCATTTCACGCCGATTATTTCGCTTCAAGACAGATTCGACACTCTCGTGTCTCAAAAATTTCGCGCAGGTGCACCATTTTTGGTTTCGGCGGAATATATTGGTCAGAAGAACGGCCGCGGCGGCTACCGGCGGAGCAGCCCGCGGCATCATCCCGAAGAGGACCGCTAGATGATCAGGGTAATGCTGGCTGACGATCACGCAGTCATGCGGGACGGACTGCGTCACATCCTGGAAACGGCCGGCGGTTTCGAAATCGTCGGCGAGGCGAGCGACGGCGCGGCCACGCTCGCGCTGGCCGAGCGTCGCGCCGCCGACGTGCTGCTGCTCGACCTGTCGATGCCCGCGCCGACCGGTATCGAGCTGATCCGGCTGGTCAGGACGCATGCGCCGTCGCTTCGCATGCTGGTGCTGACGATGCATGCGGAGGCGCAGTACGCGGCGCGCACGTTCAAGGCCGGCGCAACCGGCTACCTGACGAAGGACAGCGCGACCGCCGAACTCGTCGAGGCCGTCACCAAGGTCGCGGCGGGCGGCGTGTACGTGAGCCGGTCGGCGGCCGAGAGCCTCGCGCGCACGCTGCGCACGCCGGCCGACATGCTGCCGCACGAGCGGCTGTCCGCGCGCGAACTCGACGTGATGCGCCGCATCGTCGCGGGCCAGACAGTCACGCGGATCGCGGCGGAACTCACGCTGAGCGCGAAGACGGTCAGCACCTACAAGACCCGCATCCTCGAGAAGATGGAGCTGCCGCACGAAGCCGCGCTGGTGCGCTACGCGATGCGCCACGATCTCGACCTCGGCGTCGACGACGCATGATGCCCGCGTTCCGCGTCCGCTCCGCCGCCCCCGACGACAACGACGCGTCGGATCCGTCGCGCCTGTTCATGTCGTCGCTGCCGCCCGACCGGCGCGAGCGGCAGCTCGCGATCGCGACGGTGATCGTGTCGGCCGTGATCTTCGCCGCCCTCGCGCCGTTCGCGGGCGTGCCGCTCGCGCGCGTGTTCGGCTTCATTCCCGTGTACCAGTCGGCGATCGTGATCAACGACATGGTGACGGCCGGCCTGCTGCTCGGCCAGTACGCGATCCTGCGCGAGAAATCGCTGCTCGCGCTCGCGGGCGGCTACCTGTTCACGGGCTTCATGGCCGGCACGCACATGCTGACCTTTCCGGGGTTGTTCTCGCCGACGGGCCTGCTCGGCGCGGGCGAACAGACCACCGCGTGGCTTTATCTGTTCTGGCACGGCGGCTTTCCGCTGACGGTCGCCGCGTACGTGCTGCTGCGCGCGGCGGCGCGCGCGCGTCCGCCGTCGCTCGAGCAGCGCCCTGCGGCGATCCCGATCCTGCTTTGCATCGCGTCGGCCGCGGGCGCGACCGTCGCGCTCGCGCTGCTCGCGACCGCCGGCCACGACCTGCTGCCGCGCATCATGCAAGGCAACCGGATGGCGTCGACGATGACGCACGCGATCACGATCGTCTGGGCACTGAACCTCGCCGCGCTCGTGTTGATGTGGTGGCTGCGGCGTCGTCATTCGGTGCTCGATCTGTGGGTGATGATCGTGCTCGTCGCCTGGCTGTTCGACATCGCGCTGTCGGCGATGCTGAACCACGGTCGCTTCGACCTGGGCTTCTACGCCGGGCGGACCTACGGCCTCGTCGCATCGTGCGTCGTGCTGTTCGCGCTGCTGTTCGAGAACGGCAGGCTGCATGCGCAGACGGTGCGCGCGCTGGCCGGCGCGCGCTATCAGCACCTGCTCGTCGTCCAGAAGAGCGCGCAGCTCAACGAGGCGAACGAACGGCTCGAGCAGCGCGTCGCGGCGCGCACCGCGCAGTTGAGCGCGTCGAACCGCGACCTGCGGCGCGAAGTCGAGGAGCGCGTGCGCGCGGAGCGGGCGCTGCAGGCGTCGCGCGAGGAGCTGCGCGAGATCGCGGCGATCAGCGCGACCGCACGCGAGGCCGAACAGCGCCGCATCGCGCGCGAACTGCACGACGAACTCGCGCAGACGCTCGCGGCGCTGAAGAACGATCTCGAATGGCTGCTCGACCGCGTGCCGCAGGACGACGCGCCGCTGGCGCGCAAGATCGCGGCGATGCATGCGCTCGCGCGCGGCGCGGTGACGGCCACGCGGCGCATCGCGTCCGACCTGCGTCCGCTGATGCTCGACGACCTCGGGTTCGCGGCCGCGATGCAATGGCTCGTGGAGGATTTCCAGCGCCGTCACGGCATCGCGTGCGTGCTGCACGTCGAGCCGGGCGAATTGCTGCTCGACGAACCGTATGCGACGGCCGTGTTCCGTATCGCGCAGGAAGCGCTCGCGAACGTCGCGCGGCATGCGGCCGCGTCGAGCGCGACCGTGGCGCTCGTCTACCGTGACGAGACGATCGCGCTGACGATTCGCGACGACGGTGCGGGCTTCGATCCCGGTGCGCCGCGCAAGTCGGGATCGTTCGGGCTGGTCGGCCTGCGCGAGCGCGCGTATCTCGTCGGCGGCACGCTGCGGATCGATACGACGCTCGGCGAGGGAACGACTGTGGAGGTGGATATTCCGGTGGCGTCGGCGCATGTGGCGATCGCGCATGACGGACGGGGGACGTCGCGGGCGGAAGAGGTAAGGGCGAAGCAGTAGCGGCGGTGTGCCGCTGCGGGGGTCAGTGGTAGTCTTCTTCCCGCTGATGCCGAACGGTGAGGATCGTGACTTGTTCGACCGTTGGCCCAATCGGCAGCAGGGACTGCGCGATACCGCAGCCCCCGGCCGCCGCCGTCCATCACACCCGCGCCGCCACCATCCCCCGCTCCGAGCGCGTCCACGCGACGAGCGCGCCGATCCCGAGCAGCGCAAGGCACACGATCGGCACGATCATCGGCCCGAACGCCGTGCCCGTCACCTTGCCCGCGAACGGCATCAGGTTCTGGCTGAAGAAGCCGCCGAGGTTGCCGATCGAGTTGATCGCCGCGACGCTCGCCGCCGCCCGCGCGCCGGTGAAGTAACGCGGCGGCATCGACCAGAAGCACGGATACAGCAGCGGGATGCACGCCCCGCCGAGTACGAGCGCGACGAAGCGCAGCGGCGTCGACGGCAGCACGAGGCTCAGCAGGAAGCCGAGCGCGCCCAGCGCCGCGACGATCGCGATCGTGCGCAGGATGCTCTTCGCGCGGCGCAGCTTCGACGGCAGCCACACCAGCAGCACCACCGCGAGCGCCCACGGCAGCATGCTCAGCAAACCGTTCGTACTGCTCGATACCCCGAACGATTTCACGAGCGTCGGCAGCCAGTACGTGACGCCGTACAGCGACGTCGACATCAGCATGTAGGTCGCCGCGAACAGCATCACGCGCGGATCGAGCAGCGCCTTCCACGGCTGCGCATGCTCGGCCTGCGCCGGCTTCTCGCGCTCCAGCGCGGCCGCGACGATCTGCTTCTCGCGTTCGTCGAGGAACGGCGCCTCGCGGAACGACGCCGGCAGCACGCGGAACACGACGATCGCGACGATCACGGCCGGGATGCCCGTCGCCACGAACACCCACTGCCAGCCCGCGAGCCCCCACACGCCGTTCAGGCTCAGCAGCACGCCGCCGACCAGCGAGCCGAGCATGTTCGCGAGCGCGCTGCCGAGCGTGAAGATGCCGAGCACCTTCGCGCGATAGCTCTGCGGGAACCACAGCGTCAGGTAATAGATCACGCCCGGATAGAAGCCGGCCTCGGCGATCCCGAGCAGGAAGCGCAGCGAACAGAACGCGGGCATCGACGTCGTGAAGCCCATCAGCACGGTGATGAGGCCCCACGTCAGCATGATCCGCGCGAGCCACACGCGGGCGCCGTAGCGATGCAGCGCGAGCGTGCTCGGCACCTCGAAGAGCAGGTAGCCGATGAAGAACAGCGACGACGCGAGACCGAACGCGGCCTCGGTCATCCCGAGGCTGTGCACCATCTGCAGTTTCGCGAAGCCGACGTTCTGCCGGTCGATGAACGCGATCAGGAACATCACGACAAGGATGGGCATCAGGCGCCGCGCCATCTTCGACATGATGCGCTGCTCTTCGGCGGACGCGGGGTCCAGGGTTTCGATGGTGGCATTCACTGCGGGCTCCTCCGTGAAGCGGTTGCTTGTCGGTTGAATCGGCGCCGCGCGCGACGAACGCGCGGGCGCGGTGGGGTTCGATGAAATCGGGATCCGGAAACGAATGACCGCCGTCGTCAGCCGGTCCGGTAGTCGTCGAGCATCGGCGCGAACATCTCGTGCCACGCGCGCGGCTTCGCCTTGATCGTGCCGGCGAGATACAGGAATTCGACGTAGTCCATCAGCTGGTTCGGCCGCACCGAGAAACGCGTGTCCGGCGCGGCGAGCATCTGCATTACGTCGTCGTGCGACACGGCGACGCCCGACGACGCCGCATACAGCGCGGCCGCCGCGCGCGGGTCCTGCGCGATCAGGCGGTTCGCTTCGTCGAGCGCGCCGAGAAACGCCGCGGCCAGCGCGGGCTCCGTATCGACGAGCCGCTTCGGCGCGAACACGACGTCGAGCGTCAGCGGGCCGAGCACGTCGACCGAATTCACGACGCGATGAATGCCCGGCTGCCGCAATTCGAGGGTCGAGAACGGCGGCGACGTGAAGTGCGCGGTGACGCCGTTCTCGCGGCGGATCAGCGCCTGCATCGCCTGCGGATGCGGCAGGTTCACGGTGATCGAGTCGAGCTGCGCGAAATGCCGCGCGCCGAGCTGCCGGCTCGCGACCATCTGCAGCACGACCGCCGACAGCGACGTACGGATGCCCGGCACCGCGATCCGGTCGGACGGCGTGAAGTCGCGCAGCGACGTCAGGCCCGGACGGTTTGCATTGAGCGACAGCGAGGTCGTGGACAATCCGCTGATGCCGATCACCTCGACGTTCGGAATCCCGCGCGCCCGCGCCCACAGCTCGATGAAGCCCGGCGCGCCGGCACCCGCGAAATCGAGCGTGCCGGCCATCATCGCGTCGTTGACGGAATTGCCGCCGTCGAGCAGTACCCAGTCGACCGCGACGTCGCGCAGGCCGTGCCGCGCCGCATGCCGCACGAACAGGCGCTGCTTCTCCATCACGAGCAGCGGCAGGTACAACACGCCATAGCCTTTCGAGATCCGCACCGTGCGTGGCTTCGCGCGCACCAGCGACGGTGCGCCCAGCATGCCGAGGCCGGCGGCGAGCAACGCGCGGCGGCGCGGCGACGTCGTCATGCGCATGCCTCCGTGCGGCGCACGACCGGCCGCAACTCGGCAGCCGGCGTCAGGCTACGCCGTGCATCCGGCCGCGCCTTCGTCGTGCCCGTGACATGCTGCATGTTGCCGTCTCCTCTGGTATTAATGCCGTCGTCGCTTGCTCCGGCTGAACACAGGTTATCGAGCGAGTCTGAGAAAATACTGACATCCCGCCCCCGGGAAAACCCCTAACCCCTCACCCTGCAAACGGCACCATGCGCATTCTCGTCGTGGAGGACGATGCCGAAATCGGCGCGGCGATCCGCAGCCGCCTCGCGCGGCTCGGCCATGCCGTCGATCTCGAAACCGACGGCTCGACCGCGAACGGCCTGCTGCGCGTCGAGCGCTTCGACCTCATCGTGCTCGATGCGAACCTGCCCGGCCTCGACGGCTTCGCGGTACTGCGCAACCTGCGCGCGTCGGGCAGCACGACGCCGGTGCTGCTCGTCACCGCGCGCTCGGCGATCGACGACCGCGTGAGCGGCCTCGGCCTCGGCGCCGACGACTATCTCGTGAAGCCGTTCGACTACCGCGAGCTCGATGCGCGCGTCCAGGCGCTGCTGCGCCGCAACAGCGGCCATGCGAACGACGTGCTGACGCTCGGCGGCCTCGTGATCGACCGCAGCAGCCGTCTCGCGGAGCTCGACGGCCAGCCGCTGTCGCTGTCGCGTCAGGAGTTCGCGTTGCTCGAGATTCTCGCGAGCCGCCCGCAGCGGATCTTCTCGAAGGACGAACTGCTGAACCAGCTGTTCAGCTTCGGCAACGAGCCGACCGCGAACGCGGTCGAGCAATACGTGACGCGCGTGCGCAGGAAGCTGCACGGCAGCTCGGTCGAGATTCGCACCGCACGCGGGATGGGGTATCAGATTGCCGCGCACTGACTGGTTCCCGAAGACGCTGTTCGGGCGCACGCTGCTGTTCATCGCGCTCGTGGTCGCGACCGGCGCGCTCGCGCTGGCCGCGATCGCGCGCTATTACGCGGGCGTCGCGGCCGAGCGTGCGTACGACCAGCTGCTCGCCGGCGCGTCGATCCAGGTCGCGGAGAACCTGTACGTGCAAGGCGGCGTGCTCGCGCTGAACCCGCCCGTCGCCGCGCTGTCGACGCTGTCGCGCTACGACCTCGTCTACTACAAGGTGGTCGATTCGCGCGGCGTCGTCGTGGCCGGCTACAACGATCTCGCGAGCCCCGCGACGCTCGCGGCCGCGAAGCAGGGCCCGTCGTTCGCGAACGCCGTCTACCAGGGTCACCGGATCCGCACCGCGACCATCGCGCGCTACATGCCGGAGGAAAGCACGCCGGGCTGGGCGCTCGTGACGGTTGCGCAGACAACCAATGCGCGGCAGCAACTGACGAACGACATGAGCATCAAGGTGTGGACGCTGATCCTGCTGATGAGCGTGCTCGCGATCGGCGCGAGCGGCCTCGCGATCCGGCGCGGGCTGCGCCCGCTCGCGCAGATCGGCACGATCATCGCCGCGCGCGACCCGGCCGACCTGCGGCCGGTGGCCGTCGACACGCCGAGCGAGATCGACGCGATCATCGGGTCGATCAACGGGCTGATGCGGCGGCTCGCCGAGCGGATCAACGCGATGCAGCGCTTCATCGCCGACGCCGCGCACCAGATGCGCACGCCGCTCGCGCGGCTCGACGCGCAGATCGAACTGCTCGACGGCGAAGCCGATCCCGCGCGTCATGCGGCGCGGCTCGATGCGTTGCGCGCGACCTGCTCGGATGTCGGGCGTCTCACCGGGCAGTTGCTCAATCATGCGATGGTGATTCATCGCACCGAGGTCGTGCCGCTGCAGCCCGTCGATCTCGTCGCGCTCGCGAAGGACGTGCTCGGCCGCACGATTCCGCTCGCGGACGCGCGCGACGTGGCCGTCGCGTTCGCGAGCGACGCGCCGCATGCGTGGATCGACGGCGATGCAATCAGTCTGCAGGAGGCATTGTCGAACGTGCTGCACAACGCGCTGCTGCACGGGCATGCGGACGATATCGTCGTGTCGATCGCCACCGCGGGCAACGCGGATCGGGCGGTGACGCTGACCGTCACCGACAACGGGCGCGGCATTCCGCGCGAGCATTGGGACGCGGCATTGCAGCCGTTCGTGCGGATCGCGCCGGACGGCAGCGAACGCCGCACCGGGTCGGGTCTCGGGCTCGCGATCGTGCAGGAAGTGATGAAGGCGCACGGCGGGCGCGTCGGGTTCGCGTTTCCCGATGCGGGCGGGTTCGCGGTGGTGCTGACGTTTCCGCGGGCGGCGACGGCGCATGCCGGTCACGCATGAATCGGCGGGATGCGGCGCCCCTTCCGTCGACTACGCCGCCACCGCCTCCCCGCCGAGATACGCATCGCGCACGCGTTCGTCGTCGAGCAGCGTTTTCGCGGGCCCTTCGAGCACGACGCGCCCCGTCTGCAGCACGTATCCGTAATGCGCGATCTCCAGTGCGAGGCTCGCGTTCTGCTCGACCATGAACACCGTCACGCCCTGCCGGTTGATCGTGTCGATCAGTTCCAGCACCTTGTCGACGTAGAGCGGCGACAACCCCATCGTCGGCTCGTCCATGCAGATCAGCTTCGGCCGCGCCATCAGCGCGCGCGCCATCGCGAGCATCTGCTGCTCGCCGCCCGACAACGTGCCCGCGCGCTGCGCGAGCCGCTCGCGCACGCGCGGAAACAGTTCGAGCACGCGCGCGTAGTCGTCGGCCACCGCCGTACGATCGCCGCGCGTATAGGCGCCCATCAGCAGGTTCTCGCGCACGCTCATGTCGCCGAACAGCCGCCGCGCCTCGGGCACGGCCGCGATCCCGCGCCGCACGCGCTGCGGCGTCGCGAGCGCGGTCACGTCGTCGCCGTCGAAACGCACGACGCCGCGACGCGGCCGCATCAGCCCGAGAATCAGCTTCATCGTCGTGGACTTGCCGCTCGCGTTGCCGCCGAGCAGGCTGACGATCTGCCCGCGGCCGACTTCGACGTTCACGTCGAAATGCACCTGCACCGGGCCGTAGAACGTGTCGAGGTGTTCGAGTTTCAGCAGCGCGTCGGTCATGGTCGTGTCGGGTCCGGAAGAAGGTGCGCTCATGCGGCCGCCTGCACGGTGCGCTCGGCCGCCGTGCCGCCTGCATGGCGGCGGCCGAGATAGGCCTCGATCACGCGCGGATCGTGCCGCACGTCGCGTGGCGCGCCTTCGGCGATCTTCACGCCGTTGTCGAGCACCATCACGCGGTCGGACACGCGCATCACGAGTTCGAGCTTGTGCTCGATCAGCAGGATCGTCAGGCCGCGCGTCTTCAGCGACTGGATCAGTTGCAGCATCTCGGCGGTCTCGGTCTCGTTCATCCCGGCGGTCGGCTCGTCGAGCAGCAGCAGGCGCGGATGCAGCGCGAGCGCGCGGCCGATCTCCACGCGCCGCCGGTTCGCATACGACAGGCTGTGCGCCGGATGATCGATGCGCGGCGTGAGCCGCTCGCCGAACCCGGCGATGATGTCGCGTGCCTCGTCGCGCAGCGCCGCTTCCTCGCGCCGCACCGACGCGGGCCGCACGAGCGCGCGCCACACCTCGGCCGCCGCGCCGAGCGCCGGCCAGCCGGGCCGCGCCGCGCGCAACCGCGCGTGCGCGCCGATCAGCACGTTGTCGAGCACGCTCAGGTTGCCGAACACGCGGCCGTGCTGGAACGTGCGCGCGATGCCGAGCGCCGCGAGCCGTTCCGGCGGCGTGCCGGTGATGTCGCGGCCGTCGAACGTCACGCGGCCGGCATCGGGGCGGTCGGCGCCCGCGATCAGGTTGAACAGCGTCGACTTGCCCGCGCCGTTCGGGCCGATCACGCTCAGCAGCTCGCCGTCGGCGAGCGTCAGGCTTGCCGCGTCGAGCGCGGTCACACCGTCGAAGCGGCGCGTCAGGCCGCGCACGTCGAGCAAGGGTCGAGTGGTGGTCATCGCATTCCTCCTCATACCGTGCCGAGCAGGCCCTGCGGCCGGAACCGGACGAGCAGCAGCAGCACGAGGCCGTAGATCAGCATCCGGTAGTCGGCCGCCCAGCGGAACAGCTCGGGCAGCCCGATCAGCGCGATCGCGCCGACGACGCCGCCGAGCACGTTGCCGAGCCCGCCGAGGATCACCATCGTCAGCGCGAGGATCGACACCTGCGAATCGAAGGTCTGGTGATTGATGTAGCTGTACAGGTGCGCGGCGATGCCACCGCTCACGCCGGCCGCGACGCCGCCGACCGCGAACGCGATCGCCTTGTAGCGGTTCGGCGCGATGCCGTGCGCGCGCGCGGCGACGTCGTCCTCGCGCACCGCGCGCAGCGTGCGGCCGAGATGCGAGCGCAGCAGCCGCACCTGCACGAGCGCGAACGCGGCGAGCACCGCGAGCGTGAACCAGTACGCGGCGCGCGCGGTCGTCGCCCACGGCAGCGGCGCGATGCCGGTGATGCCGAGCGGGCCGCGCGTGAGGCCGTCCCAGTTCAGGATCACGAGGCTCACCACTTCGCCGATCCCGAGTGTCGCGATCGATACGTAGTGCCCGCGCAGCCGGAACGCCGGATAGACGAGCAACGTGCCGAGCACGGCGGTGATCGCGCCCGCGCACGGAATCGTCACGGCCGGCGACCAGCCGAGATCCGACGACAGCAGCGCCGACGCATACGCGCCGATCACGAGCAGCGCGGCGTGGCCGAGCGAGATCTGCCCGACCGTGCCCGCGACGAGCGTGAGGCTCAGCGCGAGCAGCCCGTACAGCCACGCGTTGGTCAGCGTCTGCAGCACATAAGGCGATGCACCGAGCCACGGCAGCACGGCCGCCGCCACGATCAGCACCACGAGCACCGGGCGCGGCACGCGCACGGCTTTCGCGGCCGCGAGGAAGGTGCCCGTCATCGGCTCCGGCGGCAGCGCGCGCTTCCCGCTGAACAGGCCGTTCGGCCGCCACACGAGGAACACGATCAGCAGCCCGAACGCGAACAGGTCGCGATAGCTGGTGCCGAACAGCGCGACGCCGTAGCTTTCGACGAGGCCGAGCAGCAGGCTGCCGGCGATCGCGCCGGGCACGTTGCCGAGCCCGCCGATCAGCAGCGCGACCACGCCCTTCAGCGTCGCCTGGAAACCCATCGCCGGATCGATGCTGTTGTAGTACATGCCGACCAGCAGCCCGCTTACACCGCCGAGCGCGCACGCGATCGCGAACACCGTCTGGTTCACGCGATCGACGTCGACGCCCATCTGCAGCGCCGCGTCGCGATCCTGCGCGGTCGCGCGCACGGCCCAGCCGAGCCGCGTGAAGCGCAGGAAGCCGTACAGCAGCGCGGCCGCCGCGAGGCCGATGCCGGCGATCAGCAGGTCGAGCGCACCGAGCGTCGCGCCGGCGATCCGCAGGTGCCAGTCGGGCAGCGGCGTCGGCACCGCACGCGGGTCCGCGCCGAACGCGAGTTGCGCGAGCTGGTCGAGGATGAAGCTGATGCCGATCGTCGCGAGCAGCGGCGCGATGCGCGCGGCGTGGCGCAACGGCCGCAGCCCGATCCGCTCGATCGCGATGCCGAGCGCGCCGCAGCCGACGACGACCGCCGCAAGCGCGGCCGGCAGCGGCAAGCCGAAGCGCGTCAGGCACAGCCAGCCGATGAAGGCGCCGACCATGTAGACCGAGCCGTGCGCGAAGTTGATCAGGTGCGACACGCCGAAGATCAGCGCGAGCCCCACCGCGAGCAGCGCGTAGATGTTGCCGACGATGAGGCCGTTGAGCGTGTAGTCGAGCCAGGAAGCCATCACGATGCGTCCGTCGTATGCATGCGGGTCAGAGTCGGGGCCGGGTTCAGCGCGCCGCGAGCTGCGGCTTCGCGCCGTCCCACAGCGCCCACTGCCCCTGCTTCACGACGAGATACACGGTGCGTGCGCCCGCGACGCGGCGCGTCTGCGGATCGAAACGCACCTTGCCGAAGATCACGCTCGGCACGTCGCTCACTTTCTCGAAGCCGTCGTGCGCGGCCTGGCGCGTCACGCCGTAGCGGCGCAGCACTTCGGCCGACAGGATCAGCGCATCGTATGCACGCGCGACGAACGAATCGGGATCGGCATGGAATTTCGCGCGATAGCGCTGCACGAACGCCTGCACCTCCGGGCGCGGTTCGGCCGGGAAGAAGTTCGATTCCGTATAGACGCCTTCGACGGCCGTGCCGCCGAGTTCGAGGAACTTCGGCGAATACACGGAGCCGACCGCCGCGATCGGCAGCGTGAGCCCCGACGTGCGCGCCTGCCGCACGATCTGCGCGCCGTCCGCGTAGTAGGAAATCAGCACGATCGAATCGGGCTTCGACGCACCGATCCGCACGAGCGTCGAGCGGAAATCCTTCTCCGCCGGCTGGTAGCCTTCGGCCGCGACGACCTGCGCGCCGAGCCCCGTCACCGCCTTCGCGAAGATGTCCTTGCTGGTGCGGCCCCAGTCGGTGTTCAGGTACAGCACCGCGATCCGCTTGAAGCCGAGTTCCTTCACCGCGTAGCGCGCGAGCAGCGGCTGCTCCTCGGCCTGGCTCAGCGCGGTGCTCCACAGGTAGTCGCCGCCCTTCGTGAAATCCGGATGGGAGTTCGTGAAGCCGAACTGGATCAGCTGCCCGCGCTGGTAGATCGGCGACGCGGCCATCGACGTCGCGCTGGAAAAGTCGCCGAGCTCGATCACGATGCGTGGGTCCGCGACGAATTTCTGCGCGATCGCCACCGCCTGGCGCGGATCGCTGCGGCTGTCCTGGAAGTCGACCGCGAGCGGCCGGCCGTGGATGCCGCCGCCGCCGTTGATCTCGTCGAGCGCGAGATCGAAGCCGCGCTTCCATTGTTCGCCGTATTGCGCGTCCTGCCCGGTGAGCGGCCCGCTCACGCCGATCACCACCGGCTCGCCGGACACGCCCGCCGCGAGCGCGCCGCCCGTCGACAAGCCCCATGCGGCAGCCAGCGCCGCCACCGTGCCCAGCACGCGCCGCCATGCGCCGCGTGCGTCGTTTCCCGAAACGTTCATGCGTCCCCCCAGCTTCAGTCAGTCGAAAAGAGTGAGGGCATGTAACCATCCGGTTCAGGGCGTTCCAACGAAGTTTTGCGCATATCGATATCGTGCGCGGCGCGAAGCGCAACGTCACTGTCACGGTCTCCGGCACGGCGCGCCTCGCGCGACGCATCGGCACGCGCTGCAGCGCATTGATTCGATTGACGTTTGCCGTCGAGCGTCGCTGCCGGCCGACGCGCATGCATGCACGGCTCGTCGTCCCGGCACGCGTGCGCTTCGCATGTTTGGCGCTGTCGATAGCAAAAATCATTATATGAATCGTGCATGCTCGCACTCCTACAATGCGCAAATCGCATCATCGGAACGCGTCATGGAGTTGCATCAACTCGAAGCCTTTTCCGCGGTCATGTCGGCCGGCAGCGTGACCGGCGCGGGCGAGCTGCTCGGCCGCTCGCAGCCGGCCGTCACGCGGCAGATCCAGGAGCTCGAAGCCGATCTCGGCTATGCGCTGTTCGACCGGCACGGCCCGCGCGTCACGCCGACGCGCCGTGCATTCCTGCTCTACGAGGAAGTCGAACGCTCGCTCGTCGGCCTGCGCGCGATCGAAGCGCGGGCGCGCGCACTCGGCGACGAAACCGCCGAACCCGTGCGCATCGCGGCCACGCCTTCACTCGCGGCCACGCTCGTGCCGGCCGCGCTCGCCGCGCTGCCCGACGGCGCGCACGCGCCGCACTACCAGTTGCGCAGCGAGTCGGCCGAACACGTCGTGCACGAAGTACTCGCCGGCACGGCCGATATCGGCGTCGTCACGCTGCCGATGGCGCATGCGGGACTCGACGTGCACTGGATCGCGCAAACGCCCTGCGTCGCCGTGCTGCCGGCCGACGATCCGCTCGCGGGCAAGCCGCGCATCGCGCTGCGCAATCTCGCGGGCCGCCGCATCGTGACGGTCGCGAACCGGCACCGGCTGCGCCAGCGGATCGATGCGGCATTCGCGGCCGCACGTGTCGACGCGCACGTGTTCATCGAAACCAATGCATCGCTGAACGCGGTGATGGCCGCGCGCGCGGGCGTCGGGATCGGCATCGTCGACCCGGCGACCGGTGTGGCACTGCCGGTGGACGGCGTCGTCGCACGACCGCTCGATGTCGACATCCCGTTCGCGTTCGGTGTCGCGACGCCCGCCGGCAAGACGCGCACGGCGGCCGTCGAGGCGCTGCTCGACGCGCTGCAGCACACGACGCGCGCGCTGCTCGACGACGTGACCTTTCACGATGCATCCGTGCACGACGCGTTGTTGCGAGGCGACCGGTTGCGCATCGATCGCCCGCCTCGCGCGGCACGCGCCACACGAACCGCACGCACACGCGGTACCCGCCCGGAGGCCGCATGACGGCGACGCCCGACACACCCGACGCACCCGACGCACCCGACACGCTCGACGCACTCGAAGCCCGCCTCGCCCAGGACCTGCGCTGGCTCGACCTGCCCGCGCCGTCGTGGGTGCCGCCGCGCGACGTCGACGGCACGCGCGTGCTCGACGTCGCGATCGTCGGCGGCGGAATGGCGGGGCTCGCGGCATCCGCCGAACTGCGCCTGCTCGGCATCGACAACCAGTGCGTGATCGACCGCGCACCGGCCGGCTACGAAGGCCCGTGGATCACGTTCGCGCGGATGGAGACGCTGCGCTCGCCGAAGCAGCTCACCGGCCCCGCGCTCGGCCTGCCCGCGCTGACGTTCCGCGCGTGGTTCGAAGCACGATACGGCCGCGACGCGTGGGACGCGCTCTACAAGATTCCGCGCACGCAATGGATGGAATACCTGCGCTGGTATCGCCGCGTGCTCGACCTGCCGGTGCGCAACGACACCGCGCTCGTGGCACTGCGGCCGCGCGACGACGGCCTGCTTGCGCTCGACCTGCGCGCGACCGGCCACGCGCAGACCGTGCTCGCGCGACATGTCGTGCTGGCGACCGGCCGCGACGGGCTCGGCGGCCCGTACGTGCCGCCCGTCGCGCAACGCGCGCTGCGCTCGCGTTGGGCCCATTCGTCCGAGCCGATCGATTTCGCTTCGCTCGCCGGCAAGCGCGTCGGCGTGGTCGGCGCGGGCGCGTCCGCGTTCGACAATGCGGGCACCGCGCTCGAAGCGGGCGCCGCGCGCGTCGACCTGTTCTTCCGTCGCGCGGACATTCCGCGCATCAACAAGCTGACGGGCATCGGCAGCCCGGGTCTCGTGCACGGTTACGCCGATCTCGACGACGCGGCGAAGTGGCGCTTCATGCACTACGCGCTGACGTCGCAGACACCGCCGCCGCGCGACAGCGTGCTGCGCGTGTCGCGGCATGCTCACGCACACTTCCATGCAGCCAGCCCGATCGAAACGCTGGTCGAACACGCGGACGGCCTCGACGTCGTCACGCCGCGCGGCCGCTACACGGTCGACTTCCTGATCTTCGCGACGGGCTTTCATTCCGACTGGACGACACGCGCGGAATTCGCGTCGTTCGGGCCGCATGTGCGGCGCTGGAAGGATCGCTATCAACCGGAACCGGGCACATGGCTCGACGAGCTCGCCGAGTCGCCCGATCTCGGCCCCGCGTTCGCGTTCCAGGAACGCGAACGCGGCGCCTGCCCGGCCGTCACGCGCATCCATTGCTTCAACCATGCGGCGAGCCTGAGCCACGGCAAGCTGTCGGGCGACATCCCCGCGATCAGCGCGGGTGCCGAGCGGCTCGCACGCGGCATCGCGAGCCGGCTGTTCGACGCCGATCGCGACCGCCACTACGACGCGCTCGTCGCGTTCGCGACCGCGGAGCTGCAGGGCGACGAATGGCGCGACGCCGACGCATGAGCGCCGCCACGATCCACGCTACTCACGACGACTGGAATCCATCACGATGACCGAACCCATCCCGCCGGCCGCCGCGCCGGATACGATCGACGCCGTCGCCGGCCTGCGCGAAGGCGATGCCGTGGCCGCGCTGCGTCGCGCACGCGACAAGGTGCTGCTCCATACGCGGCTCAGCGAAGCCGCGCTGTTCGACACCGCGCTGCCCGATCTTTCGTTGATCGAACGATTGCATGCGGCACGCTATGTCGCGCAGCGCTCGAATGCGCACGCACTGGCCGCGGTCTACCGAACACGACTGATCGATGCAGGCGGCACGCCCGACGACATCGCCCGCGCGGACGCCGATGCGTTCGACGCACTGCCCACGCGCCTCGGCGCGCTCCTCGCGCATGCGCGGCGCCTGACGCGCTCGCCCGCCGACGCACGCCCGTCCGATCTCGACGCACTGAAGTCGGCCGGGTTCACGACACCCGCGATCGTCGCGCTGTCGCAGCTCATCGCCTTCGTCTCGTATCAGCTGCGTGTCGCGGCGGCGGCGGAAGCGTTGCAGGCGCGTGCCGCCGGGGAGGCCGCATGACCACGGCCACGCACGGTTTCACGTCCGCCACGCTCGGCTGGCGTGCATGGCTCGACACGGTGCCGCTCGAGCGCGCCACGGCCGACCAGCTCGCGGTGCTCGAAGCGAGCCATCCGCAAGCAAAAACGTCGGACTACTACCTGCTGCTCGTCCACCTGCCCGACATCCTGAGGCAGCGTTCCGGCGTGTTCAACGCGATCATGTACGGTCCCGGCGGACTGTCGCGCGCGGAACGCGAGCTGGCAAGCACGGCCGTGTCGCGCGTGAACGGCTGCGTGTATTGCGCATCGGTGCATGCGCAGCGCTTCGCGCAGCTCGCGAAACGCACCGATGCGATCGATCAGGTGTTCGACGATCCGTCGACAGCCGGCACGACCGCGCGCGAACGCGCGATCATCCGCTATGCGGTCGCGCTGACCGAACGGCCCGACACGGTGGACGAACGCGACATCGCCGCGCTCGAAGCCGAAGGGCTCACCCACGAAGAAATTCTCGACCTGTCGCACGCCGTCGCGATCTTCGCGTGGGCGAACCGGCTGATGCTGACGCTGGGCGAACCGGTGTTTCCCGAACCCGCAGCGGGCAACTGACACGCCGGCCGACGCGCGCGGCCGCGCGTCACGCCTTGTGCGTCGACAACAGAATGCTCGTCTCCGTATTCGCGATCCCGTCGATCAACCGGATCGCGCCGAGCACGCGATCGAAATGCTCGAGCGAATCGGCGTGCAGCTCGGCGACCAGATCCCAGCGCCCGTTGGTACTGTGGATCGACGCGACGTTCGGATGCCCGCGCAGCACCTTCACCACTTCCGCGCCGCGATTGCCCTGCACCGCGATCGACATCAGCGCGCGGATCCGGTGCCGCTCGGCGGCCGGCTTGAGCCGCACCGTATAGCCGACGATCACGCCGTTCTTCTCCAGCCGCGTCAGCCGGTTCTGCACGGTCGCGCGCGCGACGCGCAACGCCTTCGCAAGGGCGACGACGGGCATCCGCGCGTTGTCGCGCAGCAGCGCGATGAGCTGCCGGTCGACGTCGTCGAGCGTAATCATGAACGAACCTTCCTGTTGAACGTGACACGGCCGCCAGCGTGCCGGACGGCACGCATTTCGACCAGCATGATTTGAACAAACTGCCGTATCCGGCCAGCAATCTGCCAAGTCTATCGAGAAATCTGCCATTTTTGCCGTCTTTTTGTTGGCTCGACTCACGGAAATAATGAGTCCATCGACCGGCCGCATGGGCCGCGACGCCGCTTTTGATGGAGCCGGGGCCCGGGCCGACACGCCCGCCCCGGTCGACCAGAACGCCTGGACACGCGTCCGGGCAACAAAATGGAGACAGACCGATGACCCGCTTCCTCGACGTTCCCGCCACCGCCCGACTGATCGCCCAGACCGGCGTCACGCCGTTCCTGCGCGCGCTCGTCGACACGCTGCGCGCCGATTACCTGCACTGGGCCGACTTCGACAAGTCGCCGCGCGTCGCCTGCCACTCGCGCGACGGCGTGATAGAGCTGATGCCCGTCGCGAACGCGTCGCTGTTCGCGTTCAAGTACGTGAACGGCCACCCCGTCAACGCCGCGCGCGGGATGCACACCGTGATGGCGTTCGGCGCGCTCGCCGAAGTCGACACCGGCTACCCGCTGCTGCTCGCCGAACTCACGCTGACCACCGCGTTGCGCACCGCCGCGACGTCGGTGCTGGCCGCGCAGGCGCTCGCCCGCCCCGACGCGCGCACGATGGCGCTGATCGGCAACGGCGCGCAGAGCGAATTCCAGGCGATCGCATTCCATACGCTGCTCGGCATCGAGGAAATCCGCGTGTTCGACGTCGATCCGCTCGCGACCGACAAGCTCGTGAAGAACCTCGCCGCTTACCCTGAATTGCGCGTCGTGCGCGCCGCGTCGACCGCCGACGCTGTGCGTGGCGCCGACATCGTGACGACCGTCACCGCCGACAAGGCGTATGCGACGATCGTCACGGCCGACATGATCGAGCCCGGCATGCACCTGAACGCGGTCGGCGGCGATTGCCCGGGCAAGACCGAGCTCGACGCGGGCGTGCTGCAGGCGGGCCACGTGTTCGTCGAATTCGAGCCGCAGTCGCGCATCGAGGGCGAGATCCAGCAGATGCCGGCCGACTTCCCGGTGACCGAACTGTGGCGCGTGCTGCAGGGCGAGACGACCGGCCGCGAACGCGCGGACGAAGTCACGGTGTTCGACTCGGTCGGCTTCGCGCTCGAGGACTACTCGGCGCTGCGCTACCTGTATGCGCTCGCGCAGCAGCACAACGCGGGCGTCGAGATCGCGCTGATTCCGCCGGCCGTCGATCCGAAGAACCTGTTCGCGCTGATCGACGATCCGGCCGCGATCGCGCAGGATCATGCGGCGTTCGTGACCGAAGCCGTCGCCGCGTTCGCACGCTGATCGTCATCCCGGGCGGCGTGCGCGCCGCCCGGTTCCCCGCCTGTCTCTTCAAACATTCATGAATCTCGTATCGATCCAGGCGCCGGCCGCCGTCGTGATGATCCGGCCGCACCGCTTCCTGCCGAATCCGCAGACCGCGGCCGACAACGCGTTCCAGCGCACGGCCGTCGGCGGCGCGCACGACGCGCTGTCGGTGTCGGCCGCCGCGCGCGACGAAGTGACGGCAGCCGCGCGGACGCTCACGGACGCCGGCGTGCGCGTGCACGTGTTCGACGACCACGGCGAGCGTGACACGCCCGACTCCGTGTTCCCGAACAACTGGTTCTCGACCCATTCGGGCGGGCATATCGCGTTGTTTCCGATGCATAGCCCGAACCGCCGCCGCGAGCGGCGCGCGGACATCGTCGAGATGCTGAAAGCGGAATACCGCGTGCAGGACGTGATCGACTACTCGGGGCTCGAATACGACGACGTGTTCCTGGAAGGCACCGGCGCGATGGTGCTCGACCACGTCGCGCGGATCGCGTACACCGCGCGTTCGCGCCGCGCCGATCCGGTCGCGCTCGAGCGCTTCTGCACGCACTTCAACTTCGAGCCGATCTGCTTCGATACGGCCGATGCGAACGGCAACCCGATCTATCACACGAACGTGATGATGAGCGTCGCCACCGAGTTCGCGATGATCGGCCTCGACCTGATCGCCGACCGCCGGCGCCGCGACGAAATCGCGCAACGCCTGACCGAAACGGGCCGCACCGTGATCGCGCTCGATCGTGCGCAGATCACGAATTTCGCGGGCAATACGCTGGAGCTGTCGGGCAAGGACGGGCGCGTGCTCGCGCTGTCGCGGCGCGCGTTCGACTGTCTCACCGGCGGCCAGCGCGCGACGATCGAACGCTCCGCGCGGCTGCTGCCGCTCGACGTGCCGACGATCGAGCTGGCCGGCGGCTCGGTGCGCTGCATGCTCGCGGGGATTCATCTCGCGCGGCGGGCCGCAGCACATGACGTGAAGGAAATGGAATCGGCGGCGCGGCAACGCGAACCCGTGCCACACGCCTGAGCGGACATCCTGCGCGAATAGCCCGATAGCGCCGCCAGACGATGCTTCGATCTGCGAACCAGATCGAAGCATCGTCCCGCCCGTTCATCACCCCGCCAGCAGCTTCAACCCGGCCGGCAGCGTTTCGCCGAACACACGTGCGGTGTCGGCTTCGTCGAACGCAATCGCCTCGCGCACCATGTCGATCCACGCGGCCGACACATTCGCGGAAGACAGGCGCTTGATCACCGCCTCACGCGTTTCATCCGGCAAATCGCGTTCGCGGTCGCCTGTCATCCGCGCGATCTGCGCGACCGCGAACGCCGCGGGTTCGACCTGCTTCCAGTCCAGCGCGAACAGCGCATCGAGCCAGCGGTTCGCGACGTCGGCCGGCACGACACTGTGCGCGCTGCCGTAGAACGGCCGGCGCGCACCGATCCGCCCGAGCGCCCACGCGCACAGCGTGCGCTCGGCCGGCTTCTGCAATTGCACGATCAACCGCTCGGCCAGTTCCACCTTGCGCTCGACCGGCAATCGTTCGAGCGACGCGGACAAACGCGTCATGTCGGCCGGGCCGACCTTGGCCGGGTCGAACGGCAGCTTGCGGCGCTTGTCGTCGGACGGTTCGAGGAACGCGATCGCATCGCGCACCTGCGTCTGCGCGTCGTCGTCGAGGCCGCCGGCCACGCGCCGCCACAACGTCCACCACTCGGACCACACCTGTGCGTCGTTCACGTACTGGATCCCGTCGTCGAACAGCGGCCACAGCTGCTCGATGCGCCACGCATCGAGCGGATGGCCGAAGCCCGGGCGCAGGCAATAGCCGGCGAGGTTCAGCCACGCGCGTTCGTGATCGGCCGAGCGCCGCCGGCGACGCGCGCGCGCAAGCAACGCGTCGAACAGCTCGCGCGCGAGCGCGACATCCCACTCGTCGCGCGGGCCGAGCACCTGTTCAAGTTGCGCGCGCAACCGTCGCGTGTCCTTCGGCGTGACGTCCGCGGCCTTGCTGCCGAACGAGCGGTCGATCAGCTCGATCGCGTGATCGACGCGCGGATGGCGCGCGAACGCGGCATCGTCGCCTTGCGCGGGCGCATCGCCGCGCAACTGGAATTCGAGCCGCCAGCGGCGCGCTGCATCGTCGGTCGCGATGCAGTGCATTTCGAGCGTGCCGACCTCGGTCAGCGACGCGGTGAGTTTCACCGGCGTTTCGCGCACATCGCTACCGGCCTTCGCGTCGACGACCGTCGCGATCGGCGGCAGCCGCACGAAGTCGCCGCCGTCCAGCTCGACCAGATCGCCCGGCTGGTACGCGGTGTCGGCGACCGTCGACACGAGGTGGAAACGCACCGGCTGCCCGAGCTGCAGCGCGAACGTGCGTTCCTCGAGCCGGATCTCGCGACCTTCCTCGGCACCGCGCGGCAGCAGGCAGACACCGCGCGCCGCCGTGGCGCCCTCGCCATCGTCGAGCACGAGGAAATAACTGCGCGCGGAACCGCCGCCGATGCGCGGCGCATGCCCCGCCCGCGCCAGGCCATAGGCGACCGCGCCGCGCGCGACCGCCACGTCCGGATGCGCGTTGTGCAGCACGTCGAGCGGCGCGCCGCGCCACGCGCCGAGCGTCTGCGCGAGACGGCCGGCCAGCGCCCCCGCGCGGAACACGCCGCCGTTGAGCAGCAGCGTGTCGGGCAGCGGGCCTTCCGCATGACGATTCAGGAACGCGGCGACGTGGCGCGTGACGGCCGGGTCGCTCGCATACGGCAAGCCGAATTCGACGATCGCGGCCCGCGCGCGGCGCGGCAGCTCGCCGGCCTCGACCTGCGGAAAGAAGCCGTCGACGACGATCTGCTCGACTTCCTGCCGCGTCAGCTCGGCCGAGCGCGCGCCGCCGACGAGCTTGCTGCCCGCGCCGAGCAGCGTCACGGTGACGGAGGCCGGCGCGTCGTCGCCGAGCAGCCGCTCCTTCGCCGCGCGACAGCGTTCGACGAGCTGCGACAGGCTCGCGGCCGACAGCCGCGTGCCAGGCTCGGTCAGCCGCGTCTCGACCAGGCGCGCGAGCGCGAGGTCCATGTTGTCGCCGCCGAGCATCAGGTGATTGCCGACGCCGACGCGCGTGAAGGCCGGTTCGCCGTCGTCGCCCGGCGCGACGTCGACCAGCGTGAGGTCGGTCGTGCCGCCGCCGACGTCGCAGATCAGCACGCGCCGTGCCGCGGCGAAGGTGTCGCGCAACGTCGTGCGCTGGCCGTACAACCAGTCGTAGAACGCGGCCTGCGGTTCTTCCAGCAAGCGCAGCGCCGGCAGTCTCGCGCGTTTGGCCGCCTCGACCGTCAACGCGCGGGCGCCGTCGTCGAACGACGCCGGCACCGTCAGAATGACGTCCTGCTTCGCGAGCGGCGCATCGGGAAAGCGCGCATCCCACGCAGCCCGCACGTGCGCGAGATAGCTCGCGCTCGCGTCGACCGGCGATACCTTGTCGACGCCGTCGGCCGCGCCCCACGGCAGGATCGCCGCGAGCCGGTCGACCGATGCGTGCGACAGCCAGCTTTTCGCGCTGGTGACGAGCCGCCCCGGCACCTGCGCGCCGAGCGTGCGCGCATAGCGGCCGATCACGGCCGGCGGTGCACCGGCCGCATTCGCGTTGGCCTTCGGATCAGCCTTCGCACCCGCCTTCGAATCGGCCGTCCACGGCAACCGCAGCGCGTCCGGCGGCAACTCGCCCGCCGCCGGGTGATAGCGCACCGACGGCAGCAGCGGCTGCGCGGCCACCGCGCCGGGGCCGACCAGTTGCTCGACGTCGAACACGCGGATCGCGTCGGAGCCGGCCTCGACGTATGCGACGACCGTGTTGCTCGTGCCGAGGTCGATGCCGACCGTATAGCGCTTCATCGCGCTCAGGCGGCGCCGCGCACGTCGAACTCGACCTTCCAGCGCTCGTTCGTGCCGCTCGGGATCGCCTCGAGCTCGAGCGTGCCGGCTTCGGTCACGCGCGCATGCAGCTTCACCGGCACGACCTCGCCGACCGTGCGCCCTTCGGCGGGCAGCGTGGCCTGGATTTCCTCGAGTTCCTGCAGCTCTTCAGGCGACCAGTAGTCGAGCAGCGTGCCGACCTGGTCCTGGCGCCGCACCGACGACCCGAAGAAGCGGAACTGCACCGGCTCGCCGACGACGAGGCCGAACTCCTGCGGCGGCAACGCCGCATCCGAGCCTTCCTCCATCCCGAACGGCGCGACGCACAGCGCCTGCACCGGCGGCTCCAGCCCCGGCACCGCGGGCATCGCCGACTCGATCGCGACGTAGTACGCACGTGCCGTGCCGCCGCGAATGCGCACGCCGCGGCCGCGCTTCACGTAGCCGTAATAAGCCGCGCCGCGCGCGACCGCCAGATCGAGGTCCGCGCCCTCGAGCAGGCGCGCGGCCGGTGCGCCTTCGGCGGCGAGCCAGCCGTTGAGCGTATCGAGCACGCGCTGCGTGAGCAGCGTCGACTTGAACACGCCGCCGTTGAACAACACCGCGGTCGGATGCAGGAACGTCGCGCCTTGCGGCAGCGTGCGCTGCACGCCTTCGAGCGCGTCGAGCGCCGCGACCTGGCGGCCGAGGAACGCCGCGAGATGGCGCGTGATGCCCGCGTCCTGCGCATACGGCAGGCCGAGCTGCGTCAGGCCGACGCGCGCGCGACTCACTGGGCGCGCCGCCGCATCGACTTGCGGGAAGAAGCCTTCGAGGATCGTCTGCGTGAGTTCGGCGCGCGTCAGTTCCGTGCGGATCGAGCCGCCGATCAGCTTCGAGCCGCGGCTCGGCACGACGAGCGGCACCGCGTCGGTCGTCGGGTCGGACAGCAGCGTTTCCTTCGCCGAACGGCACGCGTAGGTCAGCGCGCGCAGTTGCCACGGATCGGCCTGCGTGCCCTGCTGCGCGAGCTTGCGTGCGACCACGTGCGCGAGCGCGAGGTCCATGTTGTCGCCACCGAGCAGGATGTGCTCGCCGACCGCCACGCGATGCAGTTCGAGATTGCCGTCGCGCTCGACCACCGCGATCAGCGACAGGTCGGTCGTGCCGCCGCCGACGTCCACGCACAGGATCAGGTCGCCGACCTGCACCTGCTTGCGCCAGCCGCCTTCGCTCTTCTGGATCCAGCTGTAGAGCGCTGCCTGCGGCTCTTCCAGCAGCGTCATGCGCGAATAGCCGGCGGCACGCGCGGCTTCCGCCGTCAGTTCGCGCGCGGCCGGGTCGAACGACGCGGGGATCGTGACCGTCACGTCCTGGTCGGCGAACGGCGCGTCGGGATGCGCGTGGTCCCACGCTTCGCGCAGGTGCGTCAGGTAGCGGATCGAGCTTTCCAGCGGCGACACGCGCGCCACTTCCGGCGGCGCATCGCTCGGCAGGATCGCCGCGCGGCGATCGACGCCCGGGTGGCACAGCCAGCTCTTCGCGCTCGACACGAGGCGGATCGGCGTGCCCGCGCCGCGGGTGCGTGCCATTTCGCCGACCGCGAAGCCGCGCGAGGCCGTCCACGGCAGCGTCAGGTCGCCCTGCGTCAGCTCGCTTTCATGCGGAAGATAGAGGAACGACGGCAGCAGGTCGCGCGACTCCAGCGCGCCGGGCGCGGTCAGCTGCGCGATCGGCAGCACCTGCTGCGTGATCGTTTCGCCGTCGCTCGCGGCGCTGTCGACGTACGACAGCGCGCAGTGGGTCGTACCGAGGTCGATACCGATCGAATAGCGCGGATCGTTCACAGTTCCACCTCCGCCGGTGCGACCACCGAGGCGTCGTGGCTGCCGGTCAGCTTCGGCAGGCGCACGTCGGCCACGCGCCAGCCGCGGTGGCTGACCGTGCCCGTGAACGGCGCGGCGCCGACCACGTTGCCCGTCACGCGCACGGCCGTCGCGTCGAAGCCGGCCGGCAGCGTCACGCGGCTGCCTTCGGCTTCGTCGCGCACCGGCACGATCGTGAAATGCTCGCGCAGCGCGGCGCGGCAGCCGTCGTGCACGAGGCGGGCGGCGGCGCCGATGTCGGCGTCCGCATAGCCTGCGATGTCTTCCTCGACGAAGTCGATGAAGCGCGCATCGCGCTGCAGCAGGCCGAGCAGTTGCAGCGCGGCTTGCGGGCTCGCTTCGCGCAGCTCTGGGGCCGGCGCCTTCACGGGCGCGGGCGCCGGGGCTGCCGCGGGTGCCGGCGCAACCGGCGCCGGCGCGCCGTCGCGCACGCGCAGCACGCCGGCCGCGAACTCGCGGTTGCCGATCACGGAGAAGAACGTGCCGACGGCCAGCGACAGCCGGCCGAAGAAGGACAGGTGGGTTTCGGGCATGGGGTCTGGACTCCTGTGGGCTCGCGACACGGCGAGCAGCTTGCCTGGGCGCCCGGCGGCGGCGTGCGATTGCGCACTGCCGCCGCCGGGCGCGCGATTCGGGCGCGCCCTCTCGGGTGCGGAAAACCCGTATTTTGCCCTGTGGCGGGCGAACCGGGCAGAAGTTGGGGGACAGAACACAACGGCGCGCGGGTTTTGCGCGGCGCCGGATTGCATCGGACTGCCGGCTATCGGGGGTCGGCCGGGGGTCGGCCGCGATGTTGCGGCGCGTCAGCGCGGCTTGCGGCGGCGTACCGCCTTCACCCGGAAATCGCGCGAATTCGGGCGTGTGACGTGAAACGCATGGGGACCGCGTCGGCGTAGCGCTACATGCTTCATGCAATGTGATGTTTAATGCCCGGCAACGCCAGCATTAAAGGACACGAAATGCTCGACCTCGACGACCTTCGCCTCGTGCGCGCGATCGGCGCGTCGCGTTCATTGGCATCCGCCGCGCGCCTGCTCGACCTCACCCCGCCCGCGGTCACGATCCGCCTGCAGCGGATGGAGGCGAGGCTGGACGTCCGGCTCGCCGTGCGGCAGCCGAAGGGGATCGAGCTGACCGACGAAGGTCAGCGGCTTTATCGGGAAGCCGTGGAGATTCTCGAGCGCGTGGACGCGCTGCCGAACAACATCGCGGGCGATCACGGCGACGTGCAGGGCACGCTGCGCGTCGTCGCGCCGTTCGGCTTCGGACGCAAGTACGTCGCGCGGATCGTGCGCGACGTGCAACGCGCGCATCCGAAGCTCGAAATCTCGCTGCACCTGTCGGAGAGTCCGCTGACCAGCGCGTCGGGGGCCGACGTGGTCATCCATGTCGGCAGCCTGAAGTCGTCGTCGTGGATCGGCTATCCGCTCGCGCCCAACGAGCGCTTCCTGTGCGCGAGCCCCGGTTACGCGCGGCGCATCAAGCAACTGGACCATCCGTCCGACCTCGCGCGCTACGACTGCCTGTGCCTGCGCGAGAACGACGAGGACGTGCCGCGCTGGCGCTTCTCGCAAGCCGGCGACGGCAAGGGCGAATCCAGACGATCGGCGGTGATTCGCGTCACGGGCGCGCTGTCGTCGAACGACGGCACCGTCATCACCGACTGGGCACTGGCCGGGCTCGGCATCGTCGAGCGCTCCGAGTGGGACGTCGCGCCGCTGCTGGCGAACGGCAAGCTGGTCAGGCTGCTGCCCGACTGGCATCTGCCGCCCGCGCCCGTGACCGCGCTGCTGCCGTCGCGCACCGGCCGCTCCGCGCGGCAGCGGGTTTTCCTCGAAGCCACGACGCAATTCCTCGCTCCGCCGCCGTGGCGCGGCAAGGCATGAGCGCGGTCCCACGATTAAATGCTGCTTAATGCTCGATTTGGCACGCGTTAAACACGCTGCGCGCCAAACGCCCTACTGTGTTCGCTGTCGGCAATCCACCGAGGCAACGCATCATGGGCATTCCCCTCCTTCTCAACACCCCCGCCGCATTGATCGACGTCGGCCGCATGCATGACAACATCGCGCGCATGCAGGCGCATCTGGACGCGCTCGGCGTCCGGTTCCGGCCGCACGTGAAGACCACCAAGTGCCAGCACGTCGTCGACGCGCAGGTCGCGGCCGGCGCGCGAGGCATCACGGTGTCGACGCTGAAAGAAGCCGAGCAGTTCTTCGCGGGCGGCGTGCGCGACATCGTCTACGCGGTCGGCATGATTCCCGCGAAGCTCGGCCAGGCGCTCGCGTTGCGCCGGCAGGGCTGCGACCTGAAGATCGTCGCCGACAGCCTGCAGGCCGCGAATGCGATCGCAGCGTTCGGGCGCGAGCACGGCGAGCGCTTCGAAGTCTGGATCGAGGTCGACGTCGACGGCCATCGCTCGGGGATCGCCCCCGACGACGACCTGCTGATCGACGTCGGCCGCGCGCTGGTCGACGGCGGCATGACGCTCGGCGGCGTGCTCGCGCATGCCGGCTCCAGTTACGAATACGACACCCGCGACGCGCTGGTCGCGATCGCCGAACAGGAGCGCAGCCGGACCGTGCTCGCCGCGGAGCGCCTCAGGGCCGCCGGGCTGCCCTGCCCGGTCGTCAGCATCGGTTCGACGCCGACGGCGCTGTCCGCGGAGCGCCTCGACGGCGTGACCGAAGTCCGCGCGGGCGTGTACGTGCTGTTCGACCTCGTGATGCACAACGTCGGCGTGTGCGCGCTGTCCGACATCGCGCTGTCGGTGCTGACCACCGTCATCGGGCACCAGGAAGAAAAAGGCTGGGCCATCGTCGACGCGGGCTGGATGGCGATGAGCCGCGATCGCGGCACGCAGCGGCAGGCGCGGGATTTCGGCTACGGGCAGGTGTGTAGCGAAGACGGTGACGTGCTCGGCGAGTACGTGATGAGCGCCGCCAATCAGGAGCACGGCATCGTGTCCCGCATCGGGACGCCGGACACGGATATCGCGAAGCGGTTTCCGATCGGGACCCGTTTGCGGATCCTGCCGAACCACGCATGCGCGACCGGCGCGCAACATCCGGAATACCACGCGGTGGGCGACGACGGCACCGTGCGGAACTGGCCGCGCTTCTATGGGTGGTAAGCACCAGGCATCGCGGTGCGGCGGTCGATTCGTCGGGGTGATACGCCGATGTCCGGCGACGCAATCGGCCGCCGCGCGCCCGCCCTCCCTCCCGACATTGACTATTTGTCCAAATCTATACAAACTATAAAGCCGCGATTCACATTGCACCTGCACAGGCTCCCCACCATGCCGACAGACGCCCACCTCCTTCTTCTCGACCGGGATGTCGTCGAACCGGCCCTTCAAACCGAACACGTAATGGCGGCGGTCCGCGAAGCCTTCGTGCTGCACAGCCAACGCGCAGGGCGCGTGTTCCCGGTCGTGCGCGAGAAGCTGCATACCGGCGGCGTGTTCGGCATCAAGTCGGGCGACGTCGCGAGCCAGGATCTGCTCGGCTTCAAGGCGGCCGGATTCTGGCCCGGCAATCGCAGCCTGGGCGGCGAGCCGCACCAGGCGACGATCGCGCTGTTCGATCCGGCCACCGGCCGCCCGCTCTGCATCATGGACGGCAACGCGATCACCACCGCCCGCACCGGCGCGGCCGGCGGCCTGGGCCTGCAAGCGCTGGCCCGCCGCGACAGTACGCGCCTCTGCGTGTTCGGCACCGGCGTGCAGGCGCGCGTCCAGCTCGACCATGCGCTCAGGCTGCTGCCGCAACGGTGCGCGGTGCAGTACGTGAACGCGCGCGGCGAAGCGGACGCGGTGTTCGAATCGGCATTCCGCGAACGCTGCGACATCCGCGTCGCACGAAACCGGAACGATGCGGTGGCCGACAGCGACGTGGTCATCACGGCCACGCCGGGCGGCGGCCCGCTGTTCGATGCGGACGCAGTTCGGCCCGGCACCCACCTGACCTGCGTCGGCGCGGACACCGCGGGCAAGCGCGAGCTTCCCGAAGGCGTGCTGCAGCGCGCGCGCATTTTCGTGGACGATCACGAGCAGGCGCGCGGCATCGGCGAGTGCCAATGGGCGCCCGATCTGCCGCGCACCGAAATCGGCGACGTGCTCGCCGGGACCGTGCCGGTCGATCGCTCGCCGGGCGAGATCACCGTATTCGACATGACGGGGCTCGCGCTGCAGGACCTGACCGTGGCGCGCTTCCTGTATCGGCAGGCCGTCGAGCGCGGCACGGGACGCTCGATCCCGTGGCCGTGGTGAACGGCAACGGCGTGATATCTTCCATTGCCATGCGTCTATCCAAAGTTTCCGCCATCTCGTTCGATCTCGACGACACGCTATGGCCGTTCGGCCCTTCCGTCGCACGGGCCGAGGCGTCGCTGCATGCGTGGCTGATCGCGCACGCACCCGATACCGCGAGCGTGCTGCCGACGTCGCAGACGCTGGCCCAACTGCGCGATGAATACGAACGCTCGCGGCCGGATCTCGTCGGCGACTATCGCGCGTTGCGCATCGGATCGATCCGGCTGGCGCTCGAGCGCGCGAACGAAGACGTCTCACTGACCGACCGCGCCTACGACGTGTTCTATTCGGCGCGAAACCAGGTCGAGTTCTTCGACGATGCATTGCCGGCGCTCGCGTGGTTGAGCGCGCGGTTTCCGCTGATCGCGGTGACGAACGGCAATGCGGACCTTCAACTGACCGGCGGCGGCGAGTTCTTCCGTGAAACGCTCAGCGCGCGTGCGTTCGGGTTCGCGAAGCCCGAGCCGGAAATCTTCCATGCGGCCGCCGCGACGCTCGGCGTGCCGGCGGCGGAACTGCTGCACGTTGGCGACGACTTTCACCTCGATATCGTCGGCGCGTTGAATGCGGGGCTTCAGGCGGCGTGGGTCGTACGTGACGCGGGGTCGCAAGCGGAGCACGCTGCGCATCGTGCCCCGTCGCCGCATCTGACCGTTCGCGACTTGTCGGTGCTGTGTCGCGCGCTGGGTGCGCCTGACGCGGTGTCGTAACCGCAAGCCCGCGAGATCGCGCGGCCGCGGTCGATCACGCCCGTCGACATGACCGACCGCCGCTTCACGCCGCCTTGCGTGCGTCCGCGATCCGTTGCGGCGCCTTCGGCCGCGCATAAAGCCGCGCGAGATACGCACGCAATTGCGGGAACGGTTCGATCAGGTGGCATTCGCTCGCCCAGTCGATCAGGTAGACCGTCACGCAATCGGCCACCGTCAGCGTGTCGCCGACGATGAATTCGCGCCCTTCGAGATGCTTGTCGAGGATCGCGGCCATCGTCGCGAAATCCTCGCGTGCCAGCTCGATATCGGCCGGCGAGCGCTTTTCCGGCGGATAGAGGAACGAATGGCGCGTAATCCGCCACAGCGGCTGTTCAAGCTCCGTCACCGCGAACATGACCCATCGATAGGCCTGCGCGCGCAAAGCGAGATCGACGGGCAGCAGCGCCTTCTCCGGGTACTTGTCCGCGAGATACAGCACGATCGCGGCCGACTCGGGAATCACGAGGTCGCCGTCCACCAGCACGGGCACCTTGCCGGCCGGATTGAGGTGCAGGAATTCGGGCCGCTTGTGCTCGCCTTTTAGCAGGTTGACCGACACGAACTCGAAATCCGCGTCCAGTTCCTTGAGCCCCCAGAGCGCGCGTTGCGTGCGCGTGCCGGCGAATCCGTAAAGCTTCATCGCAATGTCTCCATCGATAATGTCGGGAAAAATCGCCGCGCGCAGGCGACGGCCAATCGGCCGCTTCGAGTGCTTCGAGTGCTTCGAATGCTTCGAATGCTTCGAATGCTTCGAATGATGTGAATACTTCGAACGCTTCGATCACTTCGGCCGCTTCGCCCGCGCATGCAGCGCCTGTCGCCGTTCACATGCCGGGCACCGGGAGCACCGGCATCACGTCGATCGCATCGCCCGGGAACAGCGTGAAATGCGGATGGCCCTCGAACAGCGCGGCGGCCGCGTCGTGCGATGCGGCACGCACGACGGTGAAGCCGCTCATCGCATTGGCGGTGTCCGTCACGCCGCCCTTGCCGATCGTCTTGGTCTTGCCGAGCGGCCCGCCGGGCTCGACGATCGCGTCGCGATGCCGCTCGACCCACGCATGCCATGCGGCGATCCCTTCGCGCTCCCGCGTGCGCCGCTCGTCCTCCGGCAACGCCATCCACGCCTTCATGCCCGGGCTATCCTTGCTGCCGAGGAATACCGCGAGATACAACTGCTGTTGAGCACTCATGCTTCCTCCGTCCGATGGCGGGCACGGCGGGCTGCCGCGCCTCGCCCTTGACACAGTAGGTTGATATCAACATAATTGCAACATGGCACGCAAAGAAAAGCTCCCTTTCGAAACGACGCTGATGGTGCGCGATTGCTGCCTGTGCCTGCACATGCAGCGCGCGGCGCGCAATCTCGCGCGCATCTTCGACGATGTGCTGCGCCCGCTGGATCTCACCAACGGCCAGTTCTCGCTGTTGATGTCGCTGAACCGGCCGCAGCCGGCCGCGATGAAATCGGTCGCGTCATTGCTCGCGATGGATCGCACCACGCTGACCGCCGCGCTCAAGCCGCTCGAGCGGCGCGGGCTGCTCACGATCACGGTGGATCCGGACGACAAGCGCAGCCGCCTGCTCGAACTCACGCCGGCCGGTCATCAACTGCTGGCCGAAGCGTTTCCGCTCTGGCAGCAAACGCATACCGAGATCGAACGGCCGTTCGCGCCGGAAGCAGTCGATGTGTTGCGCGGCCAGTTGCGCGCGCTGTCGGAGGACACGGCTACGCGCGGCTGAAGCGGCGCGTCACGTCATTCACTTCCGGCCCTTCTTCGGCATCAGCAGTTGCGCGCATTCCTGCAGGAAGCGCACGGGCCCGTGCGCATGCAGTGCCTGCCCGCTGCTGAGCGCGCCGTCGATGACGGTCGCGAGCCGCAGTGCGCAGGTTTCCGGCGGTTTCGTCGACGGCGAGCAGATGCCGAAAGCACGCTTCGGGTGTCGTGCCGCCATGCCGGCGGCGCTCACCGCCCAGGAGGCGTCCTGTCCCGCTATCCGCCAGACGCCCCCGACTCGGCAACGCCACGCCGCATAACTCGGGCCGGCTAGTGCGCAACTGGCGCGACCTCGCCGCGCCACTTGCCGATGCGCGATCGCGCGCATCGGCGTGCCGCAATCCGTCAGTCGGCCAGTGCCGGCGCCACGCCGACCCGCTTCGGCACGCCGGTCACGATCGTCGCGACCGCCACGGCCAGCACCGCGGCCGCGCCCAGGAACACGCCGCCCGCGCCGTTCGCGTCGAACACGACGCCGCCGGCCGCCGCGCCCGTCGCGATCGCGAGCTGGATCGCCGCGACGATCAGCCCGCCCGCGCTCTCGGCTTCGTCGGGCACGGTGCGCGTGACCCACGTCGACCAGGCGACCGGCACGCCGCCGAACGCCATCCCCCACAACGCGACGAGCACCGCGTCGATCATCGGCGCGCGGCCGAGCGCGACGAGCGCGATGCCGAGTACGACCATCAGCGCGGGCATCCCGATCAGCATCGGCCGCAGCCGGTGCTCAAGCACGCGCCCGGCGAGCGACGTGCCGACGAAGTTCGCGATCCCGTAGCCGAGCAGGATCGCCGACAGCCCGTTCACGCCGACGCCCGCGACCTGTTCGAGGAACGGCCGCAGATACGTGAAGAACGCGAAATGCCCGGTGAACACGAGGATCGTCGCGAACATCCCGAGGCCGACGGTCGGCCGGCGCAGCACGTCGACGAGCGTGCGCAGCCGCGTGGTGCCGCTCGGCGGCATCGACGGCAGCGTCATGACCTGCGACACGAACGCGAGCGCGCCGAGCCCGGCCGCGATCAGGAACACGTTGCGCCAGCCGATCAGGTGCCCGAAATAACTGCCCATCGGCGCGGACGCGATCGTCGCGACCGCCACGCCGCTGAAGATGATCGACAGCGCACGCGGCACCATCGCGGTCGGCACGAGCCGCATCGCGGTGGCCGTCGCCATCGTCCAGAAACCGCCGAGCGCGACGCCGAGCACGACACGGCCGATCAGCAGCGTCGTCAGGTCGGGCGCGAACGCGACCGCGAGATTGGACGCGACGAGCAGCACCGAGAACGCGAGCAGCACGCGCCGGCGGTCGATCGTGCGCGTCAGAGCCGAGATCAGCAGGCTCGTGACGAGCGCGACCGTCGCGGTGGCCGTGACGGCCTGGCCGGCCACGCCTTCGGTCACGCCGAGGCTGTCGGCCATCGGCGTGAGCAGGCTCGCGGGCAGGAATTCGGCGGTGACGAGGCCGAACACGCCGAGCGTCATCGCGAATACCGCGCCCCAGGCCGGTTCACGGGGGGCCGCCGTCGAAGCGGCCGAGGAGATTCCGGGATTCATGCGGGGTTCCGTGTCGGTTAGGGAAAGTACTGATGAGGGCGTATCGTAAGGAACAGCGGCAGGACGGTCTATGACATACAATCCGTTCTTGTTGATCGATCGTCCGAATCTCGCGATGTCCGAGCCCTTGCTTCCCCCCGTGCCCGACGTACACGACCTCGTCAGCGAGTTGCTGCTGGGGATGCGCCTGAGCGGCGTGCAGTACCGCCGGATCCAGGTGCCGCGGCCGTTCGGGCTGAGCTTCGGCCATGCGCCGGGCCGCGCGCAGTTCCATTTCGTCGGGCGCGGGCCCGTGCTGCTGCGCGACGCGGACGGCACGACGGTGCGGCTCGAGGCCGGCGACGCGATCCTGCTGCCGCACGGCCGCACGCATGCGCTGGTGTCCGATCCGGACGCGCCGTGCCGCGAGATCGGCGGCTTCGCGGCCGCGAAGATCTGCGACACGGTCGCGTCGGTGGGCGCGACGACCTGCGCCGCGACGGAGCCGGCCGCCGGCGATGCGCTGATCTTCAGCGCGTGCATGGAGCTCGATCTCGGCGGCATGCAGCCGCTCGTCGGGACGATGCCGGCATTCATGCACGTCGGCACGCTGCTCGCGCGTTACCCGGAAATCCGCCCGATGCTCGACGCGATGGAGCGCGAATCGTGCGCCGAGCGCGCGGGTTTCGCGGGCATCCTCGCGCGGCTCGCGGACGTGGTCGCCGCGTTCATCGTGCGCGGCTGGGTCGAGTGCGGATGCGGCGACGCGACCGGCTGGGTGCAGGCGTTGCGCGAGCCGAAGCTCGGCCGCGCGATCGTCGCGCTGCATCGCGATCCGGGGCGCAACTGGAGCGTCGCGGAACTGGCCGCCGAAGCGGGCGTGTCGCGCTCGGTATTCGCCGAGCGCTTTCTCGCGGCCACCGGGATGACGCCGGTGCGTTACCTGACCGAGTTGCGGATGCGGCTCGCCGCGCAGTGGATCGCCCGCGAGGGCGAGACGATCGAAGCGGTGGCGTACCGGCTCGGCTACGGGTCGCTCGCCGCGTTCAGCCGCGCGTTCAAGCGCGTGGTCGGCCGGCCGCCGGGCGCGGTGCGTGCCGAAGGCGACACGCACGCCGATGCGTGACGTGTAACGCGTCACGCGCAACGCACGGCGCAGCGAACGCCTGCCGGGTCGCCCCGGCATCGCACGATCGGTCGCCGCGCGTGACGATCCTGCTCAGCCGCTGCGCGCGTCGAGTTCGTCGATCAGCGCCGTCGCGCACTTCACGGCCAGCGCCGCGCACTGTTGCGCATCCACCGGCGCGCCGTTCGTCACCGCACCCTGCACGATCCGGCCCAGCAATTCCTTCGACAGGTCGGCGATCTCGTGTTCCCGTTCCGTCATGTTCGTCTCCTGCGCGCCGGCCGGCTTCGGCCGCACGCGCGATTGCACCGGGCGCCGCGTGCGCCGCGCCCGACCTTCAACGTTGCCTGGCCCGCACGACGATCTGCGCCTGCGTGTCGCGTTCGATGCGTTCGAGCGACGCGCGCAGTGCCGTGAACTCGTCGGGCGTGCAGACCTGGCGGCCGAATTCGGCCTTCATCCTCCGCGTGACCTGCACGACGTGCGCAGCCGCATCGAATACGTAATGCGACGTGAACTCGACGAAACGGTCGTGCACGGCCGTATCGGCCGGCAGGTCGGTCACCGCGACGTCGGCCGGCAGCGCGACCTGGCCGGTCTCGTCGAACGTGCCGCCGATGCATGCCCACGGCTGCGTGCGCACGGGCTCGGCCAGCCAGCCCTCGACCTGCGTCGCGATGCCGCCCGTGAGGCTCGACAGCGCGGGCACGGCGGTCGTGCCGTCCGGCCACACGAAGTGATCGAGCGTGCCGGCATACGTGACGTCGAACGGCCCGTCCGTCGCACGGCGATCGCTCGTCGCGATCTGCGCGCGGCCGCGCAGCCCGCTTTGCCGCAGGCGTTCGTTCGCGAGTTGCCGGATGCGGTCGGGCGCCGCCCGGCGAAACAGCGTGCGTTCGAGTTCCGCGGTCCAGCCGTCGTCCTCGACGCGCGCATGAAACCGCGCGGCGCCCGGTTGCGCGGCATCGATCTCCACGCGCGCGGCGCGGTGCTTCGGCTGCGTGGCCGGCGTGCGCGACAGCACGCCGGTGTCGACGAGCAGCGCCGGCCGGTCCATCACGATCGGCGGCAGGTAGCCGAACGCGATGCCGGCCGTCGTGGTGTCCGCGTAGACGCCGAGATCGGGCAGCCACGTGATCGCGTGATTGATCGCGCCGCCGCCGTAACCGGGCACCGACGGCAGCGTGTACACGGAGCCGAGATTGATCAGCACCGCTTCGCTGCGGATGCCGGCCGCCGCGAGCAACGCGCCGAACAGCGCGACGTGGTCCTTGCAGTCGCCGTAGCGGTTGCGCAGGATGTCGGTCACGCGGTGCGGCGCGGCGGCCGTCTCGCCGAGAAAGAGCGCGACGTAACGCACGTTCGCCTGCACCCAGTCGTACAGGACGCGCGCGCGATCGCGCGGATCGGCGGTGCCGGCGGTGAGCGCGCGCGCCAGTTGCACGACGGCCGGATCGTTCGCGCCCGGGTCGACGGCCGCGTTGCGGTAGCGCGCGGCGAACGCCGCGTAGTCGGGCAGCGTGGACACCACGAGCCGGTCGCCGTAGGTCGGATAGCCGACCGAGCCGCTCTCGATCCGGTCGTACGTACCGTGCCGGTATTCGAATGCGTAGCGCGTGCGGCCGTTCGCGGTCACCGGCGGCAGCGCGACGTAACCGCGTGCGTCCGCATGCAGCGGCATGTCGGCCGGCACGTCGAAGATCAGCCGCTGGTTCTCCACCGGCTCGCGCGACGGTTCGACGTAGTAGCCGAAGTAACCTGCGTTGACCGGCTTCGTGCGCGACTTGCGGAACGCGATGCGCGTGCTCGATCCGGCTTCGACGCCGGGAAACACGACGGTGCGCAGCAGCCCGTCCTGGAACGTCGGCGCGCCGGCCGAGCGCGGCTCCTGCACATCGCGGATGCCTTCCGGACCGACCGGATGCGCGACACCGTCGCGATCGATCGTCTCGGCCGCGACCAGGTCGACCTTCTCGAGGTTCTTGTCGAACCACACGTAACGCTGCGCGATCGCATCGATCCCGTTCGCATCGTTCGCGCGCAGTGTCGAATCGTCGTCCTCGTCGAGCGAGCCGTCGTGCTGGATCACGAATACATGGACGTCGCTGACGAGCGTGACGGGCGCGGCGTCGCCCGCGTCGGCGAACGCGGGACGCACGAACGCCAGCGCGATCGCGGTCACGGCAACCGCGAGCGTTGCGGCGCGACCCGGCAGCCTGCCGGTCGATCGGAACGGAAAACGCACCACGTCGAAGCTCTCCGCGCGTTTCGTGCTCAGGTCGGGACGCAACGGGCACGCATTGGCGCGCCGCGCCCCGTCGTTCAACCCAGTGTGGGTGACGTGCCCGCGAGCGTCAAGCCACGGGGCGGCGGCCCGCGCCGCCATGCACCGGGCGCACGAGGAAGCGCGCCTGCGTCATGCAGGCATGACTGTCGCACTTTCGCGCGATGCTTGCTGCGTGATCGCCATTTATGTCATGTCGTGACACATAATTTTGGCGCGTAACGCCGCGCGTGCGAGGTCGCCGAAGCGCATGACGATCCGGTGAATTCGACACGCCGACATGGGGAAGGAGGCATCGTGCCGATCGACAACGATTTCGAAATCGGTTATCTCGTGATCGCGTTCGCACTGCCGGGCGTGATCCTGATCGGTGCGCTGCATCTCGAACGGTGGCATCCTGAGCGAATCGGCGCTGCGATCGGCGCGCGACTCGGAATCGCGCTGATCGAAGCGACGCCGATGCTGAACGCGGCCCGGCCCTCGTTCTTGCCCCCGTTTCCGCCGCGCCGTACGCGTTCGCGGCCCGGGGTCGGAACGACCGGCACCGGCCCTACCTGCCGGAGGCGACATGGAAAACGCTATCGTCGCGATCATCCTGATGCTCGTGGTCCTCGTATTCGCGGTGCTGTTCTTCGCGGAATGGCGCAGCCGCGACCGCACGCGCGACCGGCTGCTGCACCGCTCGTCGCATCGCTCGCCACGCTCGCATACGCATCACCATTCGTAAGCGGAAAGCGCGTCGCGCACGTCGAGCCCCCTCAAGCGTACAGCCCCGGAATGGCGGCACATGTTTCTCGAGGACAGCAACGGGCACCGAAGGGCGCGCCGGGCGAGACGGTCTGCGCGAATGTCGAGACGGCAAAGCCGGCCAGTCCGGCTGCGATCAGGATCTTCATGGTGTCGATGATCGATTGACGGACGCAGGCGCAGCAGCGCGTGCGCCCGGTCCAGCGTGCGTTATTGCTGCACGAGTTCGACGCGGCGGTTCTGCGCGCGGCCTGCGTCGTCGCCGTTGGACGCAACCGGCGACAGCGACGCGACACCCTTCGCGACGAGCCGCGCCGGCGCGATCTTGTAGGTCGTCGCCAGTGCCTGCGCGACGGCCTCCGCACGCTTTTGCGACAGGTCGGCGTTGTGCGCGAACTGCCCTTGATTGTCGGTATGGCCGACGATGTACACCTTCAGCGCCTGGTTCGCGGTCAGCAGCTTCGCCATCTCGTCGAGCTGTGGCTTCGACTCGGGCTTCACCTGCGCCTTGTCGGTGTCGAAGTAGATGCCGTACAACGCGATCTTCCCCGTCGCGGCGAGGCCCTTCTGCAGCGCACCGGAATCGAGCACCTTGACTTGCCCGGTCTGCATCGGCTTCACCTCGACGACTTCCTCGTAGACGAGCGTGCGCTTGTTCGATGCCGAACTGTCCATGATGTGCAGGAACACATACGCATCGCCGGACGCTCGCGGCAGCTTCGCGAGGATCGTGCGGTGCTTGTCGCCGAAGTTCGCGTCGCCGCCGCCCGCCTGCCGCAGCCGGCCGGAATTGATCACGACGCTCTGGAAGTCGCTGCCGCCGCTCTTTCCGCACTGCTCCGCGGTACAGCGGAACAGAATCTGGAAGCCCCCCTTCTGCAGCGCGTCGAGATAGTTGCGCTCGACTTCCAGCGTCGACCGGCCGCCGTCGATCGCGTACGAGATCCGCGTGATCTTGCCTTCGAGATTCAGGCCCTTGGCGGTCCTCTCGTCGTCGATCGGCTGGTTCGGCAAGAACGCCTCGTCGAACGGCGTCTGCGAATATGCGGTGATGGTCGCGCCGGCGAAACGCGTGAGCAACGGATGATCTTTCGCACCCGGCTTGTCGCCGCCAGCGCTCGCCAGCGACGAAAGCGACAGCAGCGCGGCGGCGAACAGTGCGTTGCGGCCACGGCGTGCGACATGGAATACGGACGATGCTGCGTTCTTCATTGAGCCCCTCGGAAAGGATTTGTCGTTCTGTTGATGGCGTCGAAGCGCGCGCATCTTATCAAATCTTTCCGGGAAAACGGGCAAAAGCTTTCGAATACTGAACAATCTGACGCGCCACGTCATGTTGAATCGTTTCCAAGCGTGCGCGGGCGTCTTCCGTGTGCATCGCTACCCGACGTTCATCGGCAGCAGCACCATCTGCCGCCCCTCGACGTGCAGCCGCGCCTGCAATTCGACCGGCGTCTGGTTGTGCAGCCACGCAGTCAGGAAATTCACGCGCCTGAAGATCAGCTTGCTCGCGAAGCACACCGCGTTCGGATAGGCATCGAGCGTCGACGACGCGAGGTTCATGAATTCGACGACCGGGTTCGTGCCGAACGCGATCCGGTAGTCGGCCGCGATGCCGTTACGGCGGCAGTGCGCGACGTAGTAGTCGAGCGCCTCGGTGATCGTGTGACGCAGCCGCTCGAGATGCTCGTGCCCGTCGTACGCTTTCGCATCGACCTCGCCCACCGCGAGAAAGATCACGTTGCGAAAGTGCCCGGGAAACAGCCGGTTGACCCACAGCAGCGCATGCATGCTCGCGCCGCGATGCTTGCCGACCAGCAGCACGGCCGTCGGCTGCGACGGATCGGGCTTGCCCGGCGCCGTCGCCTCGTCGACTTCCGGCGGCGGCCCCGAGAACAGCGCGTCTTCCTTCGCGAGCTGCGCGCGCGTGTACGCGTAGTGGCGATTGATCATGACGCACAGCGCGATCACCGCGCTCGTCACGAGCACCGTGAGCCAGCCGCCGGCCGTGAACTTCTCGATCAGCGTGATGACGAGCACCGTCGACGTCACGCTGAACCCGAGCGCCGACAGGAAGAAGTGCTTTAACCAGCCGCGCTCGCTGCGATGGCGCCACCAGTACGTGCACAGCCCCAGCAGCGACATGCTGAACGTGAGGAACACGTTGATGCTGTACAGCACGACGAGCACGTCGACGCTGCCGTGCGTCCACAACAGGATCAGGAGGCCCGACAGGCCGACGACGATGATGCCGTTCTGCCGCACGAGGCGCGTCGACAGGTCGCGGAAATGGCGCGGCACCCACGAGTCCGACGCCATGTTCGACAGCACCGCCGGCCCGTCGAGAAAACCCGTCTGCGCGCCGACCAGCAGCAGCCCTGCCTCGAACGCGAGTACCGCCGCGAGCAGCGCGTGGCGCGCGAACGCGGAGCCGAGCCCGAGATGATCGATCACGCTGCCGAACACGACCGCGTTGAGCGTTTCGCCTTCGACGGGCCGTGCGTGCCACAGCATGTACAGCAGGATGATGCCGCCGGCCGTGAACGCGAGCGACGTCGACATGTACCACATCGTCGCCTTGCCGTTCGGCACGCGCGGATCGGCGAGCATGTTCACGTTGTTCGACACGGCCTCGAGGCCCGTATAGGTGCCGCCGCCGAGCGAGAACGCGCGCATCAGCAATGCGAGCATCACGAACACGCCGAGCGATTGCGACATCCCGTGCGCCTCGTGCACCGCGTCGGGCACGATCGTCGCCAGGGCGCTGCCGTGCACCGCGACGCCGTACACGATCAGCCCGAAATGCAGCACGACGAAGCCGATGAAGATCGGCAGCAGCACCATGATCGATTCGCGCATCCCGCGGAAGTTGAGCCCCGTCATCAGCAGGATCAGCACGATCTCGGTCGTGAGCTTGAACGCCTGCGCACTGACCGGCAGCAGGCTGAAGAACGCGTCGACACCGCTCGCGAGCGACGTCGCGACGGTCAGCACGTAGTCGACCAGCAGCGCCGCGCCCGACACGAGCCCCGGCTTCGACCCGAGCAGCGAGGTCGCGACGCGATAGCCGCCGCCGCCGGTCGGAAACAGCTCGATCACCTGGTTGTAGCCGAGCGCGATGATGAACACGGTCGCCGCGGTGGCGCATGCGAGGAACAGCGCAAGCGGCGTGTGGTGCGCGAGCGCGAGGAACGCCTCCTCCGGGCCGTAGCACGACGACGACAGGCCGTCCGCACCGAGCCCGACCCAGGCCAGCAACGGCGTCACCGCGATCGCATGGCGCGTGCGCGGATCGAGCGGGTCCAGCGGCTTTCCGACGAGCAGCTGCCACATCTTCTGGAATGCGGTCACGGTCCCCTCCCGGGACGCCGGGCGCGGCGGCGTCATCTTTTAAAACTAGCCGACGCCCGGCCGCTGCACCAGTCCGCACAATCCATGAGACGTGGTCGGCGGCACGGCTTCGCTTTCACCGCGTAAGCGGCCGGCACGCCGCGCGTTGGCCGAAGCGGCGTGCCCGTACCGCCCGCCGGCCGAACGCGCAGATCGCGCACGGCATCGCCATCGCGGCCGCCGTCGCTGCACTTGCCACCGTCGCTACGTCGGCACCTTCGCCGCCTTCACAGCCCTCGCGGCCCTCGACGACCACCGGCCCGATCCCGCCCACCTCTCTTCACCGCTTTCCCACCGAGCGACCACATCGTTCACATCGCCCGCATGACCCGCACGGTTCGCGCCGGACGCGATACCCGCACGCGTCCCCGTCATGCGTTGTTCCCCGCAATTCGACATTTGTGCGCGCGCAACAATGGCGGTGCCCCGCGGCCGGCGCCGTGCGGGGGCAGGTTTCCACGTCGTCGGCCGCGTCGGTCTCTGAAAAACCACATCTCTCGAGGACATACCATGCAACTCCAATCCCATCCGGCGTGCCGTCCGTTTTACGAAGCAGGCGAACTCACGCAGCTGACCGCGTTCTACGAAGAAGGCCGCAACGTCATGTGGATGATGCTGCGATCGGAGCCGCGGCCGTGCTTCAACCAGCAACTCGTCACCGACATCATCCATCTCGCGCGCGTCGCACGCGACTCGGGCCTGCCGTTCGACTTCTGGGTGACGGGCTCGCTCGTCCCCGAGCTGTTCAACGTCGGCGGCGACCTGAGCTTCTTCGTCGACGCGATCCGCAGCGGCCGTCGCGACCAGCTGATGGCCTACGCGCGCTCGTGCATCGACGGCGTATACGAGATCTACACGGGCTTCGGCACCGGGGCGATCTCGATCGCGATGATCGAGGGCAGCGCGCTGGGCGGCGGCTTCGAGGCCGCCCTCGCGCACCACTACATGCTCGCGCAGAAGGGCGTGAAGCTCGGCTTCCCCGAGATCGCGTTCAACCTGTTCCCGGGCATGGGCGGCTATTCGCTGGTCGCGCGCAAGGCGGACCGCGGGCTCGCGGAATCGCTGATCTCGTCCGGCGAGGCGCATGCGGCCGAGTGGTACGAGGATCGCGGGCTGATCGACCAGACGTTCGACGCGGGCGACGCATATCTCGCGACACGCACCTTCATCGACGTGATGAAGCCGAAGCTGAACGGCATCCGCGCGATGCTGCGCGCACGCGAACGCGTGTTCCATCTCACGCGTTCCGAGCTGATGGACATCACCGAGGACTGGGTGCACGCGGCGTTCACGATCGAGCCGAAGGATCTCGCGTACATGGAACGCCTGGTGATGCTGCAGAACCGGCGCGTGTCGAAACTGCGCACGGTGTGACGTGAGCGGCGCGCCGCCGCGTAACCGGCGGCGCCCGTCATGCGGGGAGGCTCAGGCGATCAGCCTGAGCTTTCTCGTTTCCGCGAGCCAGGCCTCGAAGGCCTGGGCCGGCATCGGCCGCGCGAAGTAGAAACCCTGCGCGTGGTCGACGTTGATCTGCTTCAGGAATTCGGCTTCCGCGTGCGTCTCGACGCCCTCGGCGACCACCGAGAAACTCAGCGCCCGCGCGAGCGACACGACCGAGCGCACCAGCGCCTGCGAGCGCGGGTTGCGGTCGATGCCCGTGATGAAGCTGCGATCGAGCTTGATCGAATCGAGCGGCAGCCGCGACAGTTGCGACAGCGACGAATAGCCGGTGCCGAAATCGTCGAGGTGAATCTCCGCGCCGAGGTGGCGGAACTGCTTCATCAGCTCGTGCGCCGCTTCCTCATCCTCGATGAAGCTGCTTTCGGTGAGCTCGATGTCGACGAGGCTCGGCTTCAACCCGGCGCTGTCGAGGATCGATGCGAACTGATCGACGATGTTCATGTCCTGCAACTGCCGCGCGGATACGTTCACCGCGATCCGCACGTCGAGCCCCTTCGTCTTCCACGCGGCGGCCTGCGCGGCCGCGGTGCGCATCACCCAGCGCCCGAGCGGCGCGATCAGCCCCGATTCCTCGGCGAAGCGGATGAACTCGATCGGCGCGACGAGCCCGCGATCCGGCGACTGCCAGCGGATCAGCGCCTCGACGGCGTGCACGTCGCCGGTCGCGATGTCGACGACCGGCTGGTAGTGCAGCACGAACTGCTCTTCCTCGAGCGCCTTGCGCAGGTTCGTGTCGAGCCACATGTACTTCGCGACCTTCTGGTTCATCTCCAGCGAGAACACGCGGTACGTATGCTTGCCCTCTTCCTTCGCGACGTACATCGCGGTGTCGGCGCTGCGGATCAGCGTTTCGAGCGAGTCGCCGTGCTGCGGATACATCGCGATGCCGATCGAGCAGCTCGTGTAGACCTCCACCAACCCGAGGTGGATCGGCGTACGCAGCCGCTCGAGGATGATCTGCGCGGTCGCCTCGAGCAGCGGCCGCGTGCCGTGCTCGAACAGCACCAGGAATTCGTCGCCGCCGAGCCGCGCGAGCGTCGCGCCGGACGGCAGGCAGCCGCCGATGACCATGGACACGTCCTGCAGCAGGCGGTCGCCGGTGATGTGCCCGTAGTGGTCGTTGACGCGCTTGAAGTTGTCGAGATCGAGGAACAGGATGCCGACCTGGCCGCGCACGTCGGTGCGGTCCGCGGCCAGCGCGACGCGGATGCGCTCGCTGATTGCGTGACGGTTCGGCAAGCCGGTCAGCACGTCGGAATTCGCGAGTTCGCTGAGCCGCTTCTGCGCGTTGCGCTCCTCGGTGACGTCGACGCCCGAGCAGATCAGGAACTGCTCGTCGGCGCCGCTGCCGCTCTGCACGAACTTGTTGCGGAACTGGAACAGGCGCGGGCCGTTGACCGTGTTGATGTAGCGCTCGACCTCGAACGCCCGGTTGCTCGCGAAAAAGCCGGTGATGTTGCTGCGCGACTGCGCACCCTGGTCGGGGCTCATGAACAGCTCGAACGCGCTGCGGCCGATCACGTCGACCTCGCGCTTGCCGGTCACTTCCTCGCACAGGCGGTTGAAGCGCTGCACCATGCCGTTGCGGTCGAGGATCACGACGAGCGAATTCACCTCGGACACGACCTGCTCGGCGAACGCGAGCCCGTGCGCGAGGTCGCCCGCGACGGACGCGGTATCGGAATAGGCGGAGGCGGTGCCGGCCCAATTGGCGGTATCGACCTTCCTACCGACCAGATGGAGGCTGACCGGATCGCCGAACAGCGCGAGTTCGAGCACGAGGTGCGACGTGACGCCGGTGAGCGCGCGGATCCGCGCGGCCTGCTCGCCGGTCAGTGCCACCGCGGCATTGGTCAGGCCGCGAACGGCGGCCAGCTCGAGTGCATTGCTGTCGCTGCCGAGCCGCCAGCATGGGCTATGCGTACCGAGATGCGCTTCGAGCACGGCGCGATCGTTTTCGTCATCCATGGACACGCCCCGATCCAGAAAAAACGCACAGTGTAGACGGAGGCGAGCCGGCCGCCCCCGATCCCCGGGCGCGCAGCGCGCGTACCCGGCGGGGCAGTCGTGATGACCGTGCCAGTGGCCCTCGTTCCGTACTTGTTTCCAACCAATGCGAACCGGCGTTCGCGCATCTCGCGCGCAGGTTTTCCAAACGAATGATGGAACCCATCTTATCAAATGACGAAGAAGATTGGCACTCACATTTGGAACGAGGTGTCAAGGAACCGGAACTCGGTTGGCATGACGGATTTTTCGTGATTGGCGGGCTGCGCGAATCCGGTCGCGAACGCGTCGAACCAGGACGGCGGAATCGCCGGAGCGCCCCGCCGGACGGCGGTTTGCGGGAAATCGCGGCATCCCGGCAGCGACGTGTCGGCGCGGCGCGGCGGCGGGGTCGGATCGCATTGCGCCGCGCGCGGAATCAGGGATTTTCGTGGCCGTTCGTGCGTGAATGCGCGCCCTTATTCCCAGCGCTGTTGCAACATCGCGTCGATCGGTGCGAGCGAATAGATCGCCGGACCGCGCAGCCGATGCAGCAGCATGAATGGAACCGGTGCGATCGCCGCCCGGAACGCGCGAAAGCGGTGCGGCGGGCGCCCCGCCGAACCGCTTTCCGCGTGCGTCACACCCTGTCGCTCAGCCCGCCGCGCCGTACCCGCCGCCGCCCGGCGTTTCGACGACGAACACGTCGCCCGGCGCCATCTGCGCGCGGCCGATATGCTCGAGCGTCTCGACCGTGCCGTCCGCCCGCTCGATCGTGTTGCGGCCGAGCGCGCCGGCTTCGCCGCCCGCCGCGCCGAACGGCGCGTGGATCCGGTTGTTCGACAGGATCGACGCGGTCATCGGCTCGAGGAAGCGGATTCGCCGCACCGCGCCGTCACCGCCGCGCCAGCGCCCGGTGCCGCCGGAACCCGCGCGCAGCCGATGCGAGTCGAGCCGCACCGGATAGCGCCATTCGAGCACCTCCGGGTCGGTCAGCCGCGAGTTCGTCATGTGCGTCTGCACCGCGCCGACGCCCGCGAAGCCGTCGCCCGCGCCGCTGCCGCCGGCGATGGTCTCGTAGTACTGGTAGCGGTCATTGCCGAACGTGAAGTTATTCATCGTCCCTTGGCTCGACGCGACGCAGCCGAGCGCGCCGTACAGCGCGTTGGTGATCGCCGACGACGTCTCGACGTTGCCCGATACCACGGCCGCCGGATACTCGGGGTTCAGCATCGAGCGCGCCGGCACGATCACCGTCAGCGGCTTCAGGCAGCCGGCGTTCAGCGGGATGTCGTCGCCGACCAGCGTGCGGAACACGTACAGCACCGCGGCCATGCAGACGGCCTTCGGCGCGTTGAAGTTGTTGTCGAGCTGCGCGGACGTGCCGGTGAAGTCGATCTCCGCGCGGCGCGCCGCGCGGTCGACGCGGATCGCCACGCGAATCTCGGCGCCGTTGTCGAGCGGATAGCGATACGCGCCGTCCTGCAGCGCGCCGATCACGCGCCGCACCGCTTCTTCCGCGTTGTCCTGCACGTGCCCCATGAACGCGAGCACGACGTCGCGGCCGAACTGCCCGACCATCCGCCGCAGCTCGTCGACGCCCTTCTGGTTCGCCGCGACCTGCGCGCGCAGGTCGGCCATGTTCTGCTCGATGTTGCGCGCCGGATAGCGGCCCGACGCGAGCAGCGCGCGCGTGTCGGCATCGCGCAGCACGCCCGCCGACACGAGCTGCCAGTTGTCGATCAGCACGCCCTCTTCGTCGATGTGCGTCGAATCGGGCGGCATCGAGCCCGGCGTCGTGCCGCCGATGTCCGCATGGTGGCCGCGCGAGCCGACGTAGAACAGCGGCGTGTCCGAGCCGTCCGCGAACACCGGCGTGATGACGGTGACGTCCGGCAGGTGCGTGCCGCCGTGATACGGGTCGTTCAGCATGAACACGTCGCCGTCACGCATGCGGCCGCGGTTGCGCTCGATCACCGTGCGGATGCTCTCGCCCATCGAACCGAGATGCACCGGCATGTGCGGCGCGTTCGCGATCAGGTTGCCGTCGCCGTCGAAGATCGCGCACGAGAAGTCGAGCCGCTCCTTGATGTTCACCGAATACGCGGTGTTCTGCAGCCGCAGCCCCATCTGCTCGGCGATCGACATGAACAGGTTGTTGAAGATCTCGAGCCGCACCGGATCGGCATCGGTGCCGAGCGAGCGGCGCGTCGGCAGCGGCGTCGTGCGCGTCAGCACGAGGTTGCCTTGCGCGGTCATCTGCGCGCGCCAGCCGGGTTCGACGACGGTCGTGCCGTTCTTCTCCGCGACGATCGCCGGGCCGTCGATCGTGTCGCCGGCCAGCAGCGAGTCGCGCACGTACAGCGCCGCGTCGTGCCATTGGCCGCCGGAATGGAAACGCACGGCGCTGTGCGCGCGCGGCGCCGCGCCCGCGTCGCGCGGCACGAGCGGCGCGATCTCGACCGGCGCATCCGAGCGGCCGATCGCCTCGACCGATGCCAGCTCGGCAACCAGCGGCGTGCCGGGCATCAGGAACGCATAGCGCTGCCGGTACGCGGCCTCGAACGCCTGCTGCATCGCGGCGACGCTGCCGGCCGGCACGTCGAGCGCGGAATCGGTGCCCTGGTAGCGCAGGTGCACGCGCCGCTCGGTCGCGATGCGCTCCTGCGGCACGCCCTGTTCGAGCAGCGCGCCGACCGCGTCGTCGGCCAGCCGGTCGAGCGTCGCGTTCAGCGCCGGCAACGATTCATCGGACAACACGGCTTCCACCGCGCGCTCGCGCATCGCGGTCTGGTCGGCGAGCCCCATCCCGTAAGCGGACAGCACGCCCGCGAGCGGATGCGCGAACACCTGCGTCATCCCGAGCGCGTCGGCCACGCCGCAGGCGTGCTGGCCGCCCGCGCCGCCGAACGTCGTCAGCACGTAGCGCGACACGTCGTGGCCGCGCTGCACCGAGATCTTCTTGATCGCGTTCGCCATGCTGCCGATCGCGATTTCCAGGAACCCTTCGGCCAGCGCCTCGGGCGTGTCGCGCCGCCCGGTCGCCGCGTGAATCTCGTCGGCGAGCGCCGCGAATTTCGCGGCCACGCCGTCGCGGTCGAGCGGCTGGTCCGCATGCGGGCCGAACACGCGCGGGAAGTGATCGGGCTGGATCTTGCCGAGCATCACGTTGCAGTCGGTCACCGTCAGCGGGCCGCCACGCCGGTAGGCGGCCGGCCCCGGGTTCGCGCCGGCCGATTCGGGCCCGACGCGCAGCCGCGCGCCGTCGAAGCCGAGCACCGAACCGCCGCCGGCCGCGACCGTGTGGATGCTCATCATCGGCGCGCGCATCCGCACGCCGGCCACCTGCGTCTCGAACACGCGCTCGAATTCGCCGTTGTAGTGCGACACGTCGGTCGACGTGCCGCCCATGTCGAAGCCGATCACGCGCTCGAAGCCGGCCGCGCGCGCGGCGCGCACCATCCCGACGATACCGCCGGCCGGGCCGGACAGGATCGCGTCCTTGCCCTGGAACGCGTCGGCGCGCGTCAGGCCGCCGCTGCTCTGCATGAACTGCAGGTTCACGCCGGGCATCTCGTGCGCGACCTGCTCGACGTAGCGGCGCAGGATCGGCGACAGGTACGCGTCGACCACCGTCGTATCGCCGCGCGACACCATCTTCATCAGCGGCGACACCTCGTGCGACACCGACACCTGCGTGAAGCCGATCCGGCGCGCGAGATCCGCCAGCGCGCGCTCGTGCGCGGTGTAGCGATAGCCGTGGATCAGCACGATGGCCAGCGCCTGCACGCCCGAGTCGAACACGCGGCGCAACGCCGCCTCCGCGCGTTGCACGTCGAGCGGCACGACGACGTCGCCGTGCGCGCCGATCCGCTCGTCGACCTCGACGACGGTCTCGTACAGCGCATCGGGCAGCACGATGTCGAGATCGAACAGGCGCGGCCGGTTCTGGTACGCGATGCGCAGCACGTCGCGAAAGCCGCGCGTCGTCGCGAGCGCGGTGCGTTCGCCCTTGCGTTCGAGCAGCGCGTTGGTTGCGACCGTCGTGCCCATCTTCACCATGTCGACGCGCTCGGGCGTGATCGGCTCGCCGTCGGCGAGGCCGAGCAGGTGGCGGATGCCGGCCACGGCCGCATCGCGATACTGCTCGGGATTCTCCGACAGCAGCTTGTGCGTGACGAGCGAGCCGTCGGGCCGGCGCGCGACGATGTCGGTGAAGGTGCCGCCGCGGTCGATCCAGAATTGCCAGCGCGCGGCGTCGGAGGAAACGGGGAAAGTGTGTCGGTCAGTCATGGCGATGAACTCGATGCGTCGTTGAACGAAGGACGAGCGCCGCCGCACGGCGCGCGTCGCGCGCCGCGTGAGGGCTTCGATGAAAAGGGAGCGGTAGAAAGGCGGCGGGCGGGCGCCCGCCCATGCGGCGTTATGCGGCGTCGAGTTCGCGGCCGCGCGTCTCGGGCAGCGTCAGCGCGGCGACGATCAACACGCCGTAGGCGGCGACCGCGAAGATCCCGATGCTCGCGCCGAGCCCGTAGTGCTTCGACAGCGCGCCGATCAGGAACGGAAACAGGGCGCCGATCGCGCGGCCCACGTTGTAGCAGAAGCCCTGGCCCGAGCCGCGCACCCGCGTCGGGAACAGCTCGGTGAGGAATGCCCCCATCCCGGAGAAGATGCCCGATGCGAAGAAGCCGAGCGGGAAGCCGAGCCACAGCATCGACGCGTTCGTGAGGTGCAGCACCGGCGACGTATAGGCGAACGCGATCACCATCGAGCCGAGCGCGAACAGGATGAAGTTCGGCTTGCGGCCGAGCCGGTCGGTCAGGTACGCGCTCGTCAGGTAGCCGACCCACGAGCCGAAGATGATCATCGCGAGATAGCCGCCGGTGCCCATCACGGTCAGGTGCCGCTCGGTCTTCAGGAACGTCGGCAGCCAGGTCGTGATCGCGTAGTAGCCGCCCTGCGCGCCGGTAGTCAGCAGCGCCGCGCGCAGCGTCGTCGACAGCAGCTTCGGCGCGAAGATTTCGGTGAGGCGCGGCGCGTCGGCCACCTTCGCCTGTGTGGCCTTCTCCTTCTCGTAGACGTCCGGCTCCTTCACGTAGCGGCGGATCACGACCACCAGCAGCGCCGGCGCGAGGCCGACGAGGAACAGCGCGCGCCAGGCCTGTTCGGCCGGCAGCACCGAGAACAGCAGCGCATACAGCAGCGCCGACAGCCCCCAGCCGATCGCCCAGCCCGACTGCACGAGGCCGACCGCCTTGCCGCGATCGCGGGCGCGGATCACTTCGCCGATCAGCACCGCGCCGGCCGTCCATTCGCCGCCGAAGCCGAAGCCCATCAGCGCGCGCGCCGCGAGCAGCTGGTGATAGTTCTGCGCGAGCCCGCACAGCGCGGTGAACACGGCGAACCACAGCACCGTCAGCTGCAGCGTGCGCACGCGGCCGATCCGGTCGGACAGGATGCCCGCGATCCAGCCGCCGAGCGCCGACGCGAGCAGCGTCATCGTGCCGATGAAGCCGGCGTCCGCGAGCGAGATGCCCCAGGTCGCGACGAGCGTCGGGATCACGAACGACAGCATCTGCGTATCCATCCCGTCGAGCATGTAGCCGACCTTGCAGCTCCAGAACGCGCGGCGTTCGCGCGGCTGCGCGTCCGCATACCATCCGAACAGGCCGTTGCGTGCGGGGCCCGCGGGGTCGGCGGCGGGCGCCGCGAGGGTCTTACTTTCCATGGTGAAGCTCCTGTCGAAATATGCGGTCGAAACCTTGCGTGTGGTGCGTGTGGTGCGTGTGGTGTCGTGCGCTTCTTGCGTCGTGCGTTGCTTGCGCGCGTCGCGCTGCGGGTGCGCGCCGCGCTCCGGGCGGGCGGATCGTCTGTGGTCGCGGCATGCCGCCGCGTCGGGGCCGGACCGGCGCCCGTGCGGGCCGCCGGCGTCGGTCGGGTCAGAACACGGCCAGCGACGCGTTCGTGATGTCGGTCATCAGCATGTAGCCGGGCGTATGCGCGATCGCGAGCGGCAGCTTCGCGTCCATCAGCGCGGTTTGCGGCGTCACGCCGCACGCCCAGAACACCGGCAGCTCGCCGTCGCGCACCGTCACCGCGTCGCCGAAATCGGGCGCGCCGAGATCGGCGATGCCCAGTTCCTGCGGATGGCCGATATGGACCGGCGCGCCGTGCACGCCCGGGAACCGGCTCGTGATCTGCACTGCGCGGATCGCGTCGGCGCCGCGCAGCGGCCGCATCGACACGACCAGCTGGCCGCCGAAGATTCCCGCGCGCCGGTTCGGAATCGTCGTACGGTACATCGGCACGTTGCGACCCTCCTCGATGTGGCGCAGCCCGATCCCTTCGCGCGCCAGCATGTCCTCGAACGAGAACGAGCAGCCGATCGCGAACACGACGAAATCGTCGCGCCACAGCGCTTCGAGCGATTCGACCCGCTCGGTCAGGCGCCCGTCGCGGTAGACGTTGTAGCTCGGCACGTCGGTGCGGATGTCGAGATCCTCGCCGAGCACGTCGAGCCGGAACGCGCCGGGTTCGCCCACGCCCAGCAGCGGGCACGCTTTCGGATTCGCCTGGCAGAAGCGCAGGAAATCGTGCGCGTACTCGTTCGGCAGGATCGCGAGATTCGCTTGCGCGAACGGGCCGCACTGGCCGGCTGTCGGGCTGCGGAACGTGCCGTTGCGCACGGACTGGCGGAATTCGGTAGGCGTCATGATGGTCGCGGGCAGATCGATATGTCGTCGGGATGACGGTTGCGTCAGCGGATACGGCGAAGAATAGAAAAGAAAAAATTTTGTCGCCAACGAGTTTTTTTGCGCCGCGTGTATAGAATTTCTTTACACGAAGCCGGGTTTTCCCCAGTCCCGTTCATTTTTTCAGCGGGGCAAGCTGCGCGCCCAACGCCTTGCCGACCGCCATGAACACGCGTTTCCTCGAAACCTTCGTCACGCTCGCGAAGCTGCGCAACTTCCGCACGACGGCCGCCGCGCTGCACGCGACACCGGCCGCGATCTCGCAGCGCCTGAAGGCGCTCGAGGACGAATTGCAGACCGTGCTCGTCGATCGCGACAGCCGCGAATTCCGGCTCACGCCGAACGGCGAGTACCTGCTCGGCTATGCGAAGGCCGTCGTCGAGGCGACGCACGAGCTGCAGGCCGCCGCGGCCGGCGAAAGCGCGCTGCGCGGCAAGTTGCGGCTCGGCGTGATCGAGACGGTCGTGCACAGCTGGCTGCCGCATTACCTGCGTCGCCTCGCCGCCGACTATCCGCAACTGGAGATCGACCTGACCGTCGACGTCAGCGTCGTGCTGCAGCGCCGGCTGATGGCCGGCGAACTGGACCTGATCATTCGCGTGGAGGGAAGCGACGAGGCGTCGGTCGTCTGTGACGCGCTCGCGAACTATCCGGTGCGCTGGATCGCGCGCGCGGGGCTGCTGCCGACCACGCGCGCCGGCCTCGCGCGGCAGGTGCTGCGCCAGCCGATCCTGACCTACGGGCGCGGTACCGCGCCGCACCGCGCGCTCGAGGACATCGTGCGCACGCTCGCGCACGCGCATGGCGTGCCGCTGTCGGAGACGCGCATCACCGGCTCGCCGTCGATCTCGGTGATCGTGCAGCTCGTGCGCGACGGCTTCGGCGTCGCCGCGATTCCGGTGCTGTTCGTGGATGCGCTGATCGCGAGCGGCGAGGTCGTCGAGCTGCCGCTGCAGCCGTCGCCGCCGTCGATCGTCGTGTCGATGTCGCGGCGGGCGGACGCGCCGAAGTTCGTGCATGGCGCGTCGATCGCGGCACGCGCCGCGTGTCACGAGTATTGCGAGAAGAGCAACCGGCTGCTGGTCGAGGCGCTTTGATGTGGTGTGGGGATGCCGGGCGGATCACGCACGGCGCCTGAAGCGCCGTTCGGCGATCGGCTTACGCCGGCTGCCGCGCATGCGGCTGCGCAAGCTTGCCGTCGCCGTATTCGCGCAGCACCTGCGAGATCACCACGCGATAGCCGTCCAGCCAGCGCGCCTGCTTCGCCTTCGCTTCCAGATGCGCGGGATGCTGCATCAACTGCCGCAGCGCCGCCTCCGATTCCCAGTAGTAGACGTTCTGGATCAGCCCCGCCTCGGCGTTCTCCCACGTCTCCTCGCCGAGGTAGCCGGGCGTCGCGCGCGCCGTGTCGGCGATCTGCCGGTCGAGGCGGTGGAATTCGTCGTCGTATTGCCCGGCGCGGAAAATGAAGGTCGATGCGTACATGCGCGCCCCATCGGAGACGGTTGAAAGAGCGCCAAGTGTAAGGCACGCGCGGCGTGCCGCCGGTGTCACGCGGTGAGCGCGATGAAAGCGTGCCGATCGTCGAGCCACGCATCGATGCGCGGGGCGTCGGTGCGCGTGCCCGCCTTGGCGGCCGGCATGGCGGCGAGTGCGTGCCCCGCACGTTCGAGTGCCTGCGCAAATCCGCGCAATTCGGCCGTCGCCGGTCGGTCGTCGAGACGACGGCGTGCGAGTGCCGCCTCGATCCGTGCGTCGATCAACGCGCGCTGCGCGTCGATGAAGTCGATGCACAACGCGCGGCAATGCGCGGACACCGATGCGACGGCCAGCAGCACCGGCACGATCGACATCGTCAAGTAGCCGCCGGGCGCAAGCCGCGACAACGCCGCGCGCACCTGCGGTCCGCCGTCGATCAGCGATGCGAACACCGCGTCACGCCATACCGCACGCTCGAACGCGAGCGCATCGCGAAACGTGTCGAGCGCCGCGCGGTCCGCGACCTGCCCAGCCGTCACGAGCGGCAGCGCCGACGCCATATCGTCGGAAGCCGTGCCGCCGTCCGCGCCGACGATGCAATTCGCACCGAGCCACGCCGTCTCGTCGCGCCGCCCGGCGAGCACGCGGGATTGCAGGCGGTCCGGCAGCATCGGATCGAGCGGCACGGCGCCGCAGATCGAAGGCTTGTACGCATGCACGCTGCAGCGGCCGTCGTCGGCCAATGCAGGACAGCGCCCGAGCGACGGATAGTCGTAGCCCTGAAGCGTCAGCGCAATCCATTCGTCGCTCGTGCCGCGCGCACGATGGAACAACGTGTTCGCGAGCGCATCGCAGGCGGCGATGTCGTCCGCGTCGAGCGCATGCTCGCGTCCGCCCGCGCGCGTTCGTTCACCGATGCGCCGCTTCGGCACACGATGGATCGTCAGCGCGCCGACGAAGCGGTGCCGATGCCGGAACAATTCGCGCAACGACAGCGTCGGCGCGCTGTTGCAGCAGCGGCCGCACGCATTGCACGCGAGGCGGTAGTCGTCTACCACGGCCGCCGCACCGAGTCCTGATAGCGCGTCAGGATGAAATGCGCGACGTCGTCCGAGTGATACGCGGCGACGAGCTGCGCAACCCACGGCTTCGTGCGGTCGGCGTCGCGCACGGTCAGCACGTTCGCATACGGCGAGCGCGCATCCTCGAGATTGATGCTGTCGCGCGCCGGTTGCAGCCCCGCGCGCGCGGCGTCCTCGTAGTCGATCGCGACGAACGCGGCCGAGTCGAGCGCCGCATGCAGCCGGTCGCGGCGCAGCGCGACGAACTTCAGCGCGAGCCGGTTGCCCGTCACGTCGCGCAGCGTCGCATGCAGGCCGGCCTGGTCGCGCAGCGTCACCAGCGTGTCGTTCTGCAGCAGCACGAGCGCGCGAGCCATCCCGCGCGGATCGGCCGGGATCGCGACCGTCTCGCCTGGCCGCAGTTCGTTCAGACTCCTTATCTTGCGCGAATAGAGCGCCATCGGCAGCGTGACAGTCGGCGCGACGGCGTTCAGTGCATGACCTTTCGCCGTGCGCGTCGCGGCAAGGCGCTGTGCGTCCTCGAAGCTCGCCGCGTCGATCCTGCCGTCGGCGAGCGCGGTATCGATGCGCGACGCGTCGTCGAATTCGACGACGTCGACATTCAGCCCGCGCGTGGCGGCGACACGCTTCACCTCGTCCAGGATGTCCGCATGCACGCCGCGCGTCACGCCGACGCGGATCGTCGACGTGACGGTTTCGGCCGCCACGATCCAGCCCGAATGGGCGACACCGCACGCAACGATCAGCGACGCGGCAACGCAATGCATCGCCCGCTTCACGACGCATCCCTCAGAATCGTGCGGAACCCGATATGCGATGCACCGAGATCCGCTTCCTGCTGTTCGCGCGACGACGCGCGATAGCGCACGCAGTAATCGCGCGAGCACAGGAACGAGCCGCCCTTGATCACCATCGGCGTGTCGTGCCGGCGCGTCGGCGGTGCGACGGCCGCCGTGTCGCCGTTCGTGTGCGACTGATGCGGGCCCGTGTACGTGTCCTTCGTCCATTCCCATGCGTTGCCGATCATGTCGTACAGATGGAAACCGTTCGCCGCATAGCAGCCGACCGGTGCGAGGCCCGCGTGGCCGTCCTCGGCCGTATCGAGCACCGGGAACGCGCCCTGCCAGTAGTTCGCGGCCGGCTTGCCCTGCGCGTCGCGCGGCGCCGCATCGAGCGACGCGTCGTCGCGACCGGCCTTGCCCGCATATTCCCATTCGGCTTCGGTCGGCAGATCGCGGCCGAGCCAGTGCGCATACGCGAGCGCGTCGCGCTGCGTGACGAGCGTGACGGGCAGGTTGCCGAGCCCGTCGACGCTGCTGCCGGGGCCGCGCGGCTGCCGCCACGATGCGCCCTTCACCCAGGTCCACCACGCGAGGTCGCGCGCGTTCAGCTCGTCGCGCGTCGGCACATGAAACACGGCCGCGCCGCCCTGCTGCTCGGCCTCGGTCACGTAGCCGGTCGCCTGCACGAACGCGGCGAACTGCGCGATCGTCACGTCGGTCTGGTCGATCCAGAAGCCGCCGACGCGCGTCTTGCCGTCGCCCGCCGGACGCTCGTCCGCATAGCCGCGTGTGCTGCCGAACACGAACGCGCCGCCGCTCAGGTGCACCATCCCGGCCTTCGGGTCGTCGCGCCACTTCGCGGGCAGGCCCGAGTAGCGCTCGCACTGCCGCTCCGAGCCGAGCGGCACGAGCGGGCGGCCGCGATTCGCGTCGTCGAAGGCGCCGGCGGGCGACGCCGACGGGCTCGCATAGCCGACGGCGAACGCAGCCGCGAACAGCGTGGCCGCGAGCGCCGCGCCGAGTGTCCGGAAGCGGAACCGCATCGTGCCGTCCTCAGTAGTAGCCGCGCGGACGCAGCGGCTCCACCCCGCCGACGTTGCTCATGTACGTCTTCCACTGATCGACGAGCGTGCTGATCACGGACGGGTTCTGCGCCGACACGTCGGTCGTCTCGCCGCGATCCGCCGCAAGGTCGTACAGCTGCCAGTGGCCATCGAGCGGCCCGAGCGGCGGTTCGGTCCACAACGCCTTCCAGCGGCCGTCGGCGCTGCGCAGGTATGCCCGGCCGTACGCTTCGTCGCCGAACGGCGTGGTATGCACCTCGCCCGTCGCCGAGCCGGTGAGCACCGGCAGCAGCGACTGGCCCGTCGGCGGATAGACGTAGCGGTTGTTGTAGACGACCTTGCCCTTGTTCTGGTCGACGCCCGTCAGCGTGTTCACGAGCGGCGGCGCCGGTTGCGACGGCGGCGTGACGCCCGCGACCGCGAGGAAGGTCGCCGTGTTGTCGGTCACGTGCGTGAACGCGCGCAGCGTCGGCAACTGGCGTGTCTGCCCCGGCAGCCGCACGATCGTCGGCGTCGACACGCCGCCTTCGGCCGAATAGCCCTTCGTGAGCCGGAACGGCGTCGCGCTCACTTCGGCCCAGCGCAGCCCGTACTGCAGCCGTTGCGCGTTCTGCTTGCTGTTGTCGGTGCCGAGCGTCGAATAGACCGGCTCCTGCCCGTTCGCGGTGTCGGTCGCCGTCGGGTCCGCGCCGGAGTCGATCGGCCAGCCTTCCGCGCCGTTGTCCGACTGGAACATGATGAACGTGTTGTCGTATTCGCCGATGTCCTTCAGGTGCTGGATCAGGAGGCCGATGTTGTAGTCGAGATTCTCGACCATCCCCGCATAGATCTCCATGTAGCGCGCCTGCGCACGGCGCTCGGCCGGGCTCAGGCTCGCCCACAGCTTGTCGACCTTGCCGGTGCCGTAGTCGCTGTAGCCGTCGGTGGCCGAATGCACGGCGCTGATGTACTTCGCGTTCGCGGTGCCGTTGTTCGCCGTCGCCGGCGACGCGGCCGTCGTTTCGGGCAGGCCGTCGAACGGCTTGAAGTCGGCGGGGATCAGGCCGAGCGCCTTCTGCCGCGCGATCCGCGCGTTGCGGATCGCATCGTAGCCGGCGTCGTATACGCCCGCGTACTTGTGCAGCCACGGGTCCGGCACCTGCAGCGGCCAGTGCGGCGACGTGTAGGCCGCGTACGCGAAGAACGGCTTGCCGTCCTGCCTGTTCGCATCGATGTACGAGATCAGCTTCTGCGTATAGAAGTCCGTCGAGTAGAACACGGCCGGATTGCCGCCCGCGCCGCCCGGCTGTCCGGGCTGGCCCGGCTGCACGTAGCTGCCGTCTTCCGTGTAGTTCGACGAGCCGGCCGGCTCGTGCGCGAAATGGTTCGTCGCCGCGCCGCCGAGCAGCACGTAGCTGCGCTCGAAGCCCCACTGGTCGGGCGTCTGCCCGCTGCCCGTCGCACTGCCGACGATCCCCGAGCCGATGTGCCACTTGCCCGCGATGTACGTGTGATAGCCGGCGTCCTTCAGTAGTTGTGCGAACGATAGCGCGCGATCGTTCAGGTAGCCCTCGTAGCCGGGCAAACCGCGCCGCTCGTCGGTCGGCACGCCCATCGTGCCTTCGCCGACGAGGTGGTGATCGGTGCCGGAAATCAGCATCGCGCGCGTGATCGCGCAGACGGTGCCCGTGTGGTGGTTCGACAGGATACGGCCCGACGCGACGAGCGCGTCGAGGTTCGGCGTGTTGATCTCGCCGCCGAATGCGTGGATGTCGGAATAGCCGAGATCGTCGGCCATGATGTACAGGATGTTCGGGCGTTTCGCGGCCTGCGGCGGTGTCGCGGCGGCCTGCGACGGCGCATCGCTGTCGACGCCCCCGCACGATGCGAGCGACAACGCGCCGGCAATCGCGGCGCAGACGACACGGAAACGGAAAGCATGCAACGGCGACGCGGACTTTTTCATTTTGTCGAACGCTCGATCTACGGATCGGCGATCTTAGCGTCGCCCGCGCGGCGCCCAAAGTCGGATTCGTCACATGCTAACGGGGAGCAGGAATATGCACGGCGGCCCACGCTGGCCCGTGCTGCTCATCCCCGATATCGAGATAGGAAATGAAATTCCGAACGCATAATCCGATCGCATACCGCGATGAAAGCATGCGACCGCATATCGTTGTCGGTCGAAAGCACAACGCGTGTATGCCGCCCGACCGTGAAATGTTCATCGGAGACCTTATGTTGAAAATCAAGGAACTACTGGAAACCCTCTCTACGTTCGAGCCTTACCGGCCGGCAAAAGCACTGTCGATGGAGCGAGCGCGGAAGGGCTCGATACTTCTGCTTGGTGGCGGCGGCATTTGTTTCCTGCTGCTCCTCTTGATGGTGGTATGGCACAAACTGGCGCCTGCAGAGTGGCAAAAGGCGCCGGCCCTGGTGCTCTATGCGTTCACCGTGGTCCTGAGCCTTCTTTCTCTCATCGTTGAACCCATCGTCGGCGTCATTCAGATGTTTCGCTGGAAACAGGAAGCGCTGGATACGCTCATTCGCGAGATAGAGACTGATGAGAATAGCGCACGGCTTCTGAACAGCTATGCCGACAACACACTGAAATACGCGCAGCATTGCCTGCAACTCAAGGTGAAGCGCCTCGACTCACGCGTCGTTTCATTCTTCGGCGGAGGTACGGCGGCCTATGCGCTTCTTGCCATCACGCTCACCAATATCAAGGATGCGGGCGGATTGCCGTGGCTGCGGAACACGCTGACGAACGGATTCGTCTCCGGAAACTTCATCAATACGGCGATTCTCTGGGGTATCGCGCTGGTTTTCGGCCTGTCCGTCGGCTCGATGATGCTGAAGCGCGTCCAGTCGCGCTTCGCCTACCAACTCGAGCTAATCGAACTGACGTTGTTGCGGCGAACGTTGGAGAACGCGGAAAAGAACACATCGCGTTCAGCAGCGCTGTCGGGCGATCGTCCATAGCGCATCCACGCAAATGCATTTCCGAATCCGTTATTGGATCGCGCCGTCACGCGTTTTTATACTCGTCAGCACTCTCTGCTAAAGAGTGCCAGCCAATTTCGACACAACAGAACAGGACGGACAGATGAGCCTACGCCCCTTGCACGACCGGGTCATCGTGAAGCGACTCGACCAGGAAACCACCACCGCCTCGGGCATCGTGATCCCCGACAGCGCCGCGGAAAAGCCCGACCAGGGCGAAGTGATCGCCGTCGGCCCCGGCCGCAAGGACGCGGACGGCCAGCGCATCGTGCCCGACCTGCAGGTCGGCGAACGCGTGCTGTTCGGCAAGTACGCGGGCCAGGCGGTCAAGGTGGACGGCAATGAATTCCTCGTGCTGCGCGAGGAAGACATCGTCGCGGTCGTCAATCAATAACGGAGTGCAAATCATGGCAGCGAAGGAAATCATTTTCAGCGACGTCGCACGTGCGAAGCTGACCGAAGGCGTCAACATTCTCGCGAACGCGGTGAAGGTCACGCTCGGGCCGAAGGGCCGCAACGTCGTGCTCGAACGCAGCTTCGGCGCGCCCGTCGTCACCAAGGACGGCGTGTCGGTCGCGAAGGAAATCGAACTCGCGGACAAGCTGCAGAACATCGGCGCGCAGCTCGTGAAGGAAGTCGCGTCACGCACCAGCGACGCCGCCGGCGACGGCACGACGACGGCCACCGTGCTCGCGCAGGCGATCGTGCGTGAAGGCCAGAAATACGTCGCGGCCGGGCTCAATCCGCTCGACCTGAAGCGCGGCATCGACAAGGCGGTGGCAGCGGCCGTCGACGAGCTGAAGAAGATCAGCAAGCCGACCACCACCAGCAAGGAAATCGCGCAGGTCGCGACGATCTCCGCGAACGGCGAGGAATCGATCGGCCAGCGCATCGCCGAGGCGATCGATCGCGTCGGCAAGGAAGGCGTGATCACCGTCGAGGACGGCAAGTCGCTCGCCGACGAGCTCGACGTGGTCGAAGGGCTGCAGTTCGACCGCGGCTACCTGTCGCCGTACTTCATCAACAACGCCGACAAGCAGATCGCCGAGATCGAGAACCCGTACATCCTGCTGCACGACAAGAAGATCTCGAACATCCGCGACCTGCTGCCGGTGCTGGAGCAGGTCGCGAAGTCGGGCCGGCCGCTGCTGATCATCGCGGAAGACGTCGAAGGCGAAGCGCTCGCGACGCTGGTCGTGAACAACATCCGCGGCATTCTGAAGACGGTCGCGGTCAAGGCGCCGGGCTTCGGCGATCGCCGCAAGGCGCTGCTGGAAGACATCGCGATCCTGACCGGCGGCCAGGTCGTCGCCGAGGAAACGGGCCTGACGCTCGAGAAGGCGACGCTCGCCGAACTCGGCCAGGCCAAGCGCATCGAGGTCGGCAAGGAAAACACGACCGTGATCGACGGCGCGGGCGACGCGAAGAACATCGAGGCCCGCGTGAAGCAGATCCGCGTGCAGATCGAGGAAGCGACCTCCGACTACGATCGTGAAAAGCTGCAGGAACGCGTGGCGAAGCTCGCGGGCGGCGTCGCGGTAATCAAGGTCGGCGGCGCGACCGAGATCGAAGTGAAGGAGAAGAAGGACCGCGTCGACGACGCGCTGCACGCGACGCGCGCGGCCGTCGAGGAAGGCATCGTGCCGGGCGGCGGCGTCGCGCTGATCCGCGTGCGGCAGGCGATCCGCGAACTGAAAGGCGCGAACGCCGATCAGGACGCGGGCGTCAAGATCGTGCTGCGCGCGCTCGAGGAACCGCTGCGCCAGATCGTCACGAACGCGGGCGAGGAAGCGAGCGTGGTCGTCGCGAAGGTCGCGGAAGGCACGGGCAACTTCGGCTACAACGCGCAGACCGGCGAATACGGCGACCTCGTCGAGTCGGGCGTGCTCGATCCGACCAAGGTCACGCGCACCGCGCTGCAGAACGCGGCATCGGTCGCGGGGCTGCTGCTGACGACCGACGCGACCGTGTTCGAAGCGCCGAAGGATGCGGCGCCGGCCGCGGTGCCGGGCGGGCCGGGTGCGGGCGGGCCCGGGTTCGATTTCTGACATCGCTGCGCGACTGCCCGAACCGGGCAACCGCGCTTCGATCCACGACGCGTGGCGGCACCGGTCGCCACGCGTTTTTTCATTCGCGAACGCCGCGCGCGCCGTCGTCAGAACATCTGGCGCAGGCCGATCGCGGCCCCGACGTTGTTGGTCCTGCCGATCTGGTCGACCTTGCCGGTGAGCCGGTTGGTGGCGCCCGGATAGTCGGCCGCGAACGCGCCGTTGCCGCGCGCGAAATCGACCGTGCCGTATACCTCGGTGTGCTTCGACAGCGCATATTCGGCCAGCACGGTCGCCGAGTAGTTGATCCCGGAGCCGAGCGTGCCGTCGAGCCGCTCCGCATTGCGCGCGTGGCCGTAATAGCCGGCCACCGTGATCAACAGCGGCGCGGTAGCCTGCCAGTTCGCGCCGACGTAGAACGTATCGTCGATACGATTCGGGCTGCCGCCACCGAGCGTGGGCGCGCCGGCCTGCTGCATGTTGAAGTCGGTCGTGCCCGTCTTGTCCTGCCCGTGCAGCCAGCCGGCCAGCAGGCGCACGGACGGCGTGACCTGGTACGCACCGCTCACGTGCAGGAAGTTCACCTTCGCGCCGTTGACCGCGCTGCCGTTCACGGACGACACCGAGGTCTGCTGGAAGCCGGCGTTGATCGACGCGGGCCCTTGCGCGTAGGTCAGCTCGACACCGTACGTGCTGTCGAGACCCATCGCGCCGGCATGATTGCCGAACCCGTAGATCGCATCGACGCTGAAGCCGTTGGTCGAGAACTTGTACTTCACCGAGTTCGCCACCGTCAGGTAGTTGCCGATGCCGTTGTACGCCCAGCTGTCCTGCCAGTAGTCGCCGACGGTCATCGGGTCGAACACGTCGCCCATCGTGTCGTACAGCGGCGCGTACTGGTTGCCGAAGGTCAGCGAGCCGTACCGGTCGCTCGCCAGGCCGACGTATGCCTGCCGGCTGAACAGCGTGTTCGCGACGTGCAGCCTGCCGTCGCCGAGCTCGAAGCCGTTCTCGAGACGGAAGATCGCCGCGAGGCCGCCGCCGAGATCCTCGCTGCCGCGCAAGCCCCAGCGGCTGTGCGTTTCCGGGCCGACCGTCATGCCGACCAGGTCCCGGCCGTCGGGGCCGGCGTTCGTCTGATAGCGGATCGCCGTATCGACGAGGCCATACAACGTGACGGAACTCTGCGCAAAGGCGGGTGATGCCGCTGCTACGGCGAACACCGCGCCGACACCACCGGATACGACGATGCGGTTCATGAAAGGCCTCCCTGAGCGATTGATTTTGTAAGCACTCCGACAGCATTTGCGGCTGGCGGACGGTACTGCGCTCGGGAGAATAATCGGTCATATTCGCGACACCTATTGCCGATTCCGGATTGCACCTTTCCAACGCGCTCAACAATGACGGCGGCGTGCGGCGCACGCTCGCCGGCCGGTGCCGAAACGACCGCGAGGCGCCATCGACGGCACGCCGGGGTAAGATGAACGCTCCTTCCGCCGCTTCGCCGCCCGCGCCATGTCGACCACCATCAACACCCTGCTGCCGCTCGCCGGCGTCCTGCTGCTCAGCGTGGCCAGCCCCGGCCCGAACTTCGTGATCGTCACGTCCACCGCGCTCGCGCAGCGCCGCGCCGGCGTGATGACCGGGCTCGGCCTCGCCGCCGCATCGGGCACCTGGGCCGCGATCGCGATTGCCGGCCTCGGCCTGCTCGTGACCCACGTCGCCTGGGTGCACACCGCGCTGCGACTGGCAGGCGCCACGTACCTGATCTGGCTCGGCCTGAAGATGGTGCTGAGTGCACGCAAGCCGCTCGCCGTGTCCGCGCCGCCCGCGTCCTCCGGCTGGCAGGCCGCGAAGAAGGGCTACGTGGTCAGCATGACGAACCCGAAATCCGTCGCGTTCTACGGCAGCATCTTCGCGTTGATGGTGCCGGCGCATACGCCGGTGTGGCTCGATCTCACGGTCGTCGTGCTGTCGATCGGGATTTCGGGCGCGTGGTACTGCGCGATGGCGCTGCTCGCATCGCATCCGTCGGTGCGCCGGCTGCTGATCCGGCGCAAGGCCGTGCTCGACACGACGGCCGGGCTGCTGCTGATGGGGCTCGGCGGGCGCATGCTGGCCGGGCGCTGAGCGCCGTCGCGCTGCCGCATCGCCACGAAAAAAGGCCGCTTGCGACACCCCGTTGCCGGGAGTCGCAAGCGGCCTTTCCGCATGCCGCGCGCCTCAGCGCCGCGCCGCCAGCCTTCTCACGACACTCACGAGCGCATCGACCTCATCGCACGTGTTGTAGAACGCCAGCGACGGCCGCACCGTCGCCTCGAGCCCGAAGCGCCGCAGGATCGGCTGCGCGCAGTGATGCCCGGAGCGCACCGCGATGCCCTCTTCGTTCAGCGCCTGCCCGACTTCCTCGGTCTCATAGCCCTTCAGCACGAACGACAGCACGCTCGCCTTGTCGCGCGCGGTGCCGACGAGCCGCACGCCCGGCACCGGCGCGAGCACGCTCGTCGCATACGCGAGCAGGTCATGCTCGTAACGCGCGATGTTCTCGATGCCGACGCGGCTCACGTAATCGAGCGCCGCGCCGAGCCCCACCGCATCCGCGATGTTGCCGGTGCCGGCCTCGAAGCGGTTCGGCGGCGGCTGGAACACCGTGCGCTCGAACGTCACGTCCGCGATCATGTTGCCGCCGCCCTGCCAGGGCGGCATGTCGTCGAGGATCGCGCGCTTGCCGTACACGACGCCGATGCCGGTCGGCCCGTAGATCTTGTGCCCGGAGAACACGAAGAAGTCCGCATCGAGCGCCTGCACGTCGACGCGCATGTGCGAGATCGACTGCGCACCGTCGACCAGCGCCTTCGCGCCCGCGCGATGCGCGAGTTCGACGATCTCCTTCACCGGCACGACCGTGCCGAGCGCGTTCGACACCTGCGTGACGGACACGATCCTGGTGCGGTCGTTGAGCAGCTTCCGGTATTCGTCGAGCAGCACCTGCCCCGAATCGTCGACCGGAATCACGCGCAGCTTCGCGCCCTTGAGTGCGGCAAGCTGCTGCCACGGCACGATGTTCGCGTGATGCTCGAGGTTCGACACGATGATCTCGTCGCCTTCGCCGACGTTCTGCACGCCCCACGACTTCGCGATCAGGTTGATCGCCTCGGTGGTGCCGCGCACGAACACGATCTCGTCCGGCGACGACGCGCCGATGAAGCGCTGCACCGTTTCCCGCGCATGCTCGTACGCATCCGTCGCACGGCCGGCCAATGCATGCGCCGCGCGGTGAATGTTCGAGTTCTCGTGCGCATAGAAATACGCGAGTCGGTCGATCACGGCCTGCGGCTTGTGCGTCGTCGCCGCGTTGTCGAACCAGACGAGCTGCTTGCCGTTCACGCGCTCCTGCAGGATCGGGAAATCGCGGCGGATCGCGTTCACGTCGAACGGCGGGTGTGCGCCGCGATACAACTGACCTTGCGGCTCGGCCGCGTGCGTATCGTCGATGAAGTAACGCGGCACCTCGCCGCCCGATGCGCGCGACACCGGCACGTCGCGCTGCACGGCGAGCAGTTCGCGCAGCGCATCGTCCCCCGGCAGCCCGAACGCTTCCGGCGACGCGAGGCCGTTCGACGGCACGACGATGTCCTGCGGCGTCGCCTGCCAGCCCTGCCGCGAGCCGTCAGTGAAGTAAAACGGCGACGCGGACGGCGCGGCCTGCACCGCGCCCTCCGACACCGCCGCCTGCGCCTGCGGCACGCCGAGCGCCGCGCCGCCGACGCGCGGCTCGAACGCGGGCGCGATCGACACCGCGTTGTCGGGCAGCCCGTTCTGCGCGGCCGCGTGCGGCGCGAGCGCGGGCACGCGATTGCCGAGCGACAGCACGTGCGTCGGCGCGGACGGCGCGAGGTTCGTGCCGGGCGCCTTGCCTTGCGGCAGCGCGAGGCCCGGCACGCCGGTGCCCGTGCCGCCCGGCCCCGCGAGCGGCGAGCCGCCCGGCGCCGGATTGCTCACCGACGCGAGGATCGGCGCGGCAGCCGGCAGCGCCGACGGCACGCCGCCGACCGCTCCGCTGCCCGCCGACAGCCCGGGCGCGGTGGCCTGCCCGGGCGGCGTCGCGAAGAACTCGGACGCGAGCCGCGCGAGCGCCGCCGGGTCGGGCAAGCCGGCCGGCAGCGGCGCGTGCGGCAACGCGAGCGCGTCGCTGCCGGCCGAGCCGGGATTAACGGTAGGTGTCGGGATAGTCATGGTACTTGGCGATTTCGACGTCATCGAGGACAGCCAGCGCATCCGGCGAATGGACCGCGAGCGAGCAGTACAGCGAGATCAGGTACGACGCGATCGCCTGGTTGTTGATCCCCATGAAGCGCACCGACAGGCCCGGCCCCTGCTCGCCCGCGACGCCCGGCTGATAGAGGCCGACCACGCCCTGGCGCTTGTCGCCGACGCGCAGCAGCAGGATCTTGGTCTTGCCGTCCGCGACCGGCACCTTGTCCGACGGGATCAGCGGAATGCCGCGCCACGTGAGGAACTGCGAGCCGAACAGGCTGACCGTCGGCGGCGGCACGCCGCGCCGCGTGCATTCGCGGCCGAACGCGGCGATCGCGAGCGGGTGCGTGAGGAAGAACGCCGGTTCCTTCCACACCTTGGTCAGCAGCTCGTCGAGGTCGTCCGGCGTCGGCGCGCCCGTCAGCGGGAAAATCCGCTGTTCGTCGGTCACGTTCGCGAGCAGCCCGTAGTCCGGGTTGTTGATCAGCTGGCTTTCCTGCAGCTCCTTGATCGTCTCGATCGTCAGGCGCAGCTGTTCCTTGATCTGGTCGTGAGGACTGCTGTAGAGATCGGAGATCCGCGTATGCACGTCGAGCACCGTGCTCACCGCGTTCAGGAAATACTCGCGCGGCTGTTCCTCGTACGGCACGAAGGTCTGCGGCAGCACGCTTTCGTCCTCGAGCTGCGTGCACGCGGCGCGCACGGCTTCCGGGTTCTTCACCTGGTTCAGGCGATAGATGCCGGCCTCGACCGGCACCCACTGCAGCAGATGGGTCAGCCAGCGCGGCGTAATCGTGGAAAGCTGCGGGACGGTCTTGGTAGCGTTCGCTAGTTGGCGGGCGGCGTGATCGCTCAGCGCGGCCGTGCCGCTTGCAACGGTCGACATGTGTGGCTCCGGGTTCTTAAGATGAAAAACGGGATTGCTTATGACGCTGGGTGATTATCGGAAGCACGCACCTGCCGGCTCAACATGCTATAGCCGTCACGCGGCACCACCGAACGGGAAAGGAAGCGGAATGCGTCAGGCGACGGACACGCCGGGCAACAGCGTCGAGATCGACACCTCGAACGCGCGCGCGATCTTGTCGGCGGTGACGATCGAGGCGATCGCCTCGCCGCGCTCGATCTCGCCGACGTACGAACGGTTCAGCCCCGCGTGTTCCGCGAGCTGCTCCTGCGACCACGTGCGCGCCTCGCGCAGCTTGCGCACATTGGCGCCGAAGTGCTGGATCAGGTCGCTCATGTCGTCACCTGTGTGTCGGGCACCGGCTCGGCCGGCTCGCTCCGCGCGCGCGGCGCGGCATTCGCCTCGCTGCGCAGCACGGCCTGCGTGATGTTCGCGCCCGCCGGCACGTCCTGCGTGAGCCACACGTTGCCGCCGATCACCGCGCCGCGGCCGATCGTCACGCGGCCGAGGATCGTTGCGCCCGCATAGATCACCACGTCGTCCTCGACGATCGGGTGGCGCGCGAGCCCCTTCTCCAGATGACCGGCCGCATCGCGCGGGAAGCGCTTCGCGCCGAGCGTGACGGCCTGGTACACGCGCACGCGCTCGCCGATGATCGCGGTCTCGCCGATCACGACACCCGTGCCGTGGTCGATGAAGAAGCCGCCGCCGATCCGCGCGCCCGGGTGAATGTCGATGCCGGTTTCCGCATGCGCCTGCTCGGCGATGATCCGCGCGAGCAGCGGCAGCCCGAGCCGGTACAGCTCGTGCGCGAGCCGGTGGTGGATCATCGCGAGAATGCCGGGATAGCACAGCAGCACTTCGTCGACGCTGCCCGCCGCCGGATCGCCGTGGAACGCGGCCAGCACGTCGCTGTCGAGCAGCCGGCGGATGTCGGGCAGCCGCGCGGCAAATGCCTGCACTGCGGTGGCGGCCGCTTCGTCGATCTGCGCGTCGGCGTTGCGTTGCCGCGCCGCGTAGCGCAGCTCGAGCGTCACCTGCGCAAGCAGCGCGTTCAGCGCCGCGTCGAGCGCATGGGCCACATAGAAGTTCTCGCTCTCCTGCCGCAGGTCGGGCGGCCCGAGCCGCATCGGGAACAGCACGCCCTTCAGCGCGCCGACGATCTGTGCGAGCGCCTCGCGCGCCGGCAGGTCGCGCCCGCCCGGTTCGAGCGAGCGCCGCTGCTTCTCGCGCCACGCGCGGCGCACGGTCTGGAGCGACTGAACGATCTCGTCGATATCGAATGCGGCCATGCTGACTTCTCCCCGTAACGGCCGTGACTCAGTCCTGCGCCCACGGCAGGCCGCGATGGCGCCAGCCGTTGCTGCCGCCGCGGTGCTGCTGCTCGTCGAGGTCGCCCTCGAACCCTTCGAGCACGTTGAATACCTGCGTGAAGCCGCCTTTGGTCGCGGCCTCGGCCGCCTGCGCGGAGCGGTTGCCGCTGCGGCAGAGCAACAGCACGACCGCGTCCTTGCCGGTCTTCGCTTCCAGTTCGCGCACGAAGCGCGGGTTGCGCGTCAGGCTCGTGCCGGTCGCCCACGGCACGTGCAGCGACTCCGGCACGTGGCCGACGAATTTCCGTTCTTCCGCGGTGCGCACGTCGACCAGCAACGCGTCGCCGGCGGAAAAGAGCGCCCACGCGGCTTCCGGCGCCACGCCGCCCGCGTACGGCGTGCCCGCCGCTGCGGCCGCCGCGCGGGCCTCTTCGAGCGCCTGCCGGGCGGCGGTTCGTTCTTCCAATGCAAACGTCATCACGCTTCCTTGTTCTCGCAGATTCGTACGATCAAACATGCCGGGAATGCGGCCGGTGCAGCTTGCGTGCTGTCTATAGCCGTCAGCCCCACTATGCGAGCGCGCTCGGGGAAGCAGAACCAATAAAAATTCATTTCCTAATCAGCAGCGCGTGGAATGCAATAGCAGACGCGCGCAATTGGGGCGGATTCGTGCGGAGGACGGGGAGCGATGGCCGTTCGATGTCGCACATCGAAGGTTTTTGAAAGGAGTGGCGACGGCGAAGCCGGGAACGATGCCGCATGTGACGCGCGCCGCACGTCGTGATGGAATCCTGAATGGAATCGTGTGCCGGGTCGAACGGCGCACACTTCGATGAATCGGCGAACGGCAGGCGGCCGGCGCGGTGCATCGCCGACGCACCACGCCCGTCACCGCATCAGCGGCCCGGATCGACCGGCGCGATCGGCACGCCGCGAGCCTCGATGTCGCGCCCCGCGAGCAGACACAGATCCTCGCGATGATGCGCGGCGACAACCTGCACACCGACCGGCACGTCATCGACGAATCCCGTCGTCACCGCGAGCCCCGGCAACCCCATCGCCGGCAGCGCACGCAGCGTGAGCTGCGCTTCCCATACGCGCTCGAACCCGTCCGGCCCTTGCCGATCGAGATCATCGGGAAACGGCAGTTCCGACGATACCGGCAGCAGCAACACCGCGTATTCGTCGAGAAAGAGCCGCCACTGCCGCGTCAGCGTGGTACGCCGCACGAGCGCGCGGCTGATCACGTCGGCAGGCAGATCGCGCACCTTGCCACGCACGGCGGCGATCACCGCGGCCGCGCCGGGATCGCCGTCGCTTGCGACCGCGTTCGCCAACGCATCGAATCCGTCGCCCAGCCAGAGCTGCTCCTGCAACAGCGCCGCCTCGCGCAGCGGCGGCGTGTCGTCGATTTCGTCGACGGTCCAGCCCGCGTCGACGAGCCGGCGCGCCGCGTCGCGCAACGCGGCCTCCACTTCGGGCACGACCTGCAGGCCGCCCGGACGCACGCATAGCGCCGCGCGTTTCGGCACCGCGCACCCGTCGACCGGCACCGGCACGTACCACGGGTCGCGCGGGTCCGGCGCGGCGAACGCGCGCAGCGCCAGCGCGAGATCGTCGATCGTGCGTGCGATCGGCCCCGTCGTCGACATCAGTTGCGCGCCGATCGCGCGCTCCGGCGACGACGCGTTGAACGCCGGCACGCGCCCGAGCGACGGCCGGATGCCATGCACGCCGCAGGCATAGGCCGGGTAACGCACCGAGCCGCCGATGTCGGTGCCGACCGCGATCGGGCCGATCCCGGCGGCCACGGCAGCCGCCGCGCCGCCGCTCGAGCCGCCCGGCGTCAGCGAACGGTTGCGCGGATTGTACGTATGGCCGTGCACGAGATTCGACGTGAACCAGCGCAGCGCGAACGTCGGCGAATTGGTGCGGCCGAGCAGCACCGCGCCGGCCTTTCTCAGGTTCGAGACCGACGGGCTGTCGGCACGCGCGATCAGGTTTTCCTGCAGCCGCGTGCCGTTGGTCGTCGCGAACGCCGCGACGTCGACGTTGATCTTCACCGTCACGGGCACACCGGCGAGCGGGCCCGGATCGTCGCCGCGGGCAATCGCGCGATCCACCTCGTCGGCCTGCCGCCGCACGTCGTCGGGACGATGCTCGACCACCGCGTTGATCGCCGGGTTCACCGCTTCGAGGCGGGCCAGCGCGGCATCCGCCACTTCCCGCGCGGACACGTCGCGTTCACGCACCCGCTTCGCGATTTCGGTCGCCGACAGTTGCCAGAGTTGCTGCGTCATGAATTCTCCTCGTCAAGGGACTTCACAATCACCGACGGCGCCGCGCGTCACGCACGCCGCGCCGCCGTCTTCACTCACTGCGCATCCTGCTTCGCACGTTCCGCGGCCGCGATGATCGCGTCGGCCACGGCTTTCGGCTGGCTCAGCATCGCGACGTGGCTGCCGTTCACGCGCGTGACCGTCGCGCCGATCCGCTTCGCCATCGCCTCCTGCAGCTTCGGATCGATCATCCGGTCCTGCGTCGCGACGACGAACGACGACGGCTTCGCATGCCACGCGGCCTGCGCGACCTTCTCCGAAATGCAGCCACCGTACCACGGCCCCTGCGTCGCCGCGACGACGCGCTGCTGCGCGGGCGGCAGGTCCGGCGCGAAATCCTGCGCGATCGCCTTGTCCGACAGCGTCGCGAAACCGCCCGCATCCTTGCGCAACTCGCCGGCCCACGACGGTGCCGGCAGCCCCTGCGTGACGTCGGCGATCGACTGGCCGTTGTCCGGCGCGAACGCGGCGACGTAGACGAGCGACTTCACCTTGTCGTCGTTGCCCGCATCGCTGATCACGACTCCGGCCCACGAATGGCCGACCAGCACGACGGGCCCCTTCTGCTCGTCGATCGCGCGCTTCGTCGCGGCGGCGTCGGCGGCGAGCGAGCTCAGCGGATTCTGCACCGATACGACATGCAGGCCGCGCGCTTCGAGCAGCGGAATCACGCGGTTCCAGCTCGACCCGTCGGCGAACGCGCCGTGCACCAGCACGACGTTCGTGCCCTTCAGGTCTTCCTTGGGCGCCGCCTGCGCCGAGACCGCACCGAACAGCCCGCCGAGCACCGCCGCGGACACCAGAACCCGTTTCGTCAAACCGACCATCGTCATGCTCCTTTTCATCGTGTTGTTCATCTGAAGTGTTTCCGATGCGGCCGCGCCGCTCGTTTCGCAGGCGCGGCCGCGGATCACGAGTGCGCGTACAGATCGTCCGCGTCCGTGCGTGCGTTCCGTGCGGCGCGCTGGTCGGCCGCGGCGTAGCGGGCGGCCGGCGCTGCCGCCGCGGCCACGTTGTCGTCCTGCGACTTCGACGGGCCGTTCTGGTCGGAGCGCGCGACCTGCTGCGCTGCGATGACGTTCTGTGCGGCGGCGATATCGTCCGGGTAACGCGCGTCGCTGCCGGCCGGGTTGTAGCCGGCTTTCTCGAGCCGGATGAGGTCGGCACGCACGTCGGCGCGCGTGAGGGCGTGGCCGGTATCGGCGAACGACAACGCGGGGATCGAAGCGAGTACGGCAACTGCGAGGATTCGAGCGGCTTTCATGAGATTTCTCCTGGAAGGAAGGTGGGGTATCGATCACTCGGCATCCGGTGCGAACGTCTGGCACCGAACGTTTGCTGCATGTCGACAGTAGAACCCGCTCACGTATCCGGCTTGTTTCCGAAACCCGCCTTCAGTGCAATCCGATGTTTCCGGAACCTCGATAGATACAGTGCGATACAAATTCGCCAGCATCGCCACGTACACACGGACAATTGCGATTCGAGCGCTTCCAAGTACGGACGCGATGTCGTGCGCAGCTGTGTCATGAGGCCGATTCGCCGGATGGTCGCCTGTCGGACGACAGCGGAGCGCAAGGTCACGCTCTACGTCAGCAACGAAGCCATGCGACCGATTCGGGCCTGAAACACATTCTGACAATCCGTGTCCGTTATCACGGGCTCCGCGCGGAGTTTTCGCTCGCCTGAGTCTTTCATGCGCGCCGATTCAGTATGCTCGTCGCCTGCTCATGTTTCCCTCTTGCTTCGGACACTTATCTTTATATTCCGTGTCTGTCCGATGGCCGCGGAACGCATCACGCATGTTGAGGAGTCTGGATGACCGATTCAATTTTCGATCCTCGATCGAAAGCGAAGACGCGCAATGACGAACCCGTCTCGCACGCGGCTGCGCCGGACGCGCCCGCATCTCGGCCGGCACCGCCGCCGATCGTCGTCGGCCGCGTCGAAGGCGTGACGATGTTTGCGAAGAACACGCCGCTCATCTGTCTCAAGCAAATGCCGTTGCCCGGTATCGTGATCTTCGTGCATGGGGTGAATTCCGAAGGCGAATGGTTCGAGGCCTCGGAGGACGGGCTGTGCAAAGGCCTGAATCGTCGGCTCGGGCGTCTGGACGATCAGATGATGTATCACGGTATCGACGCCGGACAGTTGACGCCCGCGAAGTACACGGAGAGTGTGACGCCGGATGGGTTTCTCAATCCGAAGCTCTGGTCCGGCAACTACATCAAGCCCGATCCGTCGTTCTCACCCGTCATTCATTTCCGCTGGGGCTATCGCGCGACCGCAGCGGAATTGAAGGAGTACGGCGACAAGATCTTTCTCAACGAGAAGGACTACTGGGGCGGCGGCCCGTTCACGAACGGCTGTGCCAGCCTGCCCGATCTTTGGCACGGCGGTCTGGACGATCGAACGATGGGCTGGATGACCGTGCAAGGCATCAATCCGACCAACCGCCCGCTGTATCGCGCGCCGCCGCGTGCGTATGGCGTGCTCGCGGCGCTGCGACTGGCCAGACTGATCGAGTCGATCCGCCGCATGCAGGCCGACGTGCCGATTACCGTCGTGTGTCACAGCCAGGGCAACATCGTCGGTCTCACGGCAGCGTTCTTCGGCGACGCATTCCCCGATGTCGAAGATCCGTGGGGGCGCACGGGCCACTGCGTGGCGGACGCCTACGTGCTGGCGAACGCGCCGTACAGTCTCGCCAATGCCGACGGCCCGAACAAGTCCGACACATTCATGGATACATGGTCGCAACGCGCGACGAAAGACGGCAGCGGCCAGCGCGGACGACAGACCTATGCGGCACGCACGAAAACGTTCGGCAAGTTTCTATCGATCATCGGTGCTCGCAAAGCCTGTGAACAGCCCGCAGACAAGATCGATGAAGACATGGCGAACGAACGCGTATCGCCGACGAGTAATCGATCTTATGCGGCGCAACAGGACCGCGATCGGCATGGCCTGAATCAATCGACATACGGCCGCGTCACCGCGTATTGCTGTCCGCACGATCAGGTGATTTCGGCGGTGACGGTTCAAGGCATCGGCTGGCGCGGCATCAGCAAGGACGAACTCGACGATATCGGTGCCGCTGGCATCCTGACTCAGCGTGTATTCGCATCCGGCTTTCCGGTCGGCGTTCAGAAACCCTACCGGTACTGGGAAGACGATTGGCGACATGACAAGAAGGGAACGAAGCCGGGATTCTGGTATCCGCCGTCACCGCCGGCCAAATTCAATCTGATCGGTGCGCTCAAAGGAAACGAAAGCGTTCTGGGGATAGCCGCGACGCTGGCGACCGCGCCGCTCATGTTCGTCGTGACTGGCATCAGTTCGGCGTTGAACATGCTCCGCGTGAACGCTGACCCGCCGAAGGGTTGGACGGTGGTGGCGGATGCGCCGGAACTCGACGAGCCGTTCCCGCCGAAGGCGATGCGATTCGGTAAACCCGTCGAGACGAAGGACGGCGATGCGACAAGCGACTTCAACGAAGGCAACGATCCGCCGGCTGCCTGGCGCGACGCGAACAAGGCTGACGCGGACAAGCGGGCCGATGATCCGTACGACCAGTACCAGCCGAAGAACACGGATAGCGTCGCGCAGGGTACGGCAGGCACGGAGGCCGGGCAGCGTTATGAGGACCGCGCGTTGATGCGGATGGAAGCGCGACGAACGCTGAACAAGGAATGGCTCGATGGCGACGGCCACGTGATCGGCGAGGACGGCAAAAGCGCGATGCCCGAAGGCTACAAGGAATGGCGCGACAAACAGATTGTCGATTGGCTCGATCGCGGCGCGACCAACAGCCCGACGAATCACTCAACGACGATGACCAACCCCGAGCATGCCGAAAAGGCGCTTGCGTATGACGTGGCCGTGGGCCTGTGCTACTTGACGGAAAAACAACTCAAATCGCTGCGCATTGAGGCTGATTGGCGGATGGGCGATGGGATACCCAAAGACACCCCGAACAAGAAGTATGCCGACTATTTTGCGTCTGGCTCTTTCGCTAGAACGCCTCTCCAGGAATGGGTACACGCAGAGAAAAGCGAAGGCGAGATGCCGGCCGCAATCTCGAATGAGCGTGAAGGTCAGTTTTACTTAAAGGTTGGGGGGGCCGTATGAAGATGCTGATCGCTACATGGCCGCGACGTATCGCTATCGCTATTTGTGTCTGGCTGATCACCACTGCTCTCATGGCCTGGCTGATGGCGCACGTAGAACAACCTGACCCTGCGCATTTGGAAATCGGAGATTGGATGAAACGCTTTTTTGTCGTGCCCGCACTGACTGCGGCTATGGTTTTTGCGTTCACCACGGCCATGACGCGTCCAGCACAAGGCGCACCTATCGGGGATCCGAAGGAAGGTACAGCAGTCGGATCCGCAGAATCGGCCAAGCCATTCGTCGCTCAGGTTGTCGGCCTGGTCTGGTTGAATCCATTGCAACGTATGGATTACCCGACCGAATGGCAATCGTTGTGGACGCAAGGGCTTGCGACACCGAACAAAAACGATGACATGGTCCGCACCGATCCGAAGTCCTTTACCACCCTGCAATCGGTAGCGGGGATCGCATATGGCAACGAAGGCGAGGAAACGTTCGACGGCTTCTATGCCAAGTACATCGACAAATTCATCCTGCTTCTACGCGCTCGTTACTTCAGCAACGTGAAATACTTCTACACCGTGAAATCCGATAGCCAGAAAGATTGGCGCGAACTCGCCGGCATACGCTTCGAAGCTGCCGTTCCGCCCCGACTCGATCCGGCCTTTGCCAAGTCGCGCATGATCGATCGGATGATGAACTTCTTCGAGATTGGCCCGCCGTCACCCAAGACGCTTTGGAGCCGCGACACGCCTCCCGACGTGCAAATCACCCAAGGTGGCGCAAACGCCGGCTTCACGTCGCTGAACAACGCGCTGGACTACTTGCAGGCGAACCCCGACAAGACCGTATGGGCGATGAACTGGGACGCCCCGAACTTCCCGCCCACGGATGCGCAGATCAACGAAAACCTCGTCGTGCTTTTTCTCGCCGGCCCGAGCTTCAACACCGAGCGCGAGCCGCTCGCCTGGATCGGCAAGGCCGCAACCGGCAACACGCACGATTTTTCGCCGAAGGTCGGCACGACACGCGCCGTGCAGGCATGGAAAGCCACGATCGGCGAAGCAGCACGCAATGCCGGCGTCGCGGTCACGGACCTGAATTACATCGTCCACGACGCAGGTGTACCCAGCGACGCAGCGTCGTTACGCGTTGTCTCGCTCGCGCAGACCTTGACCGAAACCCTTCCGGAATACGACCCCAGGAATCAGACGTTCAACACGGCAGCACTCCTCGGCGACATGGGAACCGGCAGCGCGTTGACCGACGTCGCACTCGCAATCGGCCGAATCAACCACTTCGGCGGCAACGCCTTGGTCGCAGGCACGACCGACCCCGAGCACCCTGTCGCCGTCGTCGTCAGACCACCATCGAAGCTCACCCCGATCGATCCCGCCAAAGACTGGTTCCGCGCACGCGGCGGCAACAACGCGTACCTCCCCTGGTGGGGTCGTCGACACGACACCGACTACGGCATGCAAGGCTATTCGTGGTGACGCAATCTACGCGGCGGCGCAATCGTTGGCGACCGGGTTCACTCCGCCGCTCCGCCGCGCCACCCGCAATTCGGCACCGGCGATCAGAACGATGGTGAATGGCGAACGGCGTACCCCACACGACACGCATTCGCCGGTTCCGCCACGCTCGCCCCCTCAAGGCGCAAACCGCGTGAACACATAGTCGTGATTCTTCACGCGCGCCTGATGGCACGCGAAGCAGGTCTGATGCTGACCGAGATCGGCCGGCACGCCGTTGATGAAGCGCCCGAAACCCCAGCCACCCGTCGACGCATAGCGACGCGAATCCTTCACCATCACCTGCACGGTCGTCGCCTGGCCGGGCACCGTCGCCGACGCGAACTCGTCGGACTGCTTGCGCTTGTACGCGAGCTTCACGAGGATCGCGCCGTCCGGAAACGGCAGCGTCGCCTGTTCGAGCGCGCGGATCGCGACGGGGTTGCCGAGCACCACGCGCAATTCGTCGAGCGGTGCCGCTTCCTCGGCCGGCGCGACCATTTCCCACTTCCGGTAGCCGGGCGGGATCGTCACGCCGTAGATCGGCGACGCAGCCGGCTTCGGCTGTTCGGCAAGCGCAGCCGGGCCGCTCACCGACAACGCGCCGGCCAGCAGCGCGCCCGCGACGCATGCACGGCGCACGCCGCGCTGCACGACATCAGCGCGTACCCGCATCACAGATGCTCCACTTGCAGGATCGCATCCGCGAACGCCTGCGGCGCTTCCTGCGGCAGGTTGTGGCCGATGCCGCCGGTGATCGTCCGGTGCTGGTACTTGCCCGTGAACTTCTTCGCATACGCGGCCGGCTGCGGATGCGGCGCGCCGTTCGCGTCGCCTTCCATCGTGATCGTCGGCACGGTGATCGCCGGGCCGGCCGCGAGCCGCCGCTCGATGTCGTCGTATTGCGCTTCGCCCTGCGCGAGCCCGAGGCGCCAGCGATAATTGTGGATCACGACGGCTACGTGGTCGGGGTTCTGGAACGACGCGGCGCTGCGCGCGAAGGTCTCGTCGGAGAACTGCCACTTCGGCGATGCGAGCTGCCAGATCAGCTTGTTGAACGCGTCGCGGTTCTCCGCGTAGCCGAGCGCGCCGCGCTCGGTCGTGAAGTAGAACTGATACCACCACTGCAATTCGGCCTGCGGCGGCAGCGGCTTGCGGTTCGCCTCCTGGCTGCCGATCAGGTAGCCGCTCACCGAGACCAGCGCCTTCACGCGCTGCGGCCACAGTGCCGCGATGATGTCGGCCGTGCGCGCACCCCAGTCGTAGCCGCCGAACACCGCGCGGTCGATCTTGAGCGCATCCATCAGCGCGACGATGTCGACGGCCGTCACCGCCTGCTGGCCGTTGCGCACCGTGTCGGCCGAGCGGAACGTCGTCGATCCGTAGCCGCGCAGGTACGGCACGATCACGCGATAGCCGGCCGCCGTGAGCAAGGGCGCGACTTCCGCGTAGCTGTAGATGTCATACGGCCAGCCATGCAGCAGGAACACGACCGGACCGTTCTTCGGCCCGAGATCCGCATACCCGACGTTCAGCACGCCCGCGTCGATCTGGTGAATCTTGCCGAGCGACGCCGCGCCGGCCGCACGCTTCGGCGTCGACGCATCGGGCGCCGACTGCGCGCGCGCCAGCGAGCCGAATCCGAGGTCGGCCAGGCTCAGGCTGGCGAGTGTCGTGCCCAGAATCAGGCGGCGGCGGGTGTTGACGGTATCAGGCATGACGCGTTCTCCATTGTCGATCGGTAAGAAAGAGGCCCGCGGCACGTGCGGGCGATGCGGAATCGCCATTCACGGCGGCGGCGCATCGCACCGCGCCGCCGTGTGAATCGCTTCACCGGTTTTATATCCGAACCGTCCGGACGCTTTGTATCCCAACGTATCTGTGTCCGGGTACGACATACAGCGATTCAAAATCGTGGCGGAAACGGGTGTTCACGGTCGGCCGCGCACGACGCGCGACACGAGCCGGCATCGCCACCGGCCCGCGTTTTCCCGTCAAGCCACGCTTACGCGCGACGCAACGGCCGGAACCCGGCGCGCACTTCGCGGGCGAACAGTTCCGGCTCCTCCCAAGCCGCGAAATGCCCGCCCTTGTCGACTTCGTTGAAGTAGATCAGGTTGTGATAGCTGCGCTCGGCCCAGCTGCGCGGCGCCTGGTAGATCTCGCCGGGGAACACCGTGATCGCCGCCGGCAGCGAGATGTCCACCGCGTTGAAATTGTTCGAGTGATCCTCCCAGTAGATCTGCGCGGCGGATGTCGCCGTGTTGGTCAGCCAGTACAACGAAATATCGTCGAGGATCTCGTCACGCGGGATCGACCGTTCGGGCACGCCACCGCTGTAGGTCCACTGCGAGATCTTGTCGTACATCCACGCTGCCTGCCCCGACGGCGAATCGGCGAGCGCGTAGCCGACCGTCTGCGGCCGCGTGACCATCATCGCCGAGTAGCCGCAGTTGTCGCGATAGAACGTCGCAAGCTTCTCGTACGCAGCCTTCTCCTTCGGCGCCAGCGATGCCGGCGCCGGCGCGTCGGTCTGCAGCAGCGTCGCGATGTCCGGCGGCACCGTCGCCGGCATGTTCACGTGAATCCCGGCCAGGCCCTGCACGCGCTGCATCGCCATCCGGTGCGAGATCACCGAGCCGCAGTCGCCGCCCTGCGACACGAAGCGCGTATAGCCGAGGCGCGCCATCAGCTCGCCCCAGGCACGCGCAATGTGGTCGGAGCCCCAGCCCGTCTTGGTCGGACGCCCGGAGAAACCGAAGCCCGGCAGCGACGGCACGACGACGTGGAACGCATCGTCGACACTCGCACCGTGCGCGGTCGGGTCGGTCAGCGGGCCGATCGCCTTCAGCAGCTCGAAGATCGAACCGGGCCAGCCGTGCGTCATGATCATCGGCATCGCGTTCGCGTGCCGCGAGCGCACGTGGATGAAGTGAATGTCGAGCCCGTCGATCTCGGTGATGAACATCGGAAAGCCGTTCAGGCGCGCCTCGCCCTTGCGCCAGTCGTATTCGGTGCCCCAGTAACGCAGCAGCGCCTGCATGCGCGCGAGCCGCACGCCCTGCGATTCGTCGGCGACGGTCTCGCGACCCGGCCAGCGCGTCGCGGCGATGCGGCGGCGCAGGTCGGCCAGTGCGTCGTCGGGGATATGGGCGGTGAACGGGCGTATGCCGTCGCCGCCGGTGGCCGCACGCAGCGCGGCGGTGGGCAGCATCGCGGATACCCCGGCGGCCACGGAAGTGGCCAGCAGGTGGCGACGCGTCGGGGAAAACGGTGTGGAAGACATCGTTCGGCATCTCCTTTCGTGAAGTGGAAAGTGAACATGCCGCGCGTCCGAGCGCGCCTTCGCTTTCATTCGGGCACACACCGGTCACGCGGCGTTGCCCATTTGAAAGGTCTGATGTATCCGGGATTTGTCTGACTTGTACGCGTTTGTAGCGGAAACGCGGACGTCGCCGTCAGGGCGCGACCCAACGGCCTTCGTAGCCGTCGTCGTTCACGTCGAACACCGCGCGGCGATGGCCGCTGCGCGCGAGTTCGAGCCAGTCGAGGCGCGTCACCGTGACGTGGAGCAGGCAGAAGTTCCGGTAGCCGTCGTCGATGGCCGCTGTGCCTGTGGTTGCGCCTGCCGCGACGTGCGCCTCTTCGGGCGACTCGATCGGCGTGCCCGGGCGCCGCGGTGCGCGATACAGCAGCAGCGTATGCGGACGGCTCGATTGCCAGACCGCGCGACGTTGCGCTTCGTCGTCGCAGATCGATGCCACGCCTTCCGCGCGAATCTGCACGAGTGAATCGAGATCGTTCGCGACGATGGCGATACGCGCGTCACGGCGCAATTCCGCGACCTTCTCCGAACGCGCATCGGTATGGAACGACAGCAGGCGATCGGCGCGGCTCACTTGCCGCAACACGATCGTGCGCACCTTCGGCGCACCATCGAGGCCGAGCGTCGCGGCCTGCAGCATCGTGAACGGCGAGCGCTGCGCGCCGACGCCGGACTCGAGGCAGGACCAAAGGCGGTCGTACGTTTCCGTCAGCGATTCGGAACGGGTGTCGGTGTCGGACATGATGGCGCGGCGATCCTGCGCGATTCGATCGCGACAGCTTAACCGTTTTGGCGGCGGGCTTTCCTTGTAGGCCCGCCGCCGCGCGGTTCAGTTGTAGCCGAGGACGGCCGGTGCGGCGTCGCGCGTGTCGGTCGACTCCGCGCCGAAGCGGCCGAGTACGTCGGCCACGTACTGCGGCCCCGCGCTGATCTGCGACGACTTGTGCGCGACGGGACGGATATCGGCCATGCCCGGCGCTTCGTCCATCCATACGGTGTGGTCGATGACGATGTTCATGTGGGTCTCCTCACGCGGCCAGCGCCGCACCATACGCGCGCACGAGGCGCGCCACGCCTTCCCGGATCGCGTCGACATCGGGCGCGGCGAACGACAGCCGCAGCGAAGCCGCGTCGACGTTGTCCGCGAAGAACGCCTTGCCCGGCACGAAGACGACCTTGTTCGCGATCGCCTGTTGCAGCAGCACATCCGACGACACCGCGCCGATGCGCGCCCACACGAACATCCCGCCTTCGGGACGATGGAACGCGATCGCATCGCCGAAGCCGGCGCGCAGCGCGTCGCACATCGCGTCGCACTTGCGCTGGTAGGCCGCCGTGATGCGCGGCAGATGGCGTTCGAGTGCGCCGTCGGCGAGATACTCGGCGGCGGTGGCTTGCGTCCACGGCGTGCTGCACAGGTCGACCGTCTGCTTCGCGATCACGCAGCGCCGCGCGATTTCGGCCGGCGCGATCGTCCAGCCCACGCGCAGCCCCGGCGCGACGATTTTCGACAGGCTCGCGAAATGCACGATCCAGTCGCGCGCGCCTTCGACGTCGTTCGCGAGTGCAAGCATCGACGGCACCGGTTCACCCGCGAAACGCAGGTCGCCGTAGGGATCGTCCTCGACGATCAGGAAACGGTATTGCACCGCGAGGCGCAGCAGCTTCAGCCGGCGTTCGCGCGTGAGCGTCGCGCCGGTCGGGTTCGCGAAGGTCGGGACCGTGTAGAGCAGCTTCGGCTGCGCGATCGCGCCGGATGCGAGTTGCGACGCGAGGCGGTCGACGTCGAGGCCTTCGCCGTCGACGGGGATCGTGACGATGCGCGCCTGTTGCAGACGCATCGCCGACAGCGTTGCCGGGTACGCCGGCTGTTCGGTCAGCACGACGTCGCCGGGGCCGACCATCACGCGCAATAGCAGATCGAGGCCCTGTTGCGAGCCGGTCGTGACGAGCAGTTCGGCGGGCGTGCACGTCACGTTGCGGCGCGCCATCAATGCGATCAGTTGCTGCTTCAGTTCGACGAGGCCGTCGGTCGGGCCGTATTGCAGGCAGCGGACCGGCTGGGCGTATGCGCGTTCGGCGGCGGCGTTCAGGCCGTCGAAGTCGAACAGGTCGCTGGCCGGGTAACCGCCCGCGAAAGAAATCATCCCCGGCTCGGAGAGGTATTTGAACAGCTCGCGGATCGGCGAACCGGCAGGATTCTGGAATGAAGGCGTGAACGCGTACATGTCGTCGTGAGCTGGATGGCAGCGACGGCCGGGATAGCCGACGGGTGCCGCCCGCCAAGGCGCTTCTGGCGCCAACGGCGGGAATGCGAGCCACGATTGTCGATAGTCATTAGCGCTGCGGCAAACGATATCTATGCACTAGGTCTTGCGGTTTGGTCATCAAATGGGCGGCGCTCGCCGCTTTTCGGGAGGTCGGCAGACTCCCCCGGTTTCCGGTTGTCGGCGGCTCGGTGACCCGACATCACCCCCCTTTCCCGCGCTCTCCAAGCAATTCCGAGCGCCCGATCACTTCTCTTCCATTGTCGGCCTTGTCCGCATCCGAGAAACCGGCGGCATCAATCACCGGTGTGAGCGCCCTCAGTGCCGCCTGCGGTTTGGCACTCCGTAGCGACGCCATCCCTTCGTTCCACGCATGCAGCATCTGCTTTGCCACCCAGTGCCACCGCGTGTCATCTCGTCAGTCCTCGGTCTTGCGCTGTTCGGCCAGAACATCGTCCAGCGTGCGCTGATGTCCGCGCCGAACCATGCGCAGATCGTAGCCGGCTGCCTCAAGCAGGCGCACCAGCGCGGATACGCTCATGTCGCCTCGTGCAAGCGTTTCCATACGGGCAAGCGTCGTACGGGCGATGCCGGCGCGCTCCGCGAGCTCTCTCTGGGAAAGCCCCACCGCGCTGCGCGCTTCTTTCAGCATCTCTCCGACATCGGACAATGTGGTCATTTGTAGCCCCGGGGCATCAAAAATGAGTGAACCTAGCCTAATTGTAGCCCCAGAGGCACAAATTTCCATCTGCGATTTTGTATCCTCAGGGATACAAAAACTGATAAAACAGGCACCGATGTAGCCCAAGGGCTACATGATTGGCTAACCGCGGTCGATATCGACAAACGATATCCATCGATACGGTCTTGTGGTTCGATCATCGATCGAGGGACGTGATGCGGCCGTGCCGCGCGGATGAATAGAGTACGTTGGAGGGTTTTCGACGGGTACGTGTTGGCGGAAGCGACGCCGCACCTAGCCCAAGATGCGCGCAACCCGAGGCATCTTCCGTCATCGAGCCCTCGCCGCGAAACTCCCCCTCATCGGCACTCAATATCGACCGCCAGAATCTCATACCCCGGATCGGCGTTCTCGCTCGCCACCTTCTTCGCTTCTTCATACGAAAGAAAGGACATCGCTTCTTCGATCTCCGGTGCCATGCCGATGTCGCCGTCCTCGCCGGTACAGAGGAACTGAAGCCCGGTCTTCACGACATAGATGGTCGTCATGTCTCCCTCCATGGTGTGCATGGGGAACTTCCAGTCTAGCCTCCACGCTCCCTTATTCAACTCCGGCAACGCCGGCCGGCAGCCGCCCCCGCCCCCGATTACCTAGGTAATTGACACGTATGGACCTAGGTAATTGGCGTCCCTACGATATTTTCGACGCGAATGAAAGCACACACCTACGAAGAGGACACGACCATGACCACCCAGGACGTCGATACCAGCACGCTACGACGCGTGATCGCCGCAGCCTCGATCGGCAATTTCGTCGAATGGTTCGATTTCGCCGCGTACGGCTTTCTCGCCACCATCCTGACACGCGAATTCTTTCCGAGCGGCGATCCCACGGTCGGTCTCCTGAAGACCTTCGCCGTCTTCGCGGTGGCTTTCGCATTCCGCCCGTTGGGCGGCCTGGTCTTCGGCGTCATCGGCGACCGGATCGGCCGCAAGCGCACGCTTGCACTGACGATCCTGATGATGGCCGGCTCGACCACATTGATCGGCCTGCTCCCGACCTACGCGAGCATCGGTTATTGGGCGCCGTTGCTGCTCACGATCATCCGCTGCGTCCAGGGGTTTTCGGCTGGCGGCGAATACGCCGGCGCATGCGCGTACGTGATGGAACACGCACCGCGCCGCCGCCGCGCATTCTTCGGCAGCTTCGTGCCGGTGTCGACCTTCTCGTCGTTCGCCTGCGCGGCCGTGGTCGCCTATCTGCTCGAATCGTCGCTGTCGTCGCAGGCGATGGTCGAATGGGGCTGGCGCGTGCCGTTCCTGATCGCGGCACCGGTCGGCCTCATCGGCGTGTACCTGCGCGTCAACCTGAATGAAACGCCCGCGTTCCAGGCGCTCGAAGGCAAGCACGACATCGCGCATGCGCCGCTGATGGAAACGCTGCGTTCGCAGTCGCTGAATATCCTGAAGCTCGGCGCGTTCGTGTCCGTGACGGCGCTGTCGTTCTACACGTTCACGACGTATTTCGCGACCTACCTCCAAGTGGCCGGGCACCTGTCTCGCGGCACGTCGCTCCTCGTGACGGTGCTCGCCCTCTTCTTCGCCGCGGCCCTGTGCCCGGTCGCCGGCTTCTTCTCCGATCTCGTCGGCCGCCGCGCGACGATCGCCACGACCGGCCTCTTCATCATCGTGTCGGTGTATCCGGCGTTCTCGCTGGGCGGTTCGGGCGTGTTGTCGCAATCGCTGGCCGGCGTCGCGCTGCTTGCGATCGGCGCGGTGTTCTCGGGCGTCGTGACGGCACCGCTGATGTCGGAAGTGTTCGCCACGAAAACGCGCTATACCGCATCGGCGATCACGTACAACCTCGCGTACACGATCTTCGGCGGTACCGCACCGCTCGTCGCCACGTGGCTGATCTCGGCGACCGGGACCAACCTGTCGCCCGCTTATTACCTGATCGCCGTGTCGATCCTGGCGATGATCGGCGGCCTGTCCCTGCCGGAAACGTCGAAGACGGCGCTCGAAGACGCAGGTCCGGCAACCGCGAGAACCGGCCAGTCCGCCAAGCGCGGCGTCGAAGGCGCGGTTTGAGTACACGCCCCGCTCGTACAAACGGGGCCGACTAAACCGACGCATGGAGAAACACCATGACGAGCCTTCACGACACCAGCATCATCATCGACGGCCTGAACATCTCCCGCTTCGAGCGATCGGTGTTCGAAGACATGCGCAAGGGCGGCGTCACGGCCGTCAACTGCACGGTCTCCGTGCGGGAAGACTTCCAGAAGACGATCGACAACATCGCGGAGATGAAGCAGCAGATCCGCGAATACAGTGAAATCCTCACGCTGGTGCGCACGACGGACGACATCCTGCGCGCGAAGCGGGAGAACAAGACCGGCATCATCCTCGGCTTCCAGAACTCATATGCGTTCGAGGACACTGTACGTGCCGCGCCATTTCTTCACGAACGATCATGTCGCCGTGGAAGACACGCTCGGCAGCGAAGCCTACGCGTCGATTCTCTACACGGCCGGCTACGCGCGGGCGAAGGGCACGACTGCTGCGTCTTTCACGTCGGTTGAATGTCCTGCAAGCGCTACCGCTACAATCCGACAGGAGCGAACCAGCCTGGGTCCGAACACGGTTCGCACCCGTCGACCCGATGCCGAACATGACCGACACGATGCCAAGCCTCGACTACGAAGATCTCTTCAGGCATCTGCCCGTCGCTGCGATCGTGGCGAAAGAGCGCATCATGATCGACTGCAACGAGAAGGCGCTGCAATTGTTCAGGGCGACTCGCGACGACATCATCGACCAGTCGTTCGCGAAACTGTATCCGCAGCAGAAGGATTTCGCGACGACCGGCCGTCGCCTCGCGCCGCTGCTCGCGAAGCATGCGGGGTTCAGCGACGATCGCATCATGCGCCGCATCGACGGCAGCCATTTCTGGGTCACGGTGTGCGGCTTCGGCTACAACACGAAGCGGCCTTTCGAGCTGGCCATCTGGACCTTCACCGACCTGTCGGGCGACGCGAAGCATCCCGACGTCGCCAGCACGCTGACCGATCGCGAGCGCGACGTCGCGGCATTCCTGGTTCACGGGCTCACCAGCAAGGAAATCGGCAAGGAGCTGAACATCAGCCCGCGCACGGTCGATATTCATCGTGCGAGCTTGTTGAGGAAGTACGAGGTGCGCACGACGCACGATCTGATCGCTCGCTTGCTGGCGTGAAGCGCACGTGCTCGCCTGCCCCCCTTCAATCCTCGCATCCGCTGCCTTGCAAGCCATGACGCTCCGGTGGGCTCGGGGACTATCCCTTGATGCGGTCAGTGCGTGACAACTTGCGCCACGCGTCGGTGGCAACCACGTCGACCTATCTCCATGGGGAAGAGGCGAAGCGCGCGCGCCAAGTCGCCGCAGCCTTCCGGCGTCCGCCGCGTGGATCGCGCCGTCAGAACCTTCCCCCGTCCGGCACGCGGCTGGGACGTATCAATCAAAAAAGCGCGAGGCTGGCCCAATTTCCGTCTCGGTCTTAGTTGGAAAATTCGGGCCCCATCCTATTGGAATTAGCTCCCGAAGTTGCACGATGGCAGGTCTGCCATGTACGTCTGCGACAACGCCTGGGGATATTGCGCGCCCGGAAACTATGAATTTCAGAAAGGTGGCTGTAAAGCTGAGATAGGAAGATGGCGCACCTCAACGCCAAATGCAGAAAGACTCGCGGACTCGTCTGGGCGTTGTTTCACTAACCCCGTGTGTGCTGATTCCGCCTCTCGATATTTGAAAGTTTCATCATGGCTAAAGCGCTCATGCCCGTCCTTGCTGTCGTATCCGTTATCGCTCTTCCCAAGGGCACGCCCGCCAATGGACATGGTCCTCCGATGCGTGAGCCGGTGCACGAAGAAGTCGTCCCACTGCAGCAAGCGCGGTATGACCGTAGCAACGGTAACGCGCGTTATCCGGCGGACATCTACGCGGAACTGGCGAGCGTGGCGGCTCAACAGCAGGCGGTAAGCGGGTACGATGGCGCGAAATTCGGCTCGGCAGTTTCCGACGCAACGACTGCGGCTCAATTGGCCTCCTATGGCTCGATCTATATTGAAAGTTGACTGAGCGTCGACGCGGACAAAGGAGAGACTTTGTGAAATCGAAAAGAGCTATCCTTGCGCTGATCGCGACGACAGCCATATGCCTGTGCACAACAGCGCGGGCGCATGTCAGGATCGGGGTACTGGTGGGTGTCCCGCCCCCGGTCATGATCGCGCCCACCCCGGTCTTCTACGCGGAGCCCGTCCCGGTTGTCGTGCCGTCGGTCGAGCCAGCCCCGACCACCGTCTACGCCGAAAAAACGCAGACGAGTCCCCCGGCGGGCACTTGGTGGTATTGCCCGGTCACAAAGAAATATTACCCGTACGTCAAGGGGTGTTCGAGCGGCTGGATGGAAGTGCCCGCGAAGCCAACCGGCCCCAAGTGAGATGAGCAAACACAATTTAATTTCGCCGGTATTGAGTGCTGACGCCAGCGGTCTGTTCCGAAGCGAATTGCTGGCACGTCGCGTCATCGGCGCGGAATTGATCGAACCACTTGCTGGTGCCGGGCAGCGCCATCACTGTGGGGCCCATCGGCATGGCAGCACAGCCGGCGACCGCCATGATGCCGGCCAGGCTCATCACTGCGGTTACCGCTAATACGCTGCGCTTCGCGCACGTGCCGCACCTGGGCAACGTTGATAGCAGACACACGGGTTGTGCGGCTCATCAATAGGCGGCTGCATGCCGGTGTGCTGGAAGACAGCAGGGTGACGCAAGGTGAAGTTGGTACCGTTCAGGGCGGCAGCAACTCGCCGCTGCTGTCGAATATCTACCTTCACTATGCGTTTGATTTGTGGTTGAAGCAATGGCGTGCGCGGCACGCCGAAGGCGATGTGATCGTCGTGCGGCACGCTGACGATTGGATCGCGGGATTCCAAAACGTAAGGAATGCGATGCGCTTCCAGCGCGAAGTGACTGCACGGCTGGCCCGCTTCGGCCTGACGCCCACGAGAGCGAGACGCGGCTGATTGAGTTCGGACGCTTTGCGCGCGAGGACAGTCAACGTCGCGGCCGGAGCAAGCCGCAGACCTTTGACTTCCTGGGCTTCACGCATTGCTGCGGGAAGACTCGGAACGGGAAGCTCGCGGTGCTGCGGTTGACCAGTGGCGAACGAATGCGAGCCAAGCTCTTGGCAGTCAAGGAACAACGGCCCCGGTCCAGTGATGTCCTGCCCGTTAAAGTTCGGCTCGGTCGTGTCATCCAGGCGCATCACCACCTCGCATGCCCGCATCCGCTCGGTCGAGCTCTGCCATTGCGGCTCCATGACGTCGCTCCATTCGAGCTTGTCCTGCGCGAAGAATCGATAAGCCGCCGCCGTCTCAGCCCAGCCGTCACATGCCAGCGGAATGATCGCTGTCGGATTGCCCGACAGTTGCTCGGCCAGCAGGACTGCCCGCCGGTTCAGGCGCTTGTCGCCCAGATCCATGCCCTTGAATTCCATTGCCGCCCAGCTCGCCGTTGCTCGTGCCATTCGCGTGCCGCGCAAAGAGCAAGAGTAAACCGCAAGCCACGATAGTTTACAAGCCGCTCACGCCGACTTGTGTGTAATGGAATGATCCAAATGATCATTGGATGCGACACGCCCTGTAACGGATGAACTGCTCATACCGCCATAGTTTTCGAATATCTGCCGCTGCGATGCCATTCGTGCGAGTGCCGCCCGGAAGTCGATCGCATATTGCATGGTGATGCAAGTGCTCATCCTGTCGTGGTAGCACGGGCGCTGTTGGGCTACATTCGCGCGCACCTGCATACGCGTCAACGGAGCGCGATCGCTATTGTGAGCGAGCGCGATAACGGGCGCAGTCAGCACAGAGGCAACGACAGGAAGAGAGATGAACGTTTTGCGCTTTGCCATGATTAGAGGTCCATATCAAAATGATGCACCAAGTACAACGGATAGAGAACGGGAATCGACGTGATGACCGGCTTAGTCGAACAGCAGCAGAGTGACGCCGGATCGTTCAGCGGCAGTTTTAGCCATTTTCCGGCAGCTTGGAAGCACCGTGCCGACAATAAATACTTCTGCCGCCAGCAACGGTTGACGTGTCGCGGCATTCACTGCTCACACCGATAGGTTGACGCATCCGCAATTGACTGTTGCCGACGCGTAATGGTGCCTTGCTGCCGATATACTCCGCTGCAGGCTTACCCATTGGAGAGGATTCTTATGCAACTGCCATTTAACGCCCAACTCATCGAAGCCAAACATCGGACCGCGCACAAGATCGTGCAGCATGCGCTCAAGAGCGCAGCGATCGCCGAGACGTTGAATGGCGCGATCGACGTGCTCGGCGACGCACTGTTGGAACTCGAACTCATGATCGAACACAGGGGTCCGTGGGCGCACTGAGGCGACTCGTTGCTCGCAAGCCATCCATTCCAAGAGTCACCGTTGACTTTCATACCATATTTGATTATTCTATCAGAATTGATGAAACAGCCCGATTCCAGCCATCGGCGCCACCGAACGCGCTGGACCTCATCTATGGAATATATCGATACCTTGCGCCTCTTCCGCGCCATCGTCGAAACGAAGAACTTCCGGCGTGCCGGGCAAATGATGGACCTCTCGCCATCGGTAGTTTCGCGATCGATCGCGTCGTTGGAAGAGCGTCTCGGTTTGAGACTCTTTCATCGCACCACGCGTCAGCTTTCGTTGACCGAGGTCGGGGAGCATTTTTACGACGGTTCTTGCCGGATCCTCGATGATCTCGATCGTCTCGAAGCGGAGACGGCAGGCCACGGGCGCGTGCCTACCGGCGTACTTCGCCTCGTTGCACACACGACAGCGACGATGACATGGCTCCCGGCCCTGACCTCGTCATTCAAGAGCAAGCATCCGAAGATCGCACTCGATGTCACGTTGACTGAACGCCCGGTAGACCTGACGGCGGAGGGCTACGACCTCGGTATCGTCATGCCGTTCATGTTGACGACCGATCTCGCGGTCACCCGGCTTCTTCAGCGTTTTCGGCTGGTTCTCGTCACGACCGAGCATTACCTCCAGGGCCGCTCTCGGCCTCAACGCCCGGCCGATCTCGCAGAGCATGTGTTTGTGACAGTGCCGCCGTCGATGCACAAGCCGATCGTGAACTTTCGCGTCGAAAACGAAACGGTGGCCGTCCCGATCAACTACGAAGTCGCGTCGAACAATCCCGTATTCAACCGTGATGTCGTACTCGAAGGCTTTGGCGTCGCTCTGCTGCCGATGAGTCTTGTCGAGCAAGACATCAAGACCGGGCGCCTCGTCCGGTTGTTGGAGCGGTTCGAGATCACCGATACCGTTGCAGAGATCAGGTTGGCCTACATCGGGCGGGCATTGTTGCCGGCGAAGGTACGGGCGTTTATCGAACACACCGTGGAATTTTTTGAGGCTACCTGAGCCTTCGATCACAAGCCGGTTGGCTTGCCAACGAGATTGGGGTGATCGCATGAACTTGAGCTCGATTTTTGGAGGCGCTGGAAACGCTGAGCACTTGCCCGGCTTGGCGCAACAAGTACCTGCGCCCGGCTTCTCAGGTACCGCCCAACGATCTGGCATACAGACACGCGGACACGCTGGGCCTGTGTTTCACTAACCTATGCAGCTCCCGCGGTCCCGACCTTTCAGCTGGCATTGGGACATTGCCCACGGTAGCGAAGGGACATTGGCGGGCGTCGCCCCCCGGGGGGCGAAGTACGTGCCGGAAACCGAATCCAACCACCGAGTGAACGATATGGCTTTGCACAAAGGCGTCTTGGTAGCAGTGGCACTTGCACATGTATCGATGCGCATGCACAGGTCGCCGGCACACAGCCTCTGAGCGTGACTATTGAGCAGTCCCAGGCGCTTCTGCAGGGATGGAGCGTCAAGAAGAGCGTGCTGGCAAAATCGGTCTACAACGACCAGAACGAAAAAATCGGCGCGGTCAAAGATCTGATCGTGGCCCCGGACGCCTCAGTGTCGGCGGCCATCGTCGCTACAGGCGGCTTCCTCGGCGTCGCCACGCATGACGTAGCGGTGCCCATCGCAGCCCTCGACGTGCGCGGCGGCAATCTATACCTGCCGGGCGCCACCAAGGACGCCCTGAAGGCAACGCCTGAGTTCCAATACGCGAAGGTGCAGTCACCGCCTAAGCCGAAGAAGGCTCATACAGAGTGATCTGTTTTCAACAGTCCTGAGCTTAGGTCGTTGCGGCAGGCGATGTCAGTCGCAACGATCTATCACCGGACTCGAGGCTCCTCGCGCTCAACCGCTTGCCGCTCAGTCCCCCTTACGCTGCGCACTCAACGAATGCCGCCAGCCCTTTCCGCACCCTCCCCAACCACGATAAACAAAAAAAAGCCCGGCAAAGCCGGGCCAATCAGATTGAGACACAAGGAGAATCCCGCCCACCACACACCGGGCGGTCACGCCGCGCTACACGACGTTCTTTTCGACGATCGGCCGGTTTTCGAGCACACGCTCCCAGCCGAGCGACGACAGGTCGAGCGATTCATATCGCCCGCCCAGGATCAGCTCGCTCACCCCACGCCCGGTCGCGGGCCCTTGCTGCAGCCCGTGCCCGCTATACCCGTTCGCGAACACGACGTTGTCGAGCTCGGGGTGATACCCGATGATCGCGTTGTGATCGAACACGTTGTACTCGTAGTATCCGGACCAGCAGTTCTCCACGCGCAGCGCTTCGAACTCCGGCACGCGATTCGCGAGCGTCGGCCAGATCACCTCGTCGAACAGGTCGTGATCGACCTCGTCGAGCGGCAGGTCGTCGGGGTCGCGATCGGGGCTCGGCGACGTCCCGCAGATGTACGTGCGCCCTTCCGGCCGGAAATACACGCCGGTCGGATCGATCAGCAGCGGGCAATCGGTGAGCTTCGCCGGCGACGACACGTTGAAGATGCTGCGACGCCGCGCATACACGGGAATGTCGATGCCCATCATCGACGACAGCGTGCGCGTCCACGCACCGGCCGCGTTGACGAGCGTGTCGCATACGTAGCGCTCGCCGTCGTTCGTCACCACGTGCGTGATCTTGCGACCATCGCGAACGACGCCGGTCACATCGGCCGGCACATACCGCGCGCCGAGCGCCTGCGCCTTCTTGCGCAGCGCCTGCACGAGCCCGTAACCGTCGAACCACCCTTCGCCGCTCGCGCCATAGGCGCCCGACACGAGATCGTCGACGTTCAGCCAGGGAAACTTCGCGCGCAGCGCATCGCGATCCATCAACCGGATATCGGCGCCGAGCTTCGTCTGCAGCGCGTGGTTCTCGCGCAGCGTCGCGTCACCAGCCGGTGTCGCGAGAAACAGGTAGCCGCCTTCATGCAGATCGATCGACGGCCGCGTGCCGTCGACTTCGAGCCGCTCGCCGATCGTGCGCAGGAAGTCGATCCCGAACAGCGACATCTCGATCGACAGCGGCGTCGAGAACTGCTGGCGAATCGACGCGGCCGACAGCGCCGACGACGATTTCGCATAGGTGGGATCGCGTTCGATGACGGTGACGGACACTGTCGGATCGGTAGCACGCAGGAAATAGGCGATCGAGCTGCCGATCACACCACCGCCGACGATGACGACTTGAGAACTCACGACTGACTCCAGTTGCACGTGAAAGGCGCGGCAAGCCGGCCGCGCCCGAAGGTTGTTCGTGCCGCGTCGCGCGCGGCGCCGTGCGCGGCAGACTGTGACCACCCGGCGAATCGCCCCGACATGCGCCGCGATCGCATCCGATCGCTGGGGCTATTTCAGCACGTCCGGGCTCGCCGCGAAAGTCCGCGCGCGTTCGGGAAATTCAGGTATTCAGTCCGCCGTTTGCGTGGTGACGGGCTGCCATGCGGCGTTCTTCACTTCATACAGCGTCGAACTCGGGTTCTTCAGGTCGCCCGTGTTCGTGAACGCGATCGTGCCGGTGATGCCATCGTAGCGCGTGCCCTTCAGCGCGCCGTTGAAATCGGCCGGCTTCGTCGAGTTCGCCTTCTGCATCGCGTTGATCGCGATCCACGTCGCGTCGTACGCGAACGGCGCATACGCGAGCATGTCGACGCCGTACTTCTGCTTGAATTTCGTTTCGAACTGCTTGCCCTTCGCGAGACGCGACAGCGGCTGTCCGTACTCCCACACCGACGCGCCTTCGGCCGCATTGCCCGCGAGCCTGATGAAGTTCGCGTTCATCACGCCGCCGCCGGCCAGGAACTGCGCGCGGATGCCGAGCTGGCGCATGCGCTTGACCAGCATCGCGGACTGCGCGTCGAGGCCGCCGAAGAACACCAGGTCGGCATTCGTGCTCTTGATCTTCGTGAGCTGCGCGCTGAAGTCGACGGCCTTGTCGTTCGTGAATTCGCGCGCGACGATCGTGCCGCCGTTCGCCTTCGCGGCCTTCTCGAATTCGTCGGCTTCGCCCTGGCCGAACGCGGTGCGGTCGTCGATGATCGCGATGCGCTTCGCCTTGGTCACGCTCGCCGCATACGCACCGGCATTGCCAGCGTTCTGCGCGTCGGTCGCGATCACGCGGTACACGGTGCCGAGCCCGGCGCGCGTGATGTCGGGATTGGTCGCCGACGGCGTGATCATCGGAATGCCGGCCTTCGCGTAGATCTTCGACGCGGGCAGCGTCGTGCCCGAATTGAAGTGGCCGACCACGACGGCCACCTGCGCGTCGGTCAGCTGCTGCGCGGCCTGCACGCCGATGCGCGGATCGCTCTGGTCGTCCTGCGACGCGACGACGAACTTCACCGGCTTGCCGCCGATCGTCGGGTGCGCGGCGTTCGCCTCGTCGACGGCCATGCGCACGCCGTTCTCGATGTCCTTGCCGTACGCGGCGCCGCCGCCGGTCAGCGGCACGGCAACCCCGACCTTGACAACGGTTTCCTGCGCATGGGCCGCGCCCGTCTGGAACGCGAGAATCGCGGCGGTCAATGCAATGCCGGAAAGCGAACGAATGCGGAACGTCATCGGCCAATCCTTCTTCTGTGGGTCGGGATGCGACGCGCGACCATCGCGCGCCGGCGACCTCTCGCGTGCCGGTGATTTTTTCGGTCGCCGGAAGCGTCGTTGCGCAAGCGCGCATCGCCTGCCGGTCGATCACCGCGGTTCCGTCTCCGGGGAACCTGTCAGCGCGAAAGAGGTGAACCGATTGTGGGTAGCCAATACGTGTGCAGCAAACGAAATATCGGAACTATGTTGTGAGGAATTGTCATCAAGTGCCCGTGCCACCACGATCCGCGGCCCGCGCGACGGCGGCCCGGAAGCGGCCGCATCGAGCGGGATGCGCGCACGCGCCGTTGCGCCAAGGGCGCGCAGGGTCATGCCAATGGAGAATCAATTGCCAGGTCACACGGCGGCAACGCAGCGCACATCGCGCGATTCGATCAAATGGCGCCCGGTGCCGCTCAATGCCGGTCGGTGCCCGTCCGCTTGCGCTCCGCATCGGCCGCCTCGCCGGCCTGCTCCTGACGCTTGCCGGCCTGCTGCTCCGCCACGCCTTCCGCTTCCGTCTCGCGGTCGCCCGTCACCTTGCCGAGCGCTTCCTTGACCGAACCCTTCAGTTGTTTGAGCTTGCCTTCGATGCGATTCCTGTCCATGGTCGTCTCCTGCGATGAGTTGGGGAGAGAGACGACGGCACGGCAGCCCGCGCCGCACCGCCGAGTGGACAGGATCGCAGCCGCGCGCCGCGCGCGGCAGATGCGGATGCACCAGCCTGCATGGTGCATTCGCACCGATGGCCCGACGGCCGGCGTCAGTTCTTGCCGTTCTTGTCGGCGGCTTTCTCGCCTCGCGCACCGTTCGCGTCGGACGTGCCGACAATCCCGCGCTCGCGCGCCCACACGATCGCCTCGCCGCGGCTATGCACGTCGAGCTTCGCGTAGATCGTCGCGACGTGATTGCGGACCGTGTTCGGCGCGAGCCCGAGACGGCCGGCGATCTCCTTGTCGGCGAGGCCGTGACACAGCAGGTCGAACACGTCGCGCTCGCGCGCGGTGAGGTCCGACAGCTGCGCGCCCGCGTCCGGCGCATTCGCGCGCCGCACGTTCGCCAGTTTTTCGATCAACGTGCGGCTGAACCACGATGCATCCTGCATCGCGGTCTCGATCGCATAGACGAGTTCCATCTCGGTGCGCTTGCGATCGCTGATGTCGAGCAGCGCGATCAGCAGGCAATCCTGCCCGTGAATCGCGACCGGCTCGGCCGACACGACGCAATCGCGCACGTCGCCGTCGCGCGTCCGGATCTGCACATCTGCATTGCGCACGTTGCCGTCGCGCGCGAGTTGCGTGTCGATGCACTGCCGTGCGCCGCGTTCGGCCCACAGGCCGATCTCGTCCGCGGACTTGCCGAGCAGGTCGTCGCGCGCATGGCCGGCCATCCCGACGAACGCATCGTTCACGTCGAGCAGCACGAAACCGTCGGCCGTGACGATCGCGGTCGCGACCGGCGCCATCCGGAACGCCTTCGCGAAGCGCTCCTCGCTCTGCCGCAGCGCGAGCTCGGCCTCCTTGCGCGGCTCGAGATCCATGAACGTGAACAGCATGCATGGCTCGCCGTTCATGTCGATCGGCTGCCCGGCGACCACCACCGCCTTCGTGCCGCCGTCCGCGCGCTTGAGCACGGCCTCCATCTGCGGGATCGTCGCGCCCTCGCCCAGCCGCTCGATCGCGAGTTCGCGCCGCTCGGCCTGTTCGAGCACGTCGAGTTCGTAGACGGAGCGGCCGAGCACGTCGTCGCGCACATGGCCCGTCATCTCGAGGAAGCCTTGATTGACCTTCACGTAGCGCAGGTCGTCGAGCCGGCAGATCACGGCCGGCGCCGGATTCGCATTGAACGTGCGCTCGAAGCGGTCCTCGGCGCTCGCCCATTCGGTCGCATCGTGCAGCACGAGCGCGAGACAGTCGGGCTCGCCGGCCGCGTTCGTCAGCACGAGGCTGCGGATCCGGTGGACCCAGCTCACGTTCGCGTCGGCGGCCGATTCGACTTCGACCGTCACGTCGCTGAACTCCTCGCCCGCGATCACGCGGTCCATCGGATAGTGGCCGTCGCGCACCGGACGGTTGTTCCGGTAGCGCAGCCGGAAGCGCTCGCGATACTCGGTGACGTCCGCGCCGAGCGCGTCGAGCTCGGTCACGCCGTGCATCGCGAGCGCGGCCTCGTTCGCCCATACGATGCGCTGGTCGGGTTCGATGAGGATCACGCCCTCGGTGAGCCCCGCGATGATCTGGTGCAGCTGGCGCCGGTCGGTATGCGACTTGAGCGCCTGTTCGTTTACTCGTGCGTCCATTTGATCGGTGGTCCACGTGGTCGATATCGTTGCCGGGCTGGTCGCCGCCGCACCGCCGCGCCGATAAGCGCGATAAGCGCCGACATGCGCGGGCCGGCGCGCGCCGCGATGATCGCGTGCGGTCGATGCGGTCGACAGACGCGGAATGCATCTGCGCAATAGTACATTCGCATGCCGCGCCGCCTGCGTGCGCCATCCCGCCGAGCGGCGCGCGGCGCACCTCCCGCGCTTCCCGCGCCTGTCGTCGCGCATCGCGCGTGTGCTGACGCATTTCCCGTTCCCGCGCCTTCGTTCCGTCCCCGTGCAAACGCACTAGCCGATCCGGTGAATTTGCGCGATGCCCGCGTGCGTTTGCGCCGGTACGCTGGTACTGCATCGGCGCTCACGCGCTGCCTTTCCATACCGCAGAGGAGGACCCGCTGATGAAGTCGCATCAGACACCCGATCCGACGCGGCCCGAGCCGGCGCCGGACAATCCGCCCGAACCGTCGCCCGGCACCGATCCGCCGGTACCGCTGCCGCCCGACGTGCCGCGCCCGGACATGCCGCCGCGCGAGCCCGGCTACGACACGCCGATCGCGCGATGACGCGCGGCGCGCCGGCACCGACTCGCCCATCCATCACGTCAATCGAAGGAGCCCATCCCATGAACAAGACCTCGAACCTGTCGGCGTTACTCGCCGTCAGCGCGGCGTTGCTGCTTTGCGCCGCCCCGCTCACGAACGCACAGGCGTCGTCGTCCGACGAAGGTATGAAGACGGAATCGAACCAGCCCGTCACCGACACGTGGATCACGACCAAGGTGAAAAGCGAACTCGCGACCACCGAGGGCGTGAAGAGTACGCACATCAGCGTGAAGACGGTGGACGGCGTCGTCACGCTGACGGGCGTGCTGCCGTCGAGGATCGCGGTGAAGAAGGCCATCGCCGCGACGCGCTCGATCAAGGGCGTGAAGCACGTCGACGCAGCCGGCCTGAAGGCGAAGGCCTGAGCTATCACGCGGCCGCGTGCCGCACTTTTTTCTCCCCTTATGACAGGAGCGCACCATGAACGAGGACAAGATCAAGGGTCAATGGAAGCAGCTGACCGGCAAGATGAAGGCGAAGTGGGGCAAGCTGACCGACGATGACCTGCAGGTCGCCGAAGGCAACCGCGACTATCTGGCCGGCAGGATCCAGGAGCGTTACGGGATTGCGCGCGACGAAGTCGAGAAGCAGCTGAAGGACTTCGATCGCGAGCTGTAACGCGCCGGTCGTCTCACCCGCCGCGACGCATCCCCGCGTTGCGGCCATGAAGAGGACAACGACATGGGCAAGTATCTGATCGCCTGGCTGCTCGGCGTACCGATCGGCGTGCTGCTGCTGTTCTATCTGGTGACGCACCTGTTCTGACGATCGCGGCGCCCATTCAACGCAAACGGGCCGGTGGCTGTGCTCAGCCACCGGCCCGCTTTTTCTTCGTGCGGCGTCGCGCTTACTTCGCCGCGTTCGCCGTCATCTTGAAGATGCCCTGCGCGTTGCCCGCATCGAACCGCAGGTCCGTCACCCAGCGGCGCGCCGCCTGGTCGAACGTGCGACGGCGCGTGATGAATTCGTAGAACGAGCCCGGCACGTTGCGCTTCACCGTGCCGCCGTCGCGCGTGCGGAACTCGCGCTCGACGATGTCCGCGCGATACGCGGTCTGGAACACGCGGCCCGAACGCGAGCGCTCGACTTCCGGCTTCATCGGCCGCCCCTTCGCCTTCTCGTCGTCGGACAGCTTGAACACGTCGGCCACGCGATCGGTCGCATGGTTGAACGCGTTGCCCTCGGTCGCGATCCACGCCATCTCGGCCGATTCGAGCAGCAGCGTTTCGTAGTCGAGTTCGTTCGGCAGGTCGTGCTGGCGCGCGAACGCACCGACGATCTCGGGCAGCAGCGCATGCGCGGCGTCGAGCGACAGCCAGCCTTCGCGCTCGATCTCCCACAGAAGCGCGACGGCCGCCGGCGACAGCGGATCGCGCGACGAGCTCACGACGTTCGTCACGGCCTGCTGGAATTCCTTCGAGAAGCGCTCCGGATGCAGTTCGCTGACGAAGAACTGCGCGATCTCGTCCGGCGCGTCTTCGTGCGCATACGCGCGGCCGGTCATGCCGAGCTTGTCGAGCGGATAGCGGCCGTTCAGGCGGAAGCCGAGCGGACGCAGGATGCGCGTGAACGCGGCTTCGCCCGGCGGCAGCGCGCCCGTGTGCGGCCAGCGCACCGTGCGCAGCGCGCCGTGGTCGAAGTAGACCGAGCCGCCGTTTTCGATGGCATCGGCCGTGTACGCGCGGCCGTTCGCAGAACGTTCGAGCAGCCCTTCGAACAGCGCCATGTTCATCGCCTGCGCGATTTCCGCGCGCGTGACGACGTCGGTTTCCCATTCGTCGAGGATGGCCGGCATGTTCAGGGTCGCGAACAGGGCGTCGGTCTTCGCCTGTCCCAGCAGCTTCGTCAGCAAGCTCTCGATATTCGGATTGCGCATCAGGATTCTCGTGTTCGGGGGACCGCCGGCAAGCGTGCCGGCAACTCGATTGGCCGGCCGCCCAGCGGGCGCCTGGCCTTGCGTGGGATGCATTATTCAAAGGGTTGCAGCGGGGCGTAAAGCGAGATTAAATTGACACGTGATGAGTTTTTGGAATTATTCGCGGTCCCTACACCCGTCCGCCGGCCCGCCGCGGGCCCGTCCGTTCGTCAGACAAAACGAGCATCATGCGCAAATTCAAGATCCCCAACATGGGTGCGCTCGTGGCTTTCGAAGCCGCGGCGCGCCACGAGAGCTTCACGCACGCGGCCAAGGAGCTGTTCCTGACCGAAAGCGCGGTATCGCGGCAGATCGCGACGCTCGAGGCGAGCCTCGGTGTGCGGCTGTTCGCGCGCGTGAAGCAGCGCGTCGTGCTGACGCGCGCCGGCAAGCTGTACGGCACGCAGGTGCGGCGCGCGCTGGAGGCGCTCGACCGCGACACGCTGTCGATCATCGCGCACGGCAGCGGCGGCGGCTACCTGGAACTCGCGGTGCTGCCGACCTTCGCGTCGCACTGGCTGATTCCGCGCATCAAGAGCTTCTACGACCGCACGCCGGACGTGCGCGTGAACATGGGCAGCCGCACCGACCTGTTCTCGTTCGAGGACACCCACTTCGAAGCCGCGATCCACTACGGCAAGCCGACCTGGCCCGGCACGTCGTCCGACTACCTGTTCGGCGAGGAAGTCGTGCCGATCTGCTCGCCGGCGCTGCTCGACGGGCCGGTCGAACGCGTCGAGGACCTGCTCGCGTATCCGCTGCTGCACTCCACCACGCGTCCCGGCGCATGGGCGCAGTGGTTCGAGACGCACGGCGTCGAGGACATCCGCACGATGCAGGGCGTGCGCTACGAACTGCACACGATGCTGATCAGCGCGGCCGCGGCCGGGCTCGGCGTCGCGCTGGTGCCGAAGTTCTTCGTCGAGGAACAGTTGCAGCAGCTTGGCCTCGTCGTGCCGTGCGACGCGGCGACGGTCGGCGATTCGGCGTACTACCTCGTGTATCCGACGGAGTTCAGCCACAGCAAGCCGCTGGAATCGTTTCGGGCGTGGTTGCTGGAACAGGCGAGCGCGTATGCGGCGCCGGGACGGGACAGGGAGGACGATGACATGGATGCGGAGGACGACGAAGACGTCGAGTAATCGCGTCGCGTCACCGGAAGTCCGGTGCGCGCCGAGCCGGGCAACCCCGACCCGGCGCTCCGGGCAGCCGACCTCGCTTCGGCAGCGCGGCGGACCTTCTCTCTTTTCTTCACTGCGTCTGTTTTCTCTCAGGTTCCGGGCAATTTTTTCTTCGCCGCGCCGGGTCATTATCCGCTCAATACGGCGGAAGTGAAACGTTTGCGCATGCGTCGAGCAGCTTATATCCGCCATTCGGAAACAATCCTTCAAATTGTTTACGCATGGTGCGATGGCATTCGGCAAATCTTGCAATCGGCTCGGCGTTCCTTTTTAATGGAACTGGTTCCATTCCGCGTTTCGGCCATGCCGACGCGTGACGTCCCGTCGTCCGCGCGTCATCATGCCGATTCAGGATCGAGGATCGTTCAGCTCAGGATTCCGCATCGCCCGTCCTTACCGGACACCCCCGTCAAACGAGACCGTCATGCCCGATTCCGCTTCCCTGCAGCAGCTGTTTCCCGCCTATCAGGACATCCCCGCCGAGTTCCGGCTCGCAGCACCGATCCACCAGCGCGTGTCGCTGGTCGACGGCGAGTTGCGCCCGTGGGACGGCACGACCAAGACCGTGCTGTCGCCGGTGTGCGTGCGCCAGCCGGACGGCAGCGTCGCGCAGATGGAGATCGGCAGCTATCCGGTGATGGGCGAGACGGAAAGCGACGCCGCGCTCGACGCTGCGGTGCGCGCGTACGACTCGGGCCGCGGCGAGTGGCCGACGATGAAGGTCGAACAGCGCATCGCCTGCATGCAGGACTTCATCAAGCGGATGGTCGCGCAGCGCGAGCTGGTCGTGAACCTGATCATGTGGGAGATCGGCAAGAGCCTCGCCGATTCGCAGAAGGAGTTCGACCGCACCGTCACGTACATGACGCAGACGATCGACGCGCTGAAGGAGCTCGACAACGCGAACTCGCGCTTCGTGATCGCGGAAGGCACGATCGGCCAGATCCGCCGCACGCCGCTCGGTGTCGTGCTGTGCATGGGGCCGTACAACTATCCGCTGAACGAGACCTTCGCGACGCTGATCCCCGCGCTGCTGATGGGCAACACGGTGGTGTTCAAGCCGCCTCAGTACGGCACGCTGCTGTTCGAGCCGCTGCTCGAAGCGTTCCGCGACGCGTTCCCGAAAGGCGTGATCAACACGATCTACGCGCCGGGCGCGGTGGTCGTGCCGCACATGCTCGCGTCGGGCAAGATCAACGTGCTGGCGCTGATCGGTTCGAGCAAGGTCGCCGATCACCTGAAGAAGCAGCATCCGAAGTCGCACCGGCTGCGTGCGATCCTCGGCCTCGACGCGAAGAACGCGGCGATCGTGCTGCCCGACGCCGATCTCGACCTCACCGTGAAGGAGTGCCTGCTCGGCGCGCTGTCGTTCAACGGCCAGCGCTGTACCGCGCTGAAGATGCTGCTCGTGCACCGCTCGATCGTCGACGAATTCCTGAAGCGCTTCACCGCCGCGCTCGAACAGCTGAAGATCGGCATGCCGTGGGAGAAAGGCGTCAGCATCACGCCGCTGCCGGGCATGCATCGCACCGCGTACATGACCGACGCGATCGACGACGCGAAGGCCAAGGGCGCGCAGGTCGTCAACCACTCGGGCGGCGAGTTCAGCAAGACGCTGTTCTACCCGGCCGTCGTGTATCCGGTGTCGGAAGGCATGAAGCTGTATCGCGAGGAGCAGTTCGGGCCGATCATTCCGGTTGCGCCGTTCGACGACGTGGAAACCGCGCTCGATTACGTGACGACCTCGGAGCACGGCCAGCAGGTCAGCATCTTCGGTTCCGATCCGGCGCAGATCGGCGCGCTCGTCGATCCGCTCGTGAACCAGGTGTGCCGCGTGAACATCAACTGCCAGTGCCAGCGCGGGCCGGACGTGTTCCCGTTCGCCGGGCGCAAGGATTCGGCGGAAGGCACGCTGTCGGTGACCGACGCGCTGCGCGCGTTCTCGATCCGCTCGATGGTCGCGGCGAAGCAGACCGACGGCAGCAAGCAGCTGCTCGATTCGATCGTGTCGGATCACTACTCGAAGTTCATCAATACCGGCTTCATCTTCTGAAGCGCTGAAGCCGGGACGGTGCGATCGACGATCCGCCGCGTGTGCGCGCGGCGGATCGTCTGTTTTCGGATTCGGGGTTTCGCGGTTCCGGGATTTGGATTCCGGTGACCGCGGCGGGTTCGCTCACACGTTGGACGCGAGCAGCCGGATCCCGGCGAGCCCGAACACCACCGCGAGACACGCGTCCATCATGCGGCGGCCGCGCACGTACAGCCGGCGCGCACCGTCCGTCGAGAACACCAGCGCATAGCCGCCGAACACCGCGCAGCCGATCGCGAGGCAGCCCGGCACGACGGCGCCGTGCGACGCGCCCGCGCCGTTCGACGACAGCGCGACGATCGACACCCACACCAGGATCGCTTTCGGATTCGTCAGATGAAGCATCGCGCCGCGCGCAAAGAAGCGCGACAGCGGCTGATCGGGCGCAGCTTTCAGCGCGGCGCCCGCCTTCGCCGACCACGCGGTGCGGCCCGACTTGAACGCGAGCCACAGCAGGTACACGCCGCCGAACAGCTTGATCGCGACCAGCAGCTTCGACCATGCGAGCAGCGCGGCCGAAACACCCAGCGCGGCCACCGTCGCCCAGCACATCGAGCCGGAAATCACGCCGAGCGCGAACGCGAGCGCCGCCTTGCGGCCGTGGTTCGCGGCGACCGACATGATCGCGAGATTGCTCGGGCCGGGGCTGGCCGTGCCGACGAAGTAAGCCGTGTAGGCCAGCAGCAGGTTGGCCGAGAAGAAGGCGTGGACGCTCATGTCGAACCTCGCGGGGATGATGCGGTGATTGTTCGCGAACCCGGCGCCGCTGCCCATGAACAGTTGTCCGGTTATTCGCTGGGCCAGTTGGATGGCGCGCGTGACGCCGGTTGCACGTGCGTCCGGCGGGCTGCGACAAAAACGTCTCGGATATGAAACATCCGGCGCATGCGACGCGCGCCTTCAACGCGCGGCGGGTGGCATCGCGGCTCGCCGCGCGGGACCGTCCCGAGGCCGCGGGGACGCCGCCGACGCACATGTTCCGCGACCTTGCAGCGCTTCGTCGATCGACACACTCGACCGTTTTCAACCTGGCGTTACGTTACATCGCTGAAGCATTTCGGCCGTCCGCCCCTGTCGCGCGGCCGACCGCGAGCGCGCGTGGCGGACGGGCGTCCTGCTCGATTTTCCGTGCAAGCCAGTCCCGGCGGGACGCGATGACCGCTGCCGCGACCCGCGTCAACAGTGCTCAACAATTGGATCGAGGGCTGGTACGGAACCTGCATTCGCATTGCAGTGACAGCCGCGCCGACGATCGGCGCGAACATGAACCCGGATCAGGACCATCCCCGGATACGCCCGAACGATCCACGCAAGCTGCGAGGCACATCATGGATGCGCTGCCCAACTCGTCCGATACGTCGTTCCAGATCTTCCTCGCGAAACTGCTCGAACAGCCGCAGCCCGAATGGACGGAAAAGCAGCAGATGGAACTCGAGATGGCGCGCACGCTGTCGACCCGGATGGTCAACTACGCGGAAGCCATGCGCGGCGGCAACGCGGATCTCGCGCACTGCCTCGTGCTGTTGCGCTACGCGAAGGTCCTCGACTTCATGCTGACGTCGCTCGTCGCGCACCGCGACATTCATCCGCAGACGCTGCGCACGCTGTTCCGGCTCGCGAACCTGAAGGTCGACGACGCGTATCCGGTGTAACACGGCTCGACGCACCGGGCGGCGCCCGACCGCATTTCCCGAGGCAGCCTCATGCGTGCGTCGGTCGTGACGGCGATCGCGCTCCGTCGTGCTCGTCACGATAGTCGCGACGCCGGGCGATGCATGAAGCAGTCGCGCCTCGCGCCCACCCGTTCGCCTGCATGCTGATCCCGTACATCAGCGCCCGCGCCTTCCCGCTCGCGCAAACGGATGTACAATCGCGCGCCATGAACGCACTTCGCCACTTTCTGCTCCAGCATGGCGTCGCGCGACAGCTGCTGTGGGGGCTCCTCCTCGTGACGCTGCTGTCCCGTGCGCTGATGTCGGGTGCCGTGATGCTCGATCCGGATGGTCCGGACGCGGGCTCGGTGGTGCTGTGCTCGGGCCGTGGCCCGCTGATCGTAAACGTCGCCGCGCTGGCCGCCCGCTTCGACGCGAGCGCGCCGATCACGCCGGCCAACGATGCGCTGGCGCTCGCCGATGCGCTCAAACACGACGCGCATATCGACAAAACGGCATCCTCCGGAAGCAGCGACAGCCTCTGCGCATTCGGCGCCGCGCTATTCACGGCGCTCGCGTCGTTCGTGCTGCTGGTGCTGCTGTTTCCCGCCGCGGCACCGCGCCGGTTCCGCATTCATTTCGCGCTCCTTCCTTTCGTGCGATCGATATTCGACGATCGCCCGCCCTCCCGCGCCCCGCCGCTGTTCTGCTGAACGTTCCGCCCCGCGGCTCCTGCACGTCGATGTGCATGGGTCTTCACGCCGTTCGTTTCACACGAACTGATTCAAGCGTTCATCCGCATGCCCGTATCGCCCGGGCGACGCGTCGCTGCGCCCCGTTCGCGCATGATGCCGCGTCGCCCGTGCCGCCGATGCGCGCACGCGGGTGCGCCGCACGTTGACGCATGCCGGCCCGCGCCGGCGTCGTCGGTCAACGCACACGAGGAACCGTCACCATGTCGACCACCGTCGATCGGGCAGTCTCGCCCACCCGTCCCGCAAGCGCCGGTTACCGGACGCTTTGGCGCTGGCACTTCTATGCCGGCTTGTTCGTCATGCCGTTCCTCGTGATCCTCGCGATCACGGGAACGCTGTATTGCTTCCAGCCGCAGATCGAACCGCTGCTGTATCCGCACCGGCTGGTCGTCGAGCCACGCGCCACGCCGCGGCTCGACGCCGATACGCTGCTCGCGAACGCGCGAACCGCGGTGCCGGCCGATGCAACACCGGTGTCCGTCCAGATATCCACCGCGCCGAACCGCAGCGCGGAATACGTATTCCGGCTGCGCGACGGCAGCCGCGAGAGCGTGTACGTGAACCCGTACGACGGCAGCGTGCTCGGCACGCTGAGCGTCGAACGCCGTTTCATGCAGGTCGACCGGATGCTGCATCGCAAGCTGCTGCTCGGCAAGACCGGCGAGCTGCTGATGGAACTCGCCGCCTGCTGGACGTTCGTGATGATCGGCACCGGCATCGCGCTATGGTGGCCGCGCGGCACGTCCCCCATCGGACGCGCACTCCGGCCCGACCTGTCGCTGCGCGGCCGGCCGCTGTGGAAGAGCCTCCACGCGACGGCCGGCATCTGGCTCGCGGCCGGCACGGTCGCGTTCATCCTGACCGGGCTGCCGTGGTCGGGCTCGTGGGGCAAGAACTTCAAGGCACTCGCCGCGACCGTGAACCTTGGCGCGCCCGAAGGCGCATGGGGCGGCGCATCGGTGCGTTCGGCGCGCCCGGACGCCGCGACGACGCTCGCGCCCGCACCGGCCGCCGCGCCGGCCGGCCATCATCACGAATCGGGCGACGCGATGCCCGGGATGGTGATGGACGACCTGCCGCTGCCGCAAACGCCGTGGGCGGTCGGCAACGTGCCGGTTCCCCATTCGCCGTCGGCGCCGTCAGCGGCGCCGCTGCCGCTCGCACGCGCGATCGCGATCGTCGCCGGCCTCGGCGTGACGAACGGCTACACGCTCGCGTTGCCGGCCGGTGCAGAGGGCGTGTTCACCGCGTCGTACTTCCCCGCCGACCCGAAGGCGGAGGGGACGATCTACATCGACCAGTACAGCGGCGCGGTACTGAAGGACATCCGCTACGACGACTACGGCGCGGTGTCCCGAGCGGTGTCGTACGGGACGTCGCTGCACATGGGCCGCTATTTCGGGCTGGCGAACCAGATCATCTGCGCGGCGCTGTCGCTCGGGCTGGCCGCGATGGCCGTCACGGGCACGGTGATGTGGTGGAAGCGGCGCCCGGCCGGAAAGCTCGGTGCGCCGTCGCGCACACGCGGCGCGCCGCCGATGCGCGGCTGGATCGCGGGGCTCGTGCTGCTCGGCATCGCGTTCCCGCTGATGGGGCTGACGATCGTCGCGGTCTGGCTGATCGACCGGCTGCTGTTCGGCCGTGCAGCGCGCGTGGCCGCGTGAGCACGAGGCAAACCCAGCGATCAACAGGATCACGAAACATGAAGTTCAGATCGATGCTGCCTGCCGCACTGCTCGCCGCTGGCGGGATGCGCGGGCTTGCCGTCGTCGTGCGCGACCGGCTCCGCTTCGATGCCGGCCGGGCAATAGACGGCCAGCGCATCGACGAGCCGATGACGCGACGCCATCATCTGCGAAACCGTGGGGACGAGCGCCATCATCAGGATGGCGATCAATCCGATCAGGCTGCCGGGTTTGCGGAAACGGGCGGCGCGCATGACACGCGAGGGCCGGAAAAACGACCCGCCGCGCGACGGGTCGATCGTTCTGCAACAACCTCTTTTCAGGCTCGCGCATCACGCCCGCGCCCCGCCATCCACTTCCGGTAACGCCGCGTCTGGCACTGCGCGGCAATCTGCTGCGACACCAGCGCGCGCAGCGGCGACACGCCCGGATGCGTGCGCCGCCCGACGCTCAACCGTGCGAGCTGGAACTTCACGACGGCCATGTTCGCCAGCGCGCCCAGCGCCTTGTTCTTCCATCGGATCGGCTGCAGCGCCGGCGCGCTGTCCTTGCCGGCCTGCCAGTCGCGCGGCAGGTTCGGCTCGATCGACAGCGCGGTCGCGATGCCGACCATCGCCACGCCGCTCGCGACCACCTGCTCGGCCACCGCGCGACGCCGGATCCCGCCCGTCACCATCAGCGGCATCGCCGCGACGGCCGTGATGTCCCGTGCGAATTCGAGGAAGTACGCTTCGCGGGCCAGCGTGCGTCCGTCGCGCGCCTCGCCCTGCATCGCCGGCACTTCGTAGCTGCCGCCCGACAGTTCGACGAGATCGACGCCCAGCGGATTCAGCAGTTCGACGACGCGCTTCGCGTCGTCCGCGCTGAAGCCGCCGCGCTGGAAATCGGCCGAATTCAGCTTGACCGACACGACGAACGCCGGCGATACCGTCGCACGCACCGCGCGCACGATGTCGAGCAGCAGCCGCGCGCGGTGCTCGATGCTGCCGCCCCACGCATCCTGCCGGCGGTTCGTCAGCGGCGACAGGAACTGGCTCAGCAGGTAACCGTGCGCCGCGTGGATCTGCACGCCGGTGAAGCCGCTTTGCTCGGCAAGCTGCGCGGCGCGCACGAAGCGCTGCTGCACGTCGGCGATGTCGGCTTCCGTCATCTCCTTCGGCACCGGAAACTGCTTCGACAGCGCGCCGAGCGCGAGCGGCACGGCCGACGGCGCGAGCGTCGTCTGGCCGAGCGCCGCCTGCATCTGGCGCCCCGGATGGTTGATCTGCATCCACACGTGCGCGCCGCCGGAGCGCGCGACCTGCGCCCATCGCCGGAAGCGGTCGAGATGCGCGTCGCTGTCGAGCACGACGCCCTTCGGCCCCGTCATCGCGCGGCCGTCCACCATCACGTTGCCGGTCAGGATCAGGCCGGCCCGGCCGTCGGCCCACGCCTGGTACAGGCGCAGCAACGCGTCGGACGGCGCGTGATCCGCATCGGCCATGTTCTCTTCCATCGCGGCCTTGGCGAGCCGGTTCGGGATCACCGCGCCATTGGGCAGCGTGAGGGGCGCAAACAGGTTCATGGTGGACTTCCTCGATTGACGATGCCCAACCATAACTTTAAAGTCAGCTTCAAGGTCAAGCCCCTCTGGAGCACAAGCATGAAAATCGGCGAGCTGGCGCGCACCAGCGGCATCGCGGCGTCGCGCATCCGGTTCTACGAAGCGAGCGGCCTGCTCGAACCGGCGCGCCGGCAGGCGAACGGCTATCGCGAATACGGGCCGGAAGCGCTGACGCGGCTCGCGATCATCGACCGCGCGCAGCGCGCGGGCTTTGCGCTCGACGAGATCCGCGCGGTGCTGCCGCCTGATCTCGGCGCGTGGCCGCGCGACGAACTGCTGGAGGCGTTGCGGCACAAGGTCGACGAAATCGCGCTGCTCGAGCAGCGGCTCGCGCAGAACCGGCGCAACCTGCAGACGCTGATCGACGAGATCGCGAACAAGCCGGCCGGCGAGGATTGCGCGGGTGCCGCGCAACGCATGCTCGACAAGCTGTGCAAGGAGGAAGCCGAGTCGGTGCCGACGCCTTCTGCGCCGATGGCGCACGCTCGGCCGATGCGCAAGCGCGCGTAGGCGCGGCGAGTGCACGCGTGCGCCGGGTCTTGCGATGTGGCTCACGCGCGGCGGTCCGCGCGCACGGCTGCGCGGATTTGCTTACGTCGCAGGTAATCGACGCGCGCCGCGTGCGCATCGATCATGGCTTCACCGTTGAACGATCAACCCATCGCCTCGACACCCCGGAGCCTGCCATGACCGCCTACGCCATCGCCCACCTGCACGACGTTCACATGTGCGACGACATCGTCGAATATCTCGAACGCATCGACGGCACGCTCGCGCCGTTCGACGGCCGTTTCGTCATTCACGGCGCGCGGCCCGACGTGCGCGAAGGCGTGTGGCGCGGCGATCTGATCGCGATCGCGTTTCCCGATCTCGATACGGCGAGCGCTTGGTACGAATCGGACGCGTACCGGCAGATCCAGCCGCTGCGCGCGCGGCACGCGAGCGGCCCGTTGATCCTGATCGACGGCGTGGACGAGCGGCACAAGGCGACGGACATCCTGCGCTGAACGGCGGCGCTTACTTCGCGTTGCGCTCCATCGGCTCGCCGACGACGAACCCGCCGCCCTGGAAGCGCTGCGCGGGATCGTCGTACTCGGCGCTCGGCGCCGTCACCGGGAACAGCCCGGCGAACTGCGCGGAACTGTCCTGCGGCCGGAAGCCGAGGAAGCCGGCCTTCGTGTTGTCCCACCACTTCACGGGGTTGTCCGACACGCCGTAGACGATCGCGTGCCCGACGCGGTTCGTCAGCAGCGAGCAGCGCACGAGCTCGATGAAGTCGCGATAGCTGAGGAACGTCACGAGCATGCGCGGATTCTTCGGCACTTCGAACGACGAGCCGATCCGCAGGCACACCGTCTCGATCCCGAAGCGGTCGAAGTAGTAGCGCGACAGCGACTCGCCGAAGCACTTCGTCACGCCATACAGGCTGTCCGGACGCTGCGGCGAATCGGCATCGAGCACTTCCGTGACCGGATGGAACCCGATCGCATGATTCGAGCTCGCGAACACGATGCGCTTCACGCCGTGCTTGCGCGCGGCTTCGTACAGGTTGTACGTGCCGGTGATGTTCGCGTCGACGAGATCGTCGAACGGCGCGTCGACCGAAATGCCGCCGAGGTGGACGATCGCGTCGACGCCGTCGACGAGTGCCATCACCGCCGGCCGGTCGGCCAGGTCGACGACCCGGGTTTCTTCGTGCGGGGCGGCGTCGCCCAGCGCGGCGATGTCGCTCACGCGCACGACATCGGCCCAGTTCGCCAGCGCGCCGCGCACCTGACGGCCGAGATTGCCGGCCGCGCCGGTCAGCAGCAGACGCCCGAACGGCTTGCGTGCGCCGGTGGATGTGGCGTTCATCGAATCTCCTTGAATCTGTTCCGAGGTGTCCTGGACGTTGCCCGAAACCGGTGGAGCCGGCAAAAGACGGAAAACGTTTTCCAACTATACGCGGGACAAAAGCCGAACGTCAATGGTTGAACCTGTTCGCACCCATCCGCACTTTCCCGATATTGTCCGGCGGCCGGACGCCGGCTTTTTCTGCCACAATCCGGTGCAATCGAACGAAAACGTTACCCTTCCGATGAAAAAAGTTTCCCCGACGATCCGCGACGTGGCTGCGGAAGCCGGCGTGTCGGTCGCGACGGTCTCCAAGTACGTGAACGGCACGCAGCGCTTTTCGCCGACCGTCGAAGCGCGGCTCAAGGAAGCGATCGAGCGGCTCGGCTACCGTTCGAACCCGCTCGCGCGCTCGATGATCACCGGGCGCACGCGCACCATCGGCCTCGTGATCCTCGACATCAGCAATCCGCACTTCACGAACGTCGTCAAGGGCGCGAACCGCGTCGCGCTCCAGCACGACTACACGCTGCTGCTCGTCGATACCGAGGAGAACCAGGCGCGCGAACGCTCGCTGATCGAGGCGCTCGCGCAGCGCGTCGACGGGCTGATCGTCAGCACGCGGATGCCCGACGAGCAGGCCGGCTGGATGCTCGAGCTGCACAAGCCGCTCGTGCTGCTGCGGCGCAGCCCCGGCCTGCCGATTCCGAGCGTCGGCATCGACAACCGGCTCGCCACCTACATGCTCGCGCGTCACCTGCTCAATCTCGGCCATACGCGCATCGCGTACCTCGGCTTCGGGCCCGCGCGCGTGAACGACGAACGGATCCAGGGCGCGCGCGACTGTCTCGCTGAAGCGGGGCTCACGCTCGACGTGCACGACGCGCACGCGCCGACCGCCGATGCCGGCGAGCGCGCATGCTCGCGCGTGATGCTCGGGCCGCAGCGTCCGCAGGCCGTGATCTGCTACAACGACCTGATCGCGCTCGGCTTCATGAAGGAAGCGGCGTCGCTCGGGTTCCGGCTGCCGCAGGACGTGTCGGTTGCCGGCGTCGACAACGTGCCGTACGGCGCATACGCGGCGCCCGCGCTGACCACCATCGACATCCAGAGCGAAAACATGGGCGAGCTCGCGATGCGGAAGCTGATCGACGCGCTCGCCGGGCGTACCGAGGCAAGCTATTCGACGTTCGAGCCGCGGCTGATCATGCGCGCGTCGACGGCCGCGGTGGGTTGAAGCGCGCATCGCGTTCGATATCCGCTGTATCGCTGCTTCGGCGTATCGTTGATTCGTTGATTCGTTGATTCGTTGATTCGTCGCTTCGCAAACAAAAACGCGCCGCCTCCGCGCGGCGCGTTCGTTTGCCGGCACACGATCACGCGTCGAGCTTCGCGGGCTTCATCTTCGGCGTGAGCATGTGCATGATCGCCAGTGCGAGCAGGTAGGCCAGCGCGCCGATCGCGAACAGCACCCAGTAGTGGCCCGTGCGTTGCAGCACCTGGCCGATCACTTCCGAGAACAGCACGCCGCCGATCGAGCCGGCCATCCCGCCGATGCCGACCACCGACGCGACCGCGCGGCGCGGGAACAGGTCGGACGCCGTCGTGAACAGGTTCGCCGACCAGCCCTGGTGCGCGGCGGCCGCGAGACCGACGATAAGCACCGCGATCCACAGGCTCTGCACCTGCGACACGAACGCGATCGGCAGCACGCAGCACGCGCAGATCAGCATCGCCGTCTTGCGCGCGCCGTTCACGCTCCAGCCCGCGCGCAGCAGCGCCGACGACAGCCAGCCGCCGCCGATGCTGCCGACCGTCGTCAGCGCATAGATGCACACGAGCGGCAGGCCGATATGCTGCATGTCCATCCCGCGCGACTCGTTGAGCCACTTCGGCAGCCAGAACAGGTAGAACCACCACACCGGGTCGGTCAGGAACTTGCCGATCAGGAACGCCCACGTCTCGCGCTTGCGGATCAGTTCGCCCCAGCGCGGCGCGCCGGCATCCGCGTTCGCCGCGTCGAGCGCTTCGGCTTCGTCGCGCGGCTCGTCGTATTCCGCGGCGAGTGCGCGCGTGTCGGCCGTGCGATACATCACCAGCCACACCGCGAGCCACACGATGCCGATCGCGCCGATGATCACGAACGCCGCGCGCCACCCGTAGGCCACCGCGATCGCCGGGATGATCGCCGGCGCGAACACCGCGCCGATGTTCGCGCCCGAGTTGAAGATGCCGGTGGCGAGCGCGCGTTCGCGGCGCGGAAACCATTCGGCCGTCGTCTTGATTGCGGCCGGGAAGTTGCCGCCCTCGCCGATCCCGAGCAACGCGCGCACCGCCGCGAAGCCCGTCACGGAGCCCACCGCCGCGTGCAGCATCGCCGCGATGCTCCACACCAGCATCGCGACCGCATACGAGATGCGCGTGCCGAGCCAGTCGACGATGCGCCCGAAGCCGAGCAGGCCGATCGCATAGAACGCGGAAAACGCCATCACGATGCGGCCGTACTGCACCTGGCTCCAGCCGATGTCGTGCTGCAGCATCGGCGCGAGCAGGCCGAGGATCTGTCGATCCATGTAGTTGATGACGGTCGCGAAGAACAGCAGCGCACAAACGGTCCAGCGGTAGCGGCTGGCCGCGGTGCGCACGGCACCGACGACGGCGGATTGCATGAGTGTCTCCGATACGCGGTCGCGCCCGTCGCGCCGCTGGGTTGTGCTGTCCGTGACCGGCGACGGGCGCCGGGGCGGGCGGCGGCCCGCCCCTTGCGTGGCGCGGCCGCTCGTCCGTCGAGTTATGGAAAACGTTTTTCAAAGAATAGGGCGTGGGCCGGTGCCGTGTCAGTCGGGGATTTCGATGAGTCATCTCAAAACCGGCCGTGCAAAAAGAGATGACTGTTTAGCAAAGTGGATTAACCGTTTTTCCGGGATTCTTCCGCGTGCGAAACGGGGCCACGACGCGGGATGGCGCGTCGATACACATGTCCGATTCCAGCCAGAATCGGCGGCGCGGATGGTTTACAGTCGTCGCATGCGCCTCGATCCCGACACCTGCTACGACGCCCTGCTTGCGCGGAACCGCCGCTTCGACGGCTGGTTCTTCGTCGGCGTGTCGACGACCGGCGTGTATTGCCGCCCCGTTTGCCCGGTGAAACCGCCGAAGGCGCAGAACTGCAGTTATTACCCGACCGCCGCGGCCGCCGAGAAAGCCGGCTTTCGGCCGTGCATGCGCTGCCGGCCCGAACTCGCGCCCGGCCACGGGCTGCTCGACCTGTCCGGCAATCTCGCCGACGCGGCCGCCACGCTGATCGAGGACGGTTTCCTGAACGAGCATTCCGTCGACGCGCTCGCGCGGCGGGTCGGCGTGACCGAGCGCCATCTGCGCCGGATCTTCGCCGCGCAGTTCGGCGTGTCGCCGGTCGAGTTCGCGCAGACGCATCGGCTCTTGATGGCCAAGCGCCTCCTGACCGATACCGCGCTGCCGGTGGCGGTCGTTGCCTCGACCGCCGGATTCGGCAGCGTGCGACGCTTCAACGATTTGTTCCGCCAACGCTACGGCCTCAATCCGCTGCGCCTGCGCAAGGGCGCCGGCCCATCCGCCGGTGGCGACATGACCTTTCCGCTGCCGTACCGGCCGCCGTTCGCGTGGCCCGCGTTGATGCAATTTCTCGCGCAGCGGCGGATCGGCGGCGTCGAGCGGATCGACGCGCACGGCTATGCGCGCGTCGTCGCGCTGCCGAACGGCAACGGCGACGCGCATCTGACGGGCTGGCTGTCCGTCACGCACGTGCCGCAGCGGTTTGCGCTCGCGGTGACCGTGTCGCTCGCGCTGACGCCCGTCGTGCCGGCCGTGCTCGCGCGCGTGCGGCGGCTGTTCGATCTCGACAGCCGCCCCGACGTGATCGACGCGCATCTTGGCGCAATCGCGAGCGGCTCGCCCGGCTTGCGCGTGCCCGGCGCGTTCGACGGGCTCGAGATCGCGATCCGTGCGATCGCGGGCGAACGACTGGCGGCGACGCAGGCTGGTGAGGTGCTGGCGCGTGTGGCCGAACGCTTCGGCACGCAGGCGGACCACGCGCCGCCGGGGCTCACGCATGCATTGCCTTCGGCAGTAACGCTGGCGAGTGTGCCGCCGGCGGTGCTCGAAGCAATCGGCGTGACGCGTGATGCGGCGCATGCGATCGTGGCGCTGGCACGTACGGTCGCCGACGGCACGCTCGCGCTCGAACCGATGGCGCCGCTCGATGCGACGCTCCGCGCGTTGCGCGCGCTGCCCGGCTTCGACGAATGCGCGGTGCAGTACGTCGCGATGCGTGCGATGGCCTGGCCGAACGCGTTTCCCGCCGACGACGCATGGCTTGCTCCGCGCGCCGCCGCCGAGCGTTTGCACATCGCATCATCCGCGCCGCAGGCGGCGCACTGGGCGCCGTGGCGCGCGTATGCCGCACTGCATGTGTGGCGCCTTCATGGAGAAGCTTCGCGATGACGCACGCTCATCTGATTCCGAGCCCGCTGGGCGACATCGCCATCCGTATCGAGGACGATGCGCTCACAGGCCTGTTCTTCGTCGGCCAGAAATACTATCCGTCGCTGGCGATCGCGCCGGACGCGGACGTACGCAGCGCGTCGCCGCTTGTGTGCAAGGTCGCCGAAGAAGTCGCCGAATATTTCACCGGCACGCGCGAGACCTTCTCGGTGCCGATTCATCTGCGCGGCACCGCGTTTCAGCGCAGCGTGTGGAAGGAACTGCTCGCGATTCCGTTCGGCGAGCTCGTTTCATACGGCGACATCACCGAACGCGTCGGGCTGCCGATGAGCGCGGCGCGTGCCGTCGGCGGCGCGGTTGGCCGCAATCCTGTGTCGATCATGGTGCCGTGCCATCGCGTGATCGGCGCGTCGGGCAGCCTGACCGGTTATGCAGGCGGCATCGAACGCAAGCGCGCGTTGTTGTCGCTCGAAGGCGCCGGGTTCGCGCGCGGGGAACGTCATCCGATGCAGCAGTCGCTGGCGTTCTGAATGAAGATCCGCGGCGCGCGTTGCCGCGTCATGCGCTCAATGCCGGCCGGCGCGCTTCACGCTTCGCATACGCGCCGGGCGTCACGTTGAACTTCGCCTGAAACAGCGCGATGAACGACGACGTCGAGTCGTAGCCCAGTTGCGCGGCCACCGCGCCGATCGGCTCGCCCGCATCGAGCAGCGGCAGCGCCGCGAGCAGCCGCACGGCCTGCCGCCACTCGGTGAACGACAGCCCCGTGTCCTGCCGGAACAGACGCGACAGCGTGCGCCGCGTCGCACCGACCTGACGGCCCCATTCGTCCAGACTGCGCGTGTCGCCCGGATGCGCATGCAACGCACGCGCGATTTTGAGCAGACGCGAATCGTGCGGCAGCGGCACCGTCAGCGGCGCGGGCCGCATCCGCGCGATCCGGTCGGCGATCAGGCACACGAGCGCACCGTCCGGCCCCGACTCGTCGTAGTTCACCGGCAACTCGCCGGTCGCGATCACCAGCTCGCGCAACAGCGGCGTCATGCAGAGGATCATGCAATCGTCGGCGGCATCGTCGCGCGCGATCGCATCGTCGAGATACAGGCTGTGGAACGCGACGCAATCGCGCGTCGACACCGCGTGCGGCACGTGCGGCGGAATCCACATCGCATAGTGCGGCGGCAGCAGATGCCGCCCCGACGGCGTCGATACCTCCAGCACGCCGCTCGTCGCATACATCAGCTGGGCCCACGGGTGACTATGCGCGTCGACGCTTGCGTTGCCGGGAATCCCGAACGCGCGCACGAACAGCGGCCTCGGCAGGCGCGCCATCGGCGGCACCGCGTACGGATCACCCGATTGTCCCGCCAGCGACATAAGACGTCCTCCGAAGGTCATTGCATGCACGATCGCGATGCTACCGTAACGACTCTTCCTTCTCACGGCTTCCGTTCATGAGCGCGCATACCCGCACCACCCGCAAGACCGTCACCGCGATCCGCGCGACGAAAGGCATCGGCAGCCTCGTCTCGCTCACCGCCTATTCCACGCCGATGGCGAAGCTCGTCGACGAAGTGGCCGACGTGATCATCGTCGGCGACTCCGTCGGCATGGTGCTGTACGGCATGCCCGATACGCTGCGCGTCACGCTCGACATGATGAGCGCGCACGGCGCGGCAGTCGTGCGTGGCACCGCGCAGGCGTGCGTCGTCGTCGATCTGCCGTTTTCGACGTATCAGGAATCGCCCGCGCAAGCGTATCGCTCCGCCGCGCGGCTGCTCGCCGAAACCGGCGCGCAAGGCGTCAAGCTCGAAGGCGGCAGCGAGATGGCCGACACGATCCGCTTCCTGACGGAGCGCGGCATTCCGGTGATGGCGCACGTCGGCCTCATGCCGCAGCAGGCCAATGCGACCGGCGGCTTCCGCGCGCAGGGGATGGACCCGCGCTCGGCCGCGCAGGTGTTCGACGCCGCGTGCGCGGCCGAGCGGGCCGGCGCGTTCAGCGTCGTCGTCGAGGGCACCGCGGAAGCGCTCGCGCGCCATCTGACCGAAACACTGTCGATCCCGACCATCGGCATCGGCGCATCGCCCGCGTGCGACGGGCAGGTGCTCGTGACCGAGGACATGATCGGCGCATTCGACGCGTACACGCCGCGCTTCGTGAAGCGCTACGCCGATGCGAACGCGGTGATGCGCGACGCGATCCGCCAGTACGCGCACGACGTGCGGCAGCGCGTGTTTCCCGAGCCGGCGCACTGCTTCGGGTACGGCAAGCCGCTGCAACTCGCGGCGGCCGCCGCGGCGTGACGGCTGCGCTTACGCACGATTACGCACGCTTGCGCATCGCATGCGCGACCCGCGCGTTCGCCTCGAACTTCGCACGATGCGTCGAGAAGAACGTCCGCACGTTGCGCACGTTCGATGCGCCGGTGAACAGCCGCCGCGCGAACGCGTCGTATTCGGCGACGTCGGCCAGGTCGGCCACCACCACGAAATCCGGCCCCGGCGACACGCGGTAGCACTGCGTGACCGCCGGCTCCGCGCACACGTAGGCTTCGAACGCGTCGTAGTCTTCGGCCGTCTGCCGGTCGAGGCTGATCTCGATCAACGCCGTGACCGCCGTGCCGATCGCGACCGGATCGAGCACCGCGACCTGGCGGCGGATCACGCCCGCTTCAGTCAGCCGCCGCACGCGACGCATGCAGGTCGGCGGCGACGACAGCGCGCGCTCGGCGAGTTGCAGGTTCGACACCGATGCGTCGTCCTGCAGGATCGCGAGAATGCGCAGGTCGAGATCGTCGAGCGTGATGCCGGCCATGGGCGGCTCCTTCTGGTCAGGGTGTGAAATTTAATTTCAACATGATAGTCGATCGCGCGTCTGTTTCATTCGTTGATGTATTTTGAAATTTAATTCCATTCACACGCCTCTACCATCGCTGTCACGGGTCCAGACAGGACATTTACGGAGCGCGCTATGTGTGGAATTGTCGGGGCGGTTGCCCAGCGGGACATCCTGCCGAACCTCGTCGACGGGCTGAAGCGGCTCGAATACCGCGGCTACGACTCGTGCGGCGTCGTGGTCTATCGCGATCGCGCGCTGGCCCGCGCGCGCAGCGTCGACCGCGTCGCTAACCTCCAGCACGAGATCGCCGGGCATGCGCTGTCGGGCTACACCGGCATTGCGCATACGCGCTGGGCGACGCATGGCGCGCCCGTCACGCTCAACGCGCATCCGCACTTCTCGCCGAGCGACGACAACGCGCGCATCGCACTGTCCCACAACGGGATCATCGAGAACTGCGATCAGCTGCGCGCGGAACTGCAGGCGCATGGTTATGTGTTCGCGAGCCAGACCGACAGCGAGGCAATCGCGCACCTGATCGATCACCTGTACGACGGCGACCTGTTCGACGCGGTGCGCCGCGCGGTCGCGCGACTGCGCGGCAGCTACGCGATCGCGGTGATGTGCCGCGACGAGCCTCACCGGATCGTCGGTGCGCGCGACGGGATGCCGCTCGTCGTCGGTGTCGGCGATGGCGAGAATTTCCTGGCGTCGGATGCGATCGCGTTGTCGGGCATCACCGATCGGATCGCTTACCTCGAGAACGGTGACGTTGCCGATATCCAGCTGCATCGCTACTGGATCGTCGATGCGGCCGGCCAGCGCGTCGAGCGTGCGGTGCAGCGGGTGGCCGCGCATAGCGGCGCGGCCGATCTCGGATCGTATCGCTATTACATGCAGAAGGAGATCTTCGAGCAGCCGCAGGCGGTGGCCGATACGCTGCTCGATGTCGGGTCGATCATGCCGGAGCTGTTCGGCGACGGCGCGTGGCGCGTGTTCAACGACGTCGATTCGGTGTTGCTGCTCGCGTGCGGCGGCAGCTATCACGCAGCGCTGACCGCGAAGTACTGGATCGAGAGCATCGCGAAGCTGCCGGCGAGTGTCGAGATCGCGAGCGAGTTCCGGTATCGCGACAGCGTGCCGAATCCGCGCACGCTGGTCGTCGCGGTGTCGCAGAGCGGCGAGACGGCTGACGTGCTCGGGGCCGTGCATGTCGCGAAGCAGCGCGGGATGCTGCACACGCTCGCGATCTGCAACGTCGCGACGAGCGCGCTGATGCGCGAATGCGCGCTGCAGTTCGTCACGCGTGCGGGGATCGAGATCGGGGTGGCGTCGACGAAGGCTTTTACGACGCAGCTCGTGGCGTTGTTCTTGCTGACGTTGTCACTGGCGCAGGTGCGCGGGCGGTTGAGCGACGACGAGGAGAAGGCGCATCTGCGTGCGCTGCGGCATCTGCCCGATGCGATGTCGAAGGTGCTCGCGCTGGAGCCGCAGATCATGGGCTGGTCGGAACTGCTCGCGCGACGCGACAACATGCTGTTTCTCGGACGCGGGATGCATTACCCGATCGCGCTCGAAGGCGCGCTGAAGATGAAGGAGATTTCTTATATTCATGCGGAGGCTTATCCCGCGGGGGAGTTGAAGCATGGGCCGCTGGCGCTGGTCAGTAATGAAATGCCCGTGATTGCGGTGGCGCCGAATGATGTGCTGCTCGAAAAGCTCAGGTCGAACATGCATGAGGTCAGCGCGCGGAACGGCAGGCTTTTCGTGTTCGCGGATGTGGACTGCGGGTTGGTGCCGAGTGAGGGGATCGAGGTGATTCGGCTCAATGAGTACTACGGGCCGTTGTCGCCGATCCTGCATACGGTGCCGATGCAGTTGCTGGCTTATCACGCGGCGCTCGCGCGGGGGACGGATATCGATAAGCCGAGGAATCTGGCCAAGTCGGTGACGGTGGAGTGAGGGTATATCGCGGAGGGCCGGGCTGTTGTTCGCGAGAAATGAAAGTGTCCCTCAGCCAGGCCGTGCAACTCCTTCTTTTCACAGCTCCAATTCTTGTTCATTGGGCCAGTTATCGTGCGGCGAAAAAAAGATGCCACGCTCGCGAGCAATTTCTCGGAGAACCCCTTCTGTTAAGCTACGCTTTGCGCATGCAAGCAGGTCGAATATATCCTTGTCTGTCGCGTAGAACTGCGTATCATCAGGCATAGTCCATCCCCAATTCAATGTCCGAGAAGCGCGTCAATACTTGGGACATCCGCTTGTATTGAATCTGCTTGATTCTCACCGCCAATGGCGAGCCAGTCGATACATCCGAAAGGCCATCGATGTACATCTGCTGCGCTTTTTGAAACATCGGCTGCGCAACAGGAGATGCATCGAGAAGCTTTATCTCGATATCGATGCCTTCTTTGAGCAATTGGAGGCTACGCAGATAGTCGAACAGGTACGAAAACTCCTCCGCTGACTCGCCTTTACCGCGATAGAAGAGCACGAGTCCTCGGTGCTCGGGATGGTCGGGGCGGTCAAGGTACGCGCCGTTCGCCAGTCGATGTTGGAACTTGATGCTAGCCTGGAACGCAGGTTGCCAACTTTGCAGGCGATGCGCCACTGGATTGACCTAGGGCGCTCTCCCGACACTCCATTCGAGCAGTTGAGGCCGCAAGCGCCAAATCGCGAAGACGTGTTCAAAGCCTTTGCGGAGGTGCTCGGTTTTTCCTCACTTGAGGCCGCCTATCATTGGCAGCGTGTCATCATGGCCGTCCGCACCTCTCGCCGGCTAGACGGACGCCATGTTTCCGACATCTACGCGTACATGCTCTTGCAGCCCGAGTCCGTTATGGCTCATTCCAGCATCAGACGGAAGACGCTTCATCAGTTGTTCGACAAGGCACGTGAGAACGTCGCTACCGTCGAAATTGTTGGCCCCCTGAAGGAGTCAAAAGAATGAGCCAGTCTGTTTTGCGCGCTGACCCTGCGAAAATCTCCCCCACGCTAAAGGAGGCGGTGGTCGACAGTCTACTCAACTTGACTTATGCGCAACTCAGTGGTCAAGGACCAACCGGACAATACATCTTCGGCGCCCGTCCGCGAGCACTGCTCAACTCCGGCTTCCTGCTGCCCCAGCGCAGTGTCTCGGGCGACGACGAGGTGACCTCTCCCATCTGGGTCTCGTCGCACGGACTACAGATGCAGCTCAATGCCGTGACAGCGGCAGTGATGACGGTCTCCCCTCGGTTTAGCGTTTATGTACGTGTGCTGCCCCGCGAGGAAGACCTAAGGCGACCGAACTGCCGGCCGGTTTTCATGTTGCGACAAGCGCTGGTCGATGAAATTAAAGCCGAGCGTGACCGCCGGCTGGAGGAGGAGTGGGAAAAGGTCAAGGGGTCTTACACGTCCAAGTGGAAGCACCCAGGCTGGCCGGTGATTCGGGCCCGTGTCGTCGATGAGGTCTACAAAGCCAAAGGCGTCCCTCGGCATATCCTGACCGCTGACGTCCCTCAGGACGAAGCCGACGTCGAAGCTGATGAGGCGCTAGGCGACGCAGACAGCGCAGGCGAGAGCACGAAGGAGGGGGTGCCAGTTAAAGCTGACGAGTCTTTGCCCATCAAGGACGAGCATTTCGAGCCGTTGACCGTCCCGCACAAATGGATGCGACTTGAGGTGCAGTTCCCGCCGCTCGAGCTTGATATCTTCAAGAGCAGCGAAGAACTGCAGCGCGACCTTGACGACCACGCCGCGCGCATGAACGCGGCCGTGGCCAAACGCGTGGCAGAGTGGGCGCAAAGCGACGACCCGGACACCGGCGGCAAGGCGTGGGGTTATCGGCTGCATGGCAGAGTACGGTCAGCAACGCCTCCGAACGCCGTTTTCTCAACTGCATATGGCGAAACTTCAGCTGCGGTTTTTGGTGGTTCGACCATTCAGGGATATCACGACGCAATTTCATGAGCCTATCTGGCGTCGGTGGGTGGGGCATAGGGAGTATTGAAAGGAGACGTCCTTTGCGACATGCCGGCCCGCCCGCGTTGACATCTCGGCTCACACTCGGCCTGTGTAGCCCCGGGTTGGATGTGGCCTCAGGTATCGTGTTTGACAGTTCCTTCCGGGGGCGTTTTCCTCCGGGCTCCGGGGCACGTACGCTTTGCGCGCGACGACATTCACAATACTCGGCGAACCAGGCGAACAAGATGCACCAGACCGTATGCAAGGCACGGTCGTCGCGCATCAACGCGCGGAGAGCGGCCGCAACGTATTCGTTCCCCGAGACCAAAGCCTCAAGCCGGCGGTCGTCGAAACGGTTACGGAAGAACGATATGAACGTCCCGACAAACTCCGTAACCCGTACGCGGTCGTTTTCGTTTAGCCATTGAGATTGACGCAGGGTGGCGATGACGGCCGCTTTGCTGTAACGGGAGGCGGAATTCGAGGTCTCGACGCACGATGTTGACCGGATGGCGAATTCGACAGCGTCTCGAAACTGACGCCGCGAGCTGTGTAACCGGCAAAGTGCGTCGAACAAAAACGCCTGTCCGGCTGTAGACTGCATCTCGCAAAAGTGGAGTGGGCATGTGTGCACAAAGGGGGCAACGTTGCGACGATGGACGAACGTGAATCCGAATTGGTCGAGTGCTTCTTCTGCGCACTCGGGGCACACCAGAAGCTGTCCGTCTGACGGCGCAAGCATAACGGGAAGACGTGCGAGACGAATCGGTCCCGAGCATTGCGACCAAAGTCGAGCGCGTTGCATCGGGTGCTTTTCCGGCGGCAGGCCGAGGAGCGCGTACTGAAGCAGCGTGTGTCTCTCCTCCAACAATTTTCGGTCGCCAAAGAGATGCCCAATGCGGGTGTAGAAATTGTCCAGTCGGCTCGGCATATCATCGAGGCCTGCACCGCGGGCTAGCAGTTGCCGACTCATCGCTCTCAGGGAACAGTCGTTGCGAAAGCCTGCGAGCCGACTTAGCAACGAATTCACAGTTTCGCCGTCCGGAAACGGCGTCACGAGCACGAGTGAATCACGGGATTCAGGCATATTCCACTCCCAGTCGTGCAGGCCGTTGGCGTATGTCCAATAGTTCGGAAATTTCGTTAAATGGGAGATAGTCGACGTGCTGCAGGAAGTCCTTTCGCTGCAAGAACTTGGACTTACTGTCGTACTCCTCGATGAAACTGCGAGGGCCGCTCAAAATTCGAAGCCGAAGCTTGAAGGTCTCCGCGACGACATCGCGCGATGGGCCGCCATTTATCAGCAGACCGGGCTCCCAGGCTAAACGCTCGTGGAGCGCGCGAAAGCCGCTGACCAGCCAGTCGACTCGGCCGAGACAGATTTCCCATGTCCAGGACGGCAGGTCGCGCGGCATCTCAAGCACTGGGGACAGAAGTCCGGCTGACCAGAGCCATTGATTGTGTTGATGCCAGAGCCCGTGCTTACTCGCACCCCGAGCGGGGCATGCGAGTGGCTCGAATGCCAACGTTGGGCCTCGAAGCACGCTCTCCATACGAGCAGTTCACAAATACGTGAAGTGACTTCCGACACCATCCGGTGTGACGCGCCGCAACCACAACCATTCGAACGGCATCAAACGCGCTGGGAGGAGGTGCCCATGGCACTTTGGAACATTGGTCCTGTATCCGCTCGACATCGACCTTGAGGTGTCCGCCGCGGCATTACCCGGAGTTTGGGCCGTCCCCGAACGCTAACGAAGTGACGGACCTGTAGTCGCAAAGGAAACCTGCCCATCATTTGTAACGGGCGAGTGTGACGGAAACGAGGACGTGCCGGAAGGATTTCGCCGCGACGCAACGCCTGCGGTCATTTCTGGGGTTCAGCGTTGTCCGACCGTCCTGGTTTGCCAACGAGTTGATAGACGCGCCCCGACAGTGTCTTACCTCGTAACGTCTTATGGTCGAACGTGACAATCGCGGAACTCACGCGGCCACTGAAATCGCGGTCATCCACTCCGACGAAGTGCCGCGTCCCGTCATCGATTTCGAGAACCCTCCATCTGGCGATGGAAACCTCGGGTTCAGCGGATAGTGCCTCAGTAGGCATACTGCGACTGACTGAACGAGACCGCTGATGGTTACCTCGTCGGCAGACGCGAGCATCTGCAAAAACTTGCGTGTTTCGATGACTGCTTTCGTGCGCTCATGTGCGGTTGTCATCTGCCTCTCCCGCTAGAAGCTGGATGGTAACGTCCGAAAATGACTTCACCTCGGTTCCCTCACACCAGCGTTGCCAAACGTAGTCACCCGCGTCTACGGCGACGAGACATTCATGCGTCCCAAAATGTATGCAGATGCGGTATCCGACGCAGTCAGGATTTTCGGACTAGATGCGAAGACTGTCCGTAAATACTATGAGCGTCATCTGTTCTATGGAGAGCACGAGTTTGCCTTGGCAGACCACAATTGGGAAAAGGGGGCGCCCGGAGTTTCACGGCACGGAGCGAAGCACACTGACGGAACACTTATCGAATCTGGACGGAAGACCTACGCGCAGACGCTCGACCGCTCAAGCAAATTCCGGCGGAAGATGTTTCCGGAAAGACTTCGAGCGAGCCTGACGAAATTCGTCCGCGCCAATGCTCACGAACCCGGTGCCACATCTACCGTGCTCGTTCGACGCTTTTATCGCGGATTACGAGGCTACAACCGTGCAGCCGATGGCAGCATTCAGAGCTCTCCCGTCGACCCAAGGAAGCTACCGCCGGAGGCGAACGCCGTACGTATAGCAGCGCCAATCCTAAAAGAGGAACGCGCTCGCCTGGCTGTACTCAAAGACTCCGCTCGTGGAAAGGGCTACTCCGCTCAAATTGCGAATGGCGACTTCAACGTGGTCGATATCGATGGCACAGTCGCAGATTGCTTCTTGCGGTACGGCGATTCGAGGATTGAAATCGATGGAGTCTTGAAGCCCACTGTTCTGTTAGCAATTGACCGCTCCAGCAGGGCGATAATTGGGTGGTATGTGACCTATCGCAAGGAGAATGCCGACGCGTACCTGGCTTGCGCTTTCAGTGCCTGTACAGACAAAGAGGCCGAACTGGCGAGGTGGCAAGTATCACATCTAGATGGAATGGTGTATGGATGTCCGAGTGCGATATTCGTGGACCGAGGACCTGGAATCTCGGAGAAGGTGCGAAACGCCGTGGTCACTGGAATGAGGATGCGGCAGCTGATGGCTGCGCCTGGCAGCCCGCAATCGAAGGGCGATGTCGAGCAGGCGATGGATTTCTTCCAGGAGGAAGTCGCCAGAATCTCCGGCTCGACGTACGGTGAGCCGGTAAAGGGAAAGGGGCCTGATAAGGACGCTGCCAGGAAACGAAATCGGACGAAACTGAGGCGAGCGCCGGGCACTGCTACCCTCACGCTGGCGGAGTTCATGAAAGCGCTTCTCACTGCCATAAGCAGACACAACTTGACTGCGGATGTGACAAGGCTACGGACCGACCTCATGCTGGAAGGCAATGTTCCTCCCGTTCCGAAGCAAATGTTTCTTTTTAACCAGGCAATGCGTGACGGCGACGCGGCCTGGGATATGACGGAAGAGGAAGTGATACGTCGACTTGCCAAACCATTCTATGGACGTGAAGCGCCGGGCGGAATCATCACCTTCGGGAACATGAGCTTTACCTCAGATGAGCTTCGTAAGAGTGCCATTGAATTCGAAGCCTATAACAATGGGCGTACCCTGACCATCAATGGCTTCGAGCTGTTCACCTCCGATTTGCATGCGCTCTGGGACGACGACGGCCATTTGGTAGAGCTTCAAGGGACACCGTTGACGAAGAAAAGGTACGGCCTCACCTACCCTGACATATGCGACTACATCTCAATGCGAGGCGTGTCAGACCTTGCCAAGGAACGGGACAAGCATCGTAAACATCCAACAGCAGAACAAGCTGTCAAACGCGACCGAGTCTCGCAATCCATGCAGAAACAGATGGAGGCAGTTGAGGGCGTGAAGCGCACCGTCAACAATCGGAACGTTCGCAAAGCTGCAGTGGAAGAGTCCGGCGCTGCCGATACGCGTGCCCTGCTGGGCGTTGTTCGCGGCGCGCTGACAGTGGCCCCGACACCGAGCCAAATCGTACGCGTTAAGGAAGCGATTTTCGTAGACGACGAGCAAGAACTCGACATTGACTTCTAGCGAACGCGCGGTTCTCCCGAGGGAGACTGCCAGTGCCGTGCGTTTGTCTAGCCTATGGCGCAGCGACTCAGCACCGTAGACCAAACAACCAAGTCACTTCGGCTCCCTCGGACCCAGTTCTCAGAACTTATGGCGAATGCCGACCCGGACCAGAGCCTGTCGGTCGCTGCTTGACGGTGAGCTTTGATTGTTAATTGCAGCGACCGCGGGTCGATTCCGCGAATCTGTCCCCGACGCCTTCTGAAAGACGCCCAAAAGATAGACGTCCGTACGCTTCGACAGGAAATAATCGACGGCCGCCATACCTTGATGGTAGGTAGCGCCGGTGTTGGTGCCCGCCGCGGTCGAAACGTCACTGCCCTTCGTGTAGTCGTAGGCGAAGCCGACAATCAAGGCCGGAGTCAGCTGATACTTGAAGTTTCCTTCGACGTTGTTGAAATGCACGCTGCCTCTGTAGCCTGCCGGGTTCGGACCGCTACTGAGGTCACCAATGTCCTTGAAAGAAATGTTCGAATAAGTGAACCCCACGGTGGCAGCACCAATCGTGTATGCGCCGCCGGCGCTCGCCACTTGATAGGTGTGCGCAGACATGAAGCCGCTGTATACGGGGCTGGCAACGTTCGCGGTGGTAGCCGAAGGCGTGCCGGTCGTCGCGTTTCCGAAGAAGCCGACGTTCGGATTCCGCACATTCAAATAGCCCGCACCGAGCGACAACGGGCCGTTGGAATAGCCAACGCCGATTGACCATGCCTGGTTACGCGTCGCGTCTCCGGCGACACCGCCCACACCGTATTCGACAGCAGCGGAAAACCCGCCGAAAACAGCACTTCGAACCTTGATAGCATTATTGGTTCGAACGGTGTTGTTCAGGTTGTCGAGGTCACCGGGATGCGCGCCCACATTCCCGGCCCATTGCGTGCCTGCTTCAAACGGGGCCACGTAGTCGGCATTGGCGTCGTACTGACGCCCGAGCGTTACCGTTGCCCATCGGGAAGAAAGCCCGACGAATGCTTGCCGTCCGAACAGCAGCCCGCCCTGGCCAAACTTCCCAGTATTGACGTCGAAACCGTTCTCCAAGGTGAAGATAGCGCTATATCCGCCGCCAAGGTCTTCCGTCCCCTTCAAACCCCAACGGCTTGCGTTCAACACGCCGCCTTGCATCGCGTATGAACGATTTCCGTTCATGTTGCTGTTGTAATTGAATCCGTTGTCGATGATGCCGTACAACGTAACGCTGCTCTGTGCGCAGGCAATGTTTGCCATCGCCATGCCGGTGCATGCCAGCACTAAAATCTTTTTCATCAAGAGTCTCCAATATGGTTTTTTTTAACTTCTACAACACCAACGATTAGGATTGCGATGTTTATAAGACGTCGACAACTGACCTCACCGGCACCTGCTGTTGACTTTACTAGTCGAGAGCTTTCATACCTGAACCAGCGGAGCCACTTGCGCCTCCGTCTGCCCTGAGCGCGTCAAGCTATCGGCGACGAATCCCAACCTCTTCATCCTTTCGACGTAATCGCACACGTACGCAAGCGCAAACAACCTTCCCTTTGGGACAGCCATCGCCTGCTGTATCACCATGAAATAGCCATCGGCCATCTTCAGGTTGGAACGCGTCGAAGCAAATTCCGCAAGCGGCTTGTAAATCCCCGCGGCGACATCCGCCTTGCCTTCAAGCAGCAACTGGACGGCGCCGACAGACGTAACCGAATGAACGATTTCGGCGTGTTGGAGAGTGCGAGAAAGGAACAAGTCGTATGCAGTGTTGCGGCCTGCCGCGACGCGCACCCCCGCGCGGTCAATGTCGTGCGTCGTAATGAATGCGGAATCGCTGGGCACGAGGTATCCACCATGAAGCAAGGCATAGGCTGCCGAGTAGTCAAGACGCATGCCCCGAGCGGGGTCGATAGCGAGAAATCCAACGGCACAATGACCAGAAGCGATTGCCTCAAACGCTTCGTTGGCGGTCCCGAATGGCACGAGCTCGGCTTCAAGGCCCAGCTCTCGCGCAAGGCCATACGCGAGGTCGACGGAAATCCCATTCAGTTCACCGCTCTCCGCGTTCCGTCGCGCCAGGATAGGGTTGCCGTAATTGATTGCAGCCCGCAACGCCCCACTTGGCGCCAATTCGCGGGTCGCGTCCGCTGCGAGCTTGCTCACATCGGTCACGCTGCATCCCCTGTGTCCGCGACAAGGTCTACAGCGGTGATACCCACCACGGCACACTCCTCGTCCTTCGGCGACGCATCGCCGCTGACGCCGACTGCGCCCAGCAAAAGGCCATCGCTACTACGAACAAGAACACCGCCTGGAACGGGGACCACCTTGCCGCCCGTCAGCCCCGACAGCGCCGTCAGGAACGGCGCGGAAGTCTGCGCGCGGCGGGCCAGTTCTCGTCCACCAAAACCCATCGCGAGGCAGCCGTAGGCCTTTCCGGTGGCAATCTCGGGGCGCAGCAGGCTCGCCCCGTCTTCGCGCTTAGCTGCAATCAAATGTCCGCCAGCGTCCAGAACTACGACACACAACGGCGCAAGCTTGAGCTCACGCCCCTTCTGGAGCGCCCGGTCGACGATGCGTGTGGCGCTGTCAAGATTCAACTGGTTCATTTCTCGATTCCTGTACAGAGATGCGGTTACTGAGCCGTTTCAGTCCAGACGACGTGTGCCTTGATGCAGCCGGTCGCCTCGTCAACCCAGCCGTACTTCTTTGCGCCCGCAATCATCTTTGTCACACCGTCTTGCCATTCCGGCGCCTCGCTTCGGCCCGGCGCCGTACGCAGCCACGTTTCCTTCACCCACATGGTTTCAGCGTCGGTCATATCGCCCACGAAAGAGACGGCGTCCCGGACACGAAGCTGGTCACTGGGATTGCCCTCGACATTGACGCTGAATCGCTTGAAGTCCTCGGGGAACTCCAACGTCGCTGACAAATCATTCGAAATTTTCACCTGCATGATTGCGACTCCTCAGATAAAGCAATGGCCGGTGAACGAGGGATGAACATGACTGGCGTGTCGCATCCCGTCGCCCAACCGGGACCTCACTCATGCCGGTCCATCGCTGAAGATTTCAGCGTGTCGCGCATGAAGATGTAGACAATCAGCGAGATGGCGATACACCCGGTCAGGTAGTAGTAGAACCATCCTTCATGCCCGATTGACTTGAGCCATAACGCGAGCATTTCGGACGTACCGCCAAAGATTGAGACGGTGAGCGCGTACGGCAGCCCAACGCCAGTGGCCCGGACATTCGTGGGGAACAGCTCCGCCTTCACCACCCCACTGATTGACGTGTATGCCGATACGATGAGCCACGCAGCTGCAATAAGCAGGAAAGCCTGAAGCGGTCCCGTCGCGGTCTGCAGCTTCGTCATCAGCGGAACCGTGAAAAGCGTGCCGGCAACGCCGAAGCCGATAAGCAAGCGCTTGCGTCCGACGAGGTCGGACAGCCAACCGTAGAACGGCTGGAGCAGCATGGCAACTAGGAGACTACCGGCAGTAACCATCGTCGTTTGGTCATCGGTCAGCTTAACGGAGAGCTTCAAGAACTTCTGCATGTAGACGGTGTACGTATAAAACGCTGCCGTCCCGCCGATGGTGATACCGACAACCAGGAAGACTTCACGTGGATATTTGAATATTGCCCCCAGCGAGCTTCGCGAACGCCCCGCGAGGTTCTTCTTTCGGTAGGCGTCCGTTTCGTGCATGCTCTTGCGCATGACCGCGGCGAATACAGCGAGCGCCGCGCCAATAAAGAACGGAATGCGCCAACCCCAGGTCCTCAACTCTTCCGCGCTCAGTATCCATTTTTGCAGGAGCAACAGCACCACGATGGCGCTCAGTTGGCCGCCGATGAGGGTAACGTACTGGAAGCTGGCGTAGAAACCACGATGTTTGTCGTGAGCGATTTCCGAGAGATATGTTGCGCTCGTCCCATACTCCCCGCCGAGGCTGAGCCCTTGGATGATGCGTGCGAAACCGAGCAATATCGGGGCAGCGATGCCAATAGAAGCATAGGTCGGCGTCACCGCGATAATCAGCGACCCTCCGCACATCATGAGCACCGACACCGTAAGGGCTTTGCGTCGACCGTAGGAATCGGCGAAATGGCCGAACAGCCATCCGCCGATGGGGCGCATGATAAAGCCAGCGGCAAACAACAATGCCGCGTTGAGCTGCTGCGTGATGGGGTCACCGTGCGGGAAAAACTGATTCGCGAAATAGAGCGCAAACGCCGCGTAGGCGTAGAAGTCGTACCACTCCACGAGATTACCCAGCGAGCCGATAAAGATGGCCCGCAGTCTGCGAGCTGCACCGATAGACTGGCTGAAGTCGGTCTCCGCCTTAGGAAGCGCGGGGTTGAGGGTGTCCTGCGAACTCATGTCTCCTCCGAAGCATTCGAAGAATGCATTTCTGGATGGGGGATTTAGTGCACCGCAACTTCTCTTCAGGAAGTCTTTAGCGGAGCGCTCTCTTTGGGTACTGCTTCATGCGTGTCGTCATGCCGGTCACCATCACCAACCGGATGGAAATCGCGCCGGAAGTAAACAAGACCTCCTTCCTTCTGGGCCGCAACAGCCCTGACTTCAACGAAGAAGACAGCGTGCGTGCCTTTGTCGACAATAGAAGTGACCACTCCGTCGAATGCAGCGGCAGCTCCTTGAAGGACAGGAGCCCCCGTCGCAAGCGTCATCCAGCTTCCAGAGCCGAATCGCTCTTCCGGAGCGCACCTTGTCGCGCCCGCGAACACGGCGGCGACGTCGCGCTGACGCGCGCTCACGGTGTTGATACAAAGCACCCCGTTCTTCCGAAAAACTGCCTCGCTACGACTGGAGCGGTTGATACAGACTGCGACTGTCGGTGGCTCGTCAGTGACGCTGAATACAGCGCTGGCTGTCATGCCTGCGCGACCGGAGACGCCGTCCGACGTGATGATGTTCACCGCGGCGCCAAGATGAGCCATCGCCTCGCGAAACGCCAACCGGTCAACAGGCATGACTGCTCCCTTTTGACGACAGTTGGTTACGCGGACACACCTTCTTCCTCCGGTTCCGTCTGGAACTCGGGAAGAATCTCGCTGGCGAAACGGTGCAACGTGTCACGCGAGCCGCCGAGAATGCTGCAGATGAGATAACCGGCACCTGCTTCTTTAAGCGCGTGAATCTTCTCGCGGATTTCTTCGACAGTACCGACGAGAGCGCTGTCGGTCGGAGGCAGGCCGCCCTTCGAGTACGACAGGATGTGCGAGCCGCCGGCTTTGTCCGGAGCACGCGCATGGTCAATCGTGCGTTGGCGGGACTGGTTCAGGCGTTCGATGGCGGCCTGCTTATCCTGTTCGTCCTTTGCGATGAAGAGGTCGCGCGCAACCGCGACTTCGTTGCGGTTGTAGGCCCGGCCCTGCTCGCTGATTGCTTGCTTGAAAAACTCGATGCGCTGACCGGTGAGCTTCGCGTCAGCGAACTGGTCGAGCAAGAGATTGAAGCCTCGAGACGCGACCTTGCGAATCGACGGCTCGCTCCCCGCGCCCATCCACATCGCCGGCCGTTGTGCGATATTCGGCTCCACGATAACGTCGTTGAAGTTCCAGAACTTGCCGTGGTGGGAAAAGCGCTCGCTGGCGCCCCACGACTTGAGCATGATGTCGAGACACTCCTCGAAGCGTGCTTCGGCTTCTTCAATAGGAATATTGAAACCCGTGAACTCGGCATGACGATAGCCTTTTCCCACGCCGAGGTCGAGGCGGCCGCCAGACAGCAGTTCGAGCGTTGCAGCTTGCTCGGCGAGGAGCACGGGGTTGTGCCACGGCAGCACCATCGTGGCCGTTCCGACGCGCAGCGTTGTAGTACGTGCAGCCAACCACGTCAGGAGGTTGAGCGTGGACGAGACCTGTCCCCAGCCAGTGAAGTGGTGCTCCACGAGAAAGGTGCTGTAGAACCCGAGCTTCTCGGCTTCGACATTGAAGTCGATGTAGTCGTGAAACCCTTGACCGATGCCTGCGCCCAAGGTCGAGCTGTTTGCCTGAGCACTACCGAACAATCCGAAAAGCATGTCTATCTCCTTAGGCGGATGCAACCGCAGTGTTTGTGAAGTCAGTATCACTCGACGCCCTGTCGAACAGAAGGCGATGCACTGGCAACCAGCCTTGCAGAATTTGAGGAGATGGGAGACTACGTCGCTGCAGCGCGCTAGATAGGCGAGAGAGGACGTACGACGGCGCAAGAATGCGGAAACGCGAATGCCCGGTTCGGGAAGACCCCGAGTGAGACCAACGGCATTTGCGCCGGAGGCCTCCCGATTGTGATTGCTTGCTTTCTTACAGGGCGCTTCTAAACTCGGGAACTGTGTCGAAATCCGTCTTGGAGAGATGCTCGACGAAGTAGTCGAGCAGAGACCTGACTTTCACTGCCATCAAACGGTTGTGTGTGAAAACCGCATTGATTGGGCGAGGTGGCAGCTCGAAATTTCGCAGGAGAACCTGGAGCCGCCCTTCGGCAACATGCTGTGCGACCGACCACGCGGGCGAATAGACGAGCCCAGCTCCCTCGACCGCCGCGGCGACGACACCGTCCAGTGTATTTGACCGCATACGAACGGGGACCTTTACATTGGTCGGCTTGCCACCACTCAGCATCTGCCATTCCGAACTGATACTCGACTGCCCGTAAATCAAGCAATCATGCTTATCCAAGTCTTCAATGCTTTGCGGAGTGCCCCGCTTGTCCAAGTAGTCCGGCGCGGCGCTGATGACCCACCGCAGCGAGCCGAGCCGGCGTGCAATGAGACTGGAGTCCTCCATATGACCAATGCGCACCGCTATGTCGATACCTTCCTCGACGAGATTCAGTTGGCGGTCCAGGAGCATGACATCCAGTGTCACTTTGGGATTATCAACAAGGAACTTGGCCAGGATGGGTAGCATGAAGACTCGCCCAAACAAGGTAGGGCCGCAGACGTGCAGCTTGCCGACGGGAGCCTCTGAAGCTTCCGTCAGGCTGGCTTCCATTTCGTCGATTTCTGCCAGTAACCGTTTCGCCTTCTCGTAGTAAGCACGACCTGCCTCCGTTAGCGCCAGCATGCGCGTGGAGCGGATGATGAGCCGGGTGCCGATACGTTCCTCCAGCATCGTCAGGTATCGGCTCACGGAGGAAAGCGACAGGCCGCGTTCGCGCGCGGCCGCTGAAAGACTACCTGCGTCGATAGCCGTGACGAACAAGGCCATCGCGTCAATCCGATTCATCAGCATGGTGGTCAGTACGTTGTTTCGGATGGGTGCTTCCGGCAAAAGTACCGGATTGCCATCAGAGTTGAAAGAGTGGTTCGCAGTTTTTTGGCTTCCCGCATACAGGGTGAGCGGCAATACTGAAGTCATGAAGCGATGGACGGACGCGATACATCCCGGTGCTTAGAGCGCCACCTTGCAGCCGATACCGCGCTTCCCCTTTACCCTCAAGGAGACAATCATGTCTGTCGAACGCCAAGACTTTCGCAACGCGATGGCGCAGCTCGGTGCCGCAGTCAATGTCATCACGACCGACGGAGCGGCGGGTCGTGCGGGCATGACGGCCAGCGCAGTTTGCAGCGTCACCGACGAACCGCCAACGGTCGCCGTCTGCATCAATCGGACGAGTCGGAGCCATCCGCTCTTCAAGGCAAACGGCGTTCTCTGCGTGAACACCGTCAGCGCCGAGCAGGAGGACGTTTCCTCCGTGTTCGCCGGCGTGACCAAGTGCAGCCCGGAGCAACGCTTCGAGACTGGCGAGTGGACGAAGATGGCCACCGGCGCCCCCGTTCTCCGAGACGCGCTCGTCTCGTTCGACGGACGCATCACCGACGTGGTCGAGAAAGGCACTCATACCGTATTCTTTGTCGAAGTTGACGCCGTGCGCCACAGTGACTCGGCAGGGCTGGTGTATTTCCGTCGCAGCTTTCATCCGGTCGGTACGGCGCAAGAGGAATTGGCCGCCGCATGAAGTGCTGATGGACGGGCGATATCGCTCAAAGCGGTATCGCCCTTTCCGCTCCCAGTAGCTGCATCAAGCAACATGACGAGGGCCCTCTCCTCAAAACGCGGATAGCGCACACTGGCGGTGCGCGTTTCGCCGCCCACTAACTTCCTTCCGAGCGCTTTCTCGCTCTACAAGGCTCCAGCTCCAATTTGGAACTGAAACACGTGCCTCGTACATTCCGCAGCTCCTACCTACTATAGCTGTCAGAAGCCACGGCAGCGCGGTCGTGCGCGTGGTCGACTGCTCTGCAAGAGGAGTCCATGGGTGCATGTCCATCGGCGTCGAACCCGGCTTGCTCGATGGCCCTGAGCACCAGTTCAGCCATGTGAATCGAATTCTTGCCAGTGGCCGCAATCTGCTCCTTGCAGCTGAAGCCGTTGGTCACAACCCAGGCGTCGGGCGAGGCCTTGCGAAGCTTCGGAAGCAACGAATCTTCAGCAATCTTCATCGACAGCTCGTAGTGGTCAGTATTGAAGCCGAACGAGCCTGCCATCCCGCAGCAGCCCGTGTCGAGCAACGACCAACGTACGCCAATCTTGTCGAGAAGCGCCTTTTCTCCGTTCATACCGAAGACCGATTTTTGATGGCAATGTCCATGGACGACGACATCAGCATCGAGGCGTGGCCATTCGACGTCCCGTCGGGCGACAAAATCCGAGAACAGATGCGTTTGTTCCGAGAGCTTGGCCGCCGCTCGATTGGCTGGCAACTGCTTCAGCAACTCGTCCTTGAGAACCGACAGACAGCCAGGCTCCAGCCCGACCACCGGCACGCCAGCTGCAATTTCCGGAGACAGTTCCGACACCGCCGTCTCGAGAAGTGCGCGGGCCCTGTCTATCAGACCGTAGTCGTACAACGGTCGGCCGCAGCACAATCGGCGCCGCGGCAGCACAACTTCGTATTCCAGCCACTCCAGTACCTTCACTGCAGCGATTGCTACGTCGGGTGAGAAGTGGTCGTTGAATGTGTCGACCCACAATATGACCTTCCCCGCTGAACCGACTTCTTTGGTCGGCATGTCTCTCACCATCGAACGGAATGTTCGATGCGCAAAGACTGGTAGGCTGCGCTCCGGCGCAACGCCTGCGACCCATTTCCCAAGTCGGCCGGTGATGCCCGACGTCAGAAAGTTCATCAGACGCGGCGCTTTACTCGCCAGCGGAGCCCATTGGCCAATCATTCCCATGAACCAGGCCTGGCGGGGCCGCGCATGCGTCTCATAGTAGTGGGAAAGGAATTCGGCCTTGTATGAAGCCATATCGGTGTGGGTCGGACAGTCGGACTTGCATCCTTTGCATGCAAGGCATGTATCGAGCGCTTCTTTGACTTCACGGCTGTTCCAACCGTCCGAGATGACCTCGCCCTGCAACATCTCCCAGAACAGGTGCGCCCGTCCGCGTGTTGAGAATTTCTCTTCGCGCGTTGCCCTGTAGCTCGGGCACATCGTCCCGCCGTCGTGCGAGCGACATTTGCCCATGCCAATGCATCGTTCAACGGCCCGTTGCATCCCGTTGCCTTCGCGACTCGTAAAAGTGAGCCGGGTTGCAAGCGTAACCGGCTTGTACGCTGGGCCCATCCGCAGATTCTCGTCGACGCGATATGCATTAACGACCTTGCCAGGGTTCAGCCTGTTCGCCGGGTCCCATATTTCCTTGAATTCGGCCATCGCCTGCATAATCTCGGGGCCGTACATGATGGGCAAAAACTCCGCCTTGGCTTGCCCGTCTCCGTGCTCGCCCGACAGCGACCCGCCGAAGTCAACGACCAATTGGGCCGCCTCTCGCAAGAAGTTTCGCCACGTCGCGACGCCTTCGGCTGTCCGTATATCGAAGGTGATTCGCGCATGCACGCAGCCATCGCCAAAGTGCCCGTACAGGCAGGTCTCGTAGCCGTAACGGTCGACGAGTGCCTGGAACTCTCGCAGGTAGTCGCCGAGTCGCAACGGGTCCACGGCTGCGTCTTCCCACCCAGCGATTGGGTCCGGCTTCGATGGGTCGATGGAGAGCGCGACCGCCGACGCTCCGGTCTCCCGGATAGACCAAATCTTCTGTTGCTGACTCCTGCTTTCAACGACCATGCCGGTGACTCGCGGGCCAGCGTGCCCCGCGCCAAAATACGCATCTGCCTCATGCGCCTGCCTGAGTGCTTCATCCGCAGTGTCAGCGCCGAATTCGAGCACGACCCAGGCGTCGCCAGCAGGTAACAAGGCGATTTCTTCGGCCTTCAATCCTCGCGCCTGCAGGCCCCGGATGATGCCGCGGTCCAACCCTTCAATAGCGATAGGAGAAAAACGGTTGAAATGGGCAACAGCATCGGCAGCGATGAAGATGTCATCGAATCCGAGCACGAGCAGTACGCGCTGAGCCGGGCTATGCACCAACCGCACTTTCGCCCGTAGCGTGACCGCGCAGGTGCCTTCGGTGCCAACGAGCGCGCGTGCGACATTGAAGCCGTTTTCGGGAAGCAACTGGTCAAGGTTGAAGCCCGACACACGCCGTTTGATTTGAGGGAATTCGCTTCGAATACTTTCGGCGTATCGGTCACGCAGCGCGCGAAGCCGCGCATAGATTTCGCCGCGTCGTCCACCCTGCGCAATGATTTGTTCCAGCTCCGTTTCGGTGGTCGGCCCGACCCAGAATCGAGCGCCGTCGTACGTCGCGACGTGAAGCGCTTCAACGTTCTCGACGGTTTTGCCGGCCATGACCGAGTGCGCACCGCAAGAGTTGTTAGCTATCATCCCGCCCAACGTGCAACGACTATGAGTGGCGGGGTCGGGCGCGAAGGTCAGGCCGTATTGCTCCGCCGCGTCGCGCAGAGAGTCACAAACGACCCCGGGCTCGACCACGGCAGTTTTGTTCTCAGCGTCGATGGACACCACGCGGTTCACATACTTGCTCACGTCGGCGACGACAGCCACATTGACGCCCTGCCCATTCTGGGAAGTGCCACCGCCGCGCGCCAGGAACGGCACATCGTTGCGTCTGCATACCTCGAGCGCCAGAACGAGGTCGTCGACATCCGTGGGTACAACCACGCCGATAGGAATTTGCCGATAGTTAGAGGCATCCGAAGCATAAAGCGCTTTGGAACCGCTATCGAATCGAACCTCCCCCTTCATGTGGCTTCGGAGGTCGGACACAAGTCTGCTGACCAGGTCCGAGCTTGCATCAAACGGCGTGGCTGGCTTCACGTTACTTTCCTGCGTTTGCGGTCATCTTGAAAATGCCCTGTGCGTTGCCCGCATCAAAGCGAAGGTCGGTCGTCCAGCGTTGCGTTTCGCGGTCGAATTGGCGTTTGCGCGTGATGAACTCGTAGAACGACCCAGGGACGGTTCGCGTAACCACGTCGCCGTGACCAGACAAGAACTGCCGCTCGACGAGGTCGGCGCGATATGCGGTCTGGAAAACGCGCCCCGAGCGGGAGCGTTCTACTTCGGCCTTCATCGGCCGCCCGTTTGCGATTTCGCGCTCGGACAAGGCGAAAACGTCAGCGATGCGGTCGGTTGCATGATTGAACGCGTTACCCTCTGTCGCAATCCAGGCCATCTCGGCCGACTCGCGCAGCAGCAGCTCGTAGTCGCTCAAATGCGGAACATCATGCTGGCGGGAGAACGCGCCAACAATGACCGGGAGGAGTTCGTGCGCCGTGTCGATTGAAATCGAACCCTCTCGGTCCAATTCCCAAAGCTGCATGACCGCGACAGGCGACAATGGGTCGCGCGAACTGCTCACAACGTTCGTGACGGCCTGTTGGAATTCTTCCGAAAAGCGCTCCGGGTGAAGCTCGCTGACGAAGAATTGCGCGATGTCGTCGGGTGCATCCTGATGCACATAGGCCCGCCCCGTCATGCCAAGCTTATCGAGCGGATAGCGACCATTTAGCTGATAGCCCAGCGGACGCAGAATGCGCGTGAAGGCCACTTCGCCGGGCGGCAGCGCGCCGTTGCTTGCCCACCTGACAGTGCGCAATGCTCCGTGGTCGAAATGTACAGAACCGCCGTTCGCCACCGCTTCGCGAGTATACGTGCGACCGTTCTCCGAACGTTCGAGCAGGTCGTCGAAGAGCGACATGTTCATCGCTTGAGCGAGTTCGGCTCTCGTCACAACGTCGTCTTCCCATTCGCCCAGCACCTCGGGCACATTCAACGTCGAAAACAACGAGTCAGTCTTCTCTTGGCCGAGCAGCCGGACAAGAAGGGCTTCGAGGTTCGGGTTACGCATCGCTTTCTCTCACGCAAAAGTTGGTCGGGTCAAAACAGGTACAGCAAAATGGGACGTCGGCCGTGCCATCGAATGCATCGCGCTCACGTGGAATCTGCTTAAGCTCGCCTTGGTGCGAACAGTCGTAGTACGCTCAATACGCCGCCGAGCCCCGCGAACAGGCAGCCTGACCAAAGTGCGATGACCGGACCGTGCTGATGGGAAATGCCGAGTGTCAGCGCAACAAGGCTCGCTCCGGTCGCCTGCCCAAGTAGACGCGCGACGCCAAGGATTCCGCTCGCTGCTCCGCCTCGCTCGGGTGGAGCGCTCGACATGATGGTGCGTTGGTTCGGCGACAGAAACAGGCCGAAGCCGAATCCGCACAACGTCATTGAGCCCGCGATGAGCACCGTGGATGCGTCGTTAGGCAGAAGCGCCAACACGCCGAAGCCGGCGCTGAGAAGCGCGAGCCCCAGCCCGCCGAGAAAGCCCGCTGGGACCTTGTCAGAAAGGGAACCAGAAATCGGCGCCATGATTGCGCCAAGGACAGGCCAAGGCGTGATGAGAAAACCCGTCTCAATCTGACTGCGTCCCATTGAGGTCTGCAACAGAAACGGTAGCGAGACGAACGCAATGCCTTGGGCCGTGAACGCGCAGATAGCGGCAACGGCCGACAGGGAAAAGACGGGGCTGCGGAACAGGTCGACCGCCAGAAGCGGGGCCGCCTCTCCCGATTGACGACGCGCAAGTGCGTAACCACACGTCACGGCTAGGGCGAGTTCAGCCAACAGCACTTGAAGCGGTGCTTGATGGGTCCCTTCACCGATACCGTGAACAATGAATGCAAACATCGCCGCACACAGAAGCGCCGCGACCCAGTCAAAGCGGCGTTGAGCAATCGTGGTAGCAGGCAGAAACCGCCATGCAAGCAGTGCCGCGACGCCGCACGCGGGAACGTTGACCAAGAACAGCCAATGCCACGTGGAAACGGAAAGGATGAGGGACGCAACGGTCGGACCGGCCGCAAAGCCGGCTGCGATAACCAGCGCGTTGAGGCCCAGTCCGCGACCGAGTTTCTGTTCCGGATAGATGAAGCGGACCAGCGCAGTATTTGCGCTCATAATCGCCGCTGCCCCGAGACCTTGTATGGCACGTGCTGCCACAAGGCTCGACAATGACCATGCCAAGCCGCACCCGAGTGAGGAAAGCGTAAAGAGCACGAGTCCAGCCACGAATACGCGATGGTGACCGTGAATCTCGCCGATAGCCCCAAGCGGAAGCATGGCCGCGACCATGACAAGTTGATAGGTGGTCACAATCCAGACTGCATCCGCACCGAGGATGTGTAAATCTCTGGTGATTGTCGGAAGCGCGGTATTCGTGACAGCTGTGTCAAGCACCGCCATAAACACCGCAATCGAGATAGCAAGCATCGCCAACACGCGGACCCGCGCGGGCGGTTGCATCGATTGAGTATCAGATGAAGAGGTAGATTGGCAGGAGACTGACATGTATTGTTTCCGATAGAGCGCCGTTCAAGCGGAATTACCTCAGACACTGACGACGTCGTCCTGGACTGTACGAGCTGACCGATGATTCCGTGAGTCAGGCCGCCACATGTTCGACGCCTTCGGTCACCGTTGCAGCTTGGCTCAAGCTGACGACCGTACTAATGCACGCGAGTGCGACCTCCCGCCCTTTCGTGACGAAGTGCGATTGGAAGAAGGAGCTGTGCTCTTGGCACTCGTGGAAGTTATGAGGTGTGAGCACAGCGGAGAAAACTGGCGTGAGCGTTTCAAGCTGCACTTGCATAAGTCCACTGATGACGGCTTGCGCGACGAACTCATGGCGATAGATTCCGCCGTTCACCACGAAGCCGGCGCCGACGATGCCGGCGTAGTCGCCGGTAAGGGCGAGAAGTTTCGCTCGTAGAGGAATTTCGAATGCGCCGGGAACGGTGAACAAGTCGACAGCGCTCTCGTCGAACCCGTGTTCACCGAGCGTGCGCAGAAAAGAGTCTCGACACTGGTCAACAATGTCTCGATGCCAGCCTGCCTGGATGAAGGCGATGCGGCGCGCTGCGGTGAGGGGGAGGCTCATTTCGAACACCAAGCTGAGATTGATGAACGTACTTTAGACCTCGTCGCCATTGCCGAGAATGGGCCGGAATGGCAATCATCCTTGCAGAATTTTACGAGCTGATTCGCCCCTAAATATGGGTCGGCGAACGGTAGACCGGCCGTGTGAGTCAATGCTCGACCATTATGGGTATGCATCCAGGCAAACCGAGGAGCATATTGCTTCTTGCGTCGTGTCGCAGTTGTCGCCTCGAAATTGGGTGTAACGGCGGCTCCCAAGGGGCAAGGTCATCGAACTACTTTTGCCTCACGCAGCGCAAAGCCTTACCCGGCAAGGATTCCGCTGGAGAAGAAGCGTCCCGACGGACGCTTTCGTTTTTTTGGTGCGGTGCGGTGTGAATTTTTGAGACGTTAGGGGCAACTGGACCAAAATTCCGCTGCAGCAATTTGCGCAATACCTCGGCGGACGAGGATTTCGTCTCGGTGAGAAGCGTCCCGGGGGACACATTCATTGTTGGCGAACAGCTGTGCCAAAGTGAATTAGAAGTGTTTACGCGTAAACGCTTCTAGGCGTTTTCGTGTGGTTTTCCACCACTAACGTCTTGTTTTAACAGCGTAATCGCTTCTAATTCCAGGGCCGGATTTCGGCTCACTCTCCACGAGAATTGGGGGAAAACCGGCATCGGAGTGACACCCGGGGACGGGTGGTCTTCGGTACAGATGAAACGAGACGCGGTAGAGTCTGTAGCGGCTGCGAAGCGACAAGGCAGACGTGTCTGCCGCACTATGTCAAATCAGCCAGCACTCCAACATAGCCGCGTGTTGGAGTCGATTGTGCGTCTACTGCGAGGCGGCGTAGACCAGCATCAGCGCCGGCTGGTTGAGGAGGCACTCCATGTGCGTCGTAAAAGCACGGGTGTGCGGCAGACCCAGACCGGAACGGTTCGTCGACAAATGGAGCGGCGAGGCGGGGGGACAGAGAGCTCCTAAGTCATTGATTCGTAGAGATTGGCCGCGTAATTTTCGTTTTCGAGATTTGTGCGGCCACTATTGAAAGCAGGAGTCGATAGCGAGCGCGGCGTGACGCTCGGCGAAGGTGTCTCGATGAGCCGCACAACGAGTCGACCAACATAAAATGTGTGATTCACGGACATCGTTTCAACTAATATGGGGCGATGGAGCGCGAAATCTCGATGCGATTACGTTGGGTGCGCATGTATCACGAGACCGGCAACGCCGGTCTCGTGTGCACGCGTTGTGGCATCTCCAGGCCA